>NZ_CP023271.1:0-360000 GCF_002966815.1 Stenotrophomonas sp. MYb57
ATGGATGCCTGGTCACGTAGTCTCGAGCGACTCGAGGCGGAGTTCCCGCCCGAGGATGTTCACACCTGGTTGAAGCCGCTGCAGGCAGATCTGCGCGCTGACAGCCTGGTGCTGTATGCACCGAATGCCTTCATTGTCGATCAGGTGCGCGAACTGTACCTGCCGCGGATCCGCGAGCTGGTCACCCACTTTGCCGGTTTCGGCGACGTATTTCTTGAAATCGGCTCGCGTCCGCGGCCCGTGGACGCGCAGATCGCGCCGGTTTCCAGCCATTCGGCGCAGGCGCCAGTGCAGCCGCAGGTTCCCTTTGCCGGCAACCTGGACAACCACTACACCTTCGCCAACTTCGTGGAAGGCCGCAGCAACCAGCTGGGCCTGGCCGCAGCATTCCAGGCGGCGCAGAAGCCGGGCGACCGCGCGCACAATCCGCTGCTGCTGTACGGGGGCACCGGCCTGGGCAAGACCCACCTGATGTTCGCCGCCGGCAACGCGATGCGTCAGGCCAATCCGGCCGCCAAGGTGCTGTACCTGCGTTCGGAACAGTTCTTCAGCGCGATGATCCGGGCCTTGCAGGAAAAGACCATGGATCAGTTCAAGCGCCAGTTCCAGCAGGTCGACGCGCTGCTGATCGATGACATCCAGTTCTTCGCCGGCAAGGATCGCACCCAGGAAGAGTTCTTCCACACCTTCAACGCGTTGTTCGATGGCAAGCAGCAGATCATCCTGACCTGCGACCGCTATCCGCGCGAAGTCGAAGGCCTGGAAGCGCGCCTGAAGTCGCGGCTTGCCTGGGGCCTGTCGGTCGCCATCGAGCCGCCGGACTTCGAGACCCGCGCTGCGATCGTGCTGGCCAAGGCCCGCGAGCGTGGTGCCGAGATTCCCGATGACGTTGCGTTCCTGATTGCCAAGAAGATGCGCTCCAATGTGCGCGACCTCGAGGGTGCGCTGAATACCCTGACCGCCCGCGCCAATTTCACCGGCCGTGCGATCACCACCGAATTCGCCCAGGAAACCCTGCGCGACCTGCTGCGCGCCCAGCAGCAGGCGATCAGCATTCCCAACATCCAGAAAACCGTTGCCGATTACTACGGGCTGCAGATCAAGGATCTGCTGTCCAAGCGTCGGACCCGGTCGCTGGCCCGTCCGCGCCAGGTTGCCATGGCGCTGACCAAGGAACTGACCGAACACAGCTTGCCCGAAATCGGCGACGCCTTTGCCGGTCGCGATCACACCACGGTGCTGCATGCCTGCCGGCAGATCCGCACCCTGATGGAAGCCGACGGCAAGCTCCGCGAGGACTGGGACAAGCTGATCCGGAAGCTGAGCGAATGATGCACGTACGCCGATGAGGCGTCACCGCATAAAACGGTGCAGAATCCGGTAGCAAGCGCGGGACAGGGTGTGGATAAAAATGCCGTTGGATTTCCCGGAAGATTTATCCACAGCTTTCCCCACCCCTTGGGGGCTGGTAATGCAGAGGGTTTCGAAGCCTGAAACCCTTTTGTTTATAAAGACTTAGCTGTGTTTTCCAGCGATTCTGGCTCTACCAGCACCACCAAGCTTTTGATTTATTCCACATTTTTTTAAAGCATAGGGGCACGGAACCACATGCGTTTCACACTGCAGCGCGAAGCCTTTCTCAAGCCGTTGGCACAGGTCGTCAACGTGGTCGAACGCCGCCAGACCCTTCCGGTTCTGGCCAATTTCCTGGTGCAGGTGCAGAACGGCCAGCTGTCGCTGACCGGTACCGACCTGGAAGTGGAGATGGTGTCGCGGATCGCGGTTGAAGATGCCCAGGACGGCGAAACCACCATTCCCGCCCGCAAGCTGTTCGAGATCATCCGCGCCTTGCCTGATGGCAGCCGGATCACCGTCTCGCAGACCGGTGACAAGATCACCGTGCAGGCAGGACGCAGCCGCTTCACCCTGGCCACCCTGCCCTCCAACGACTTCCCGTCGGTGGACGAAGTGGAAGCCACCGAGCGTGTTGCGATCGGCGAAGCAACCCTGAAGGAGCTGATCGAGCGCACTGCGTTCGCGATGGCCCAGCAGGACGTGCGCTATTACCTCAACGGCCTGCTGTTCGACCTGCGCGGTGATGCGCTGCGCACCGTCGCCACCGACGGCCATCGCCTGGCCCTGTGCGAAACCGATCTGGCCAAGCCCAGCGGTTCCAAGCGCCAGATCATCGTGCCGCGCAAGGGCGTGACCGAGTTGCAGCGCCTGCTGGAAAGCGGTGATCGCGAGATCGAACTGGAAGTCGGCCGTAGCCACGTTCGCGTGAAGCGCGACGATGTCACCTTCACTTCGAAGCTGATCGACGGTCGCTTCCCGGACTACGAGGCAGTGATTCCGATTGGTGCCGACCGCGAGGTGAAGGTTGATCGCGAAGCACTGCGTGCCTCGCTGCAGCGTGCTGCGATCCTGTCCAACGAGAAGTACCGCGGCATCCGCGTGGAAGTTTCGCCGGGCAACCTGAAGATCAGCGCGCACAACCCGGAGCAGGAAGAAGCCCAGGAAGAGATCGAGGCCGACACCACGGTCAGCGACCTGGCCATCGGCTTCAACGTGAACTACCTGCTGGATGCCCTCTCCGCCCTGCGCGACGAAGAAGTGATCATCCAGTTGCGCGATTCCAATTCCTCGGCGCTGGTGCGTGAATCGAGCAGCGAGAAGTCGCGTCATGTGGTGATGCCGTTGCGTCTCTGACAGCTTCGCCGTTCCACGTGGAACACATGGACGCCCGGGATCTCCCGGGCGTCTTTTTTTTGTTCCACGTGGAGCATCGTTGCGAATGCTTACCGCCGCCCTTGGCGGCTCCTGCAGATGAGAGCATCCACGTTGCCCTGATGGGTTGTCGGCGCATGGAACCCACGGTCCCGGGAAGCCAGCTGTGGAATCCACATGCTGAGATGACGAGACACGTTGGATATGAGCACGCAGCGGGATCCGAACCAGCGGCTTCCGCCTGCGTGCTGACCTCTCTGTCCACAGGCCTCGTTTGTGGAATTTCGGCGCTTCCCTAGCTTCTAAATCTGGGTATAAATCAAAAGCTTGGTGGTGATGGTAGGGCCAGATTTCATGTAAAAGTAGGCTATGTGTCTGTTTTAAAAAGCTTTTATAGGGTTGAAACCCCCTGTATATAGGCCATCAAGCCTGGGGGGGAACCTGTGGATAGTTTTACAGCCGAGGAAAAGTGCCTTTTTTATCCACAGTTCGCCCACACCTTGTGTATAAGTCATACAGACCCGCTGTGGATTGCGTGGAACTGCCGCTTTGAATTTCTTGAAATCTGTGGAACCTGGCAGGGGCCTTGGTCGCAGATTTCAAGAAATCTGGGGAGCACTGACTGCAATCTCGGTGTGGAGTCAGGCCATGAGCCGGGGAAACCGTCTTCGGAATGGCGAAATCTGGACGCCTTGAGCCTTGGCTTCCTGCCGGATTTGAACGATTTCGGCCACTGTCTCCGGCCGCCTCCATGCCGGCAGGCCTCCGCCACGTGGAACCCGTGTTCTCCAAGGCTGCAACGCCCCGCTGATGCCGGTCCACGTCCGATCCACGCTGGCTGGCTTGACCAATGCAGTAAGCTGGGTGATTCCCCGCCCCTCTACCGCCATGTGCGGATGGTCTGTCGCATCCCATGCAGATTCGTCGTCTTGCCCTCCACCACTTGCGTCGTTTCGATGCGGTGGAGCTGTCGCCCCAGCCAGGGGTGAATCTGCTGACCGGTGACAACGGCGCTGGCAAGACCAGCGTCCTGGAAGCGTTGCATCTGATGGCCTATGGGCGGAGTTTCCGCGGGCGGGTACGCGATGGCCTGGTGCGTCAGGGCCATGAAGCCCTGGAAGTCTTCGTGGAATGGGACGAGCAACGCGGTGATCTGCCCGTGCAGAGGCGAAAAGCCGGGTTGCGGCATAGCGGGCAGGAGTGGAAGGGGCGGCTGGATGGCGAAGACGTCGCCCAACTCGGAAACCTGTGTGCCGCCCTGGCTGTGGTGACCTTTGAACCGGGCAGTCACGCCTTGGTGAGTGGTGGTGGCGAGCCGCGACGGCGCTTTCTGGATTGGGGCCTGTTCCACGTGGAACCAGACTTCCTTTCCTTGTGGCGGCGCTATTCGCGCGCGTTGAAGCAGCGCAATGCCCTGCTCAAGCAGGGCGGGCCGTCGCGGATGCTCGATACCTGGGATCACGAGCTGGCCGAGGCGGGAGAACCGCTGACCAGTCGTCGGCAGCACTACCTGGAGCGGCTGCAGTCCCGAACCATCGCCCTGGCTGAGGCATTGGCTCCGCAACTCGGAATCGTCGGCCTGAATCTGAGTCCCGGCTGGCGCCGGCACGAGGTTCCGCTGGCAGATGCCCTTCTGTTGGCGCGCGATCGCGACCGTCAGGCGGGTTACACCTCGCTGGGCCCACACCGGGCGGACTGGAGCGTGGCGTTCCAGAGCATCCCGGGGCGCGATGCGCTGTCACGCGGCCAGGCCAAGCTCACCGCCCTCGCCTGTCTACTGGCCCAGGCGGAGGATTACGCCGAGCAGCGTGGCGAGTGGCCCGTCATCGCGCTCGACGATCTGGCCTCGGAGCTGGATCGCACACACCAGGCCCGGGTACTGCACCGCCTGTTGGCGGCACCGGCGCAGATATTCATCACTGCAACAGAAACGCCTGCAGCACTGGAGACTCTGAGCAACATCACCCGGTTCCACGTGGAACATGCACAGATCGTGGCTGTGCCATAGTGGACACGGCAAGGCCGCTCAGCCCCGGCTGGTATAATTCAGGCTGCTATCCCTTCATTCTCGGCACATCGCTCAAAGCGGTGTCCGACCTGCGGAGCCTACGGCAAGCGCAATGACCGACGAACAGAACACCCCGGCAAACAACGGCAACTACGACGCCAACAGCATTACGGCCCTGGAAGGCCTGGAGGCTGTCCGCAAGCGCCCAGGTATGTACATCGGCGACGTCCATGACGGCACCGGCCTGCATCACATGGTGTTCGAGGTCGTCGACAACTCGATCGACGAAGCCCTCGCCGGCCATGCCGACCACGTGTCGGTGACGATCCATGCCGACGGCTCGGTCGGAGTGTCCGACAACGGTCGCGGCATTCCGACGGGCAAGCACGAGCAGATGAGCAAGAAGCTCGACCGCGACGTGTCTGCAGCCGAAGTCGTGATGACGGTCCTGCACGCAGGCGGCAAGTTCGACGACAACAGCTACAAGGTTTCCGGCGGCCTGCACGGCGTGGGCGTCAGCGTGGTCAACGCGCTGTCGCAGAAGCTGGTCCTGGATATCTACCAGGGCGGTTTCCACTACCAGCAGGAATACGCCGACGGCGCAGCACTGCATCCGCTCAAGCAGGTCGGTCCCAGCACCAAGCGCGGTACCACCCTGCGCTTCTGGCCGTCAGTAAAGGCTTTCCACGACAACGTGGAATTCCACTACGACATCCTGGCCCGTCGCCTGCGCGAACTGTCCTTCCTCAATTCCGGCGTCAAGATCGTGCTGGTGGACGAGCGTGGTGATGGCCGCCGCGACGACTTCCATTACGAGGGCGGCATCCGCAGCTTCGTGGAGCATCTGGCGCAGTTGAAGACGCCGTTGCACCCGAACGTGATCTCGGTAACCGGCGAATCCAACGGCATCACCGTGGAAGTGGCGCTGCAGTGGACCGACTCCTACCAGGAGACGATGTACTGCTTCACCAACAACATTCCGCAGAAAGACGGCGGTACCCACCTGGCCGGCTTCCGTGGCGCGTTGACCCGCGTGCTCAACAACTACATCGAGCAGAACGGCATCGCCAAGCAGGCCAAGATCAACCTGACCGGCGATGACATGCGCGAAGGCATGATCGCGGTGCTGTCGGTGAAGGTGCCGGACCCGAGCTTCTCCAGCCAGACCAAGGAAAAGCTGGTCAGCTCGGATGTGCGTCCGGCCGTGGAAAGCGCATTCGGCCAGCGCCTGGAAGAGTTCCTGCAGGAAAACCCGAACGAAGCCAAGGCCATCGCCGGCAAGATCGTCGACGCTGCCCGTGCCCGCGAAGCCGCGCGCAAGGCCCGCGACCTGACCCGCCGCAAGGGTGCGCTGGATATCGCCGGCCTGCCGGGCAAGCTGGCCGACTGCCAGGAAAAGGATCCGGCGCTGTCCGAACTGTTCATTGTCGAGGGTGACTCGGCAGGTGGTTCGGCCAAGCAGGGCCGCAACCGCAAGAACCAGGCGGTGCTGCCGCTGCGCGGCAAGATCCTCAACGTGGAACGTGCACGCTTCGACCGCATGCTGGCGTCCGACCAGGTGGGTACGCTGATCACCGCGCTGGGCACCGGCATCGGTCGCGACGAGTACAACCCGGACAAGCTGCGTTACCACAAGATCATCATCATGACCGACGCCGACGTCGACGGCGCGCACATCCGCACCCTGCTGCTGACGTTCTTCTACCGTCAGATGCCGGAGCTGATCGAGCGTGGTTATGTCTATATCGGCCTGCCGCCGTTGTACAAGATCAAGCAGGGCAAGCAGGAGCTGTACCTGAAGGACGATCCGGCGCTGGACAGCTATCTGGCCAGCAGCGCAGTGGAGAACGCGGGGCTGGTGCCGGCCAGCGGCGAGCCGCCGATCGATGGCCTGGCGCTGGAAAAGCTGCTGCTCGCCTACGCTGCCGCGCAGGACACGATCAACCGCAATACCCATCGTTACGACCGCAACCTGCTCGAAGCGCTGGTCGACTTCATGCCGTTGGAGCTGGAAAACCTGCGCAACGCAGGTCCCGGCGAAGGCTTGGACGCGCTGGCCAAGCACCTCAACCAGGGCAACCTCGGCAGCGCCCGTTTCACCCTGGAACTGCAGGAACCCAACGAGCAGCGTCCGGCTGCGGTGCTGGTCACGCGCAGCCACATGGGCGAACAGCACATCCAGGTGCTGCCGCTGTCCGCGCTTGAAAGCGGTGAGCTGCGTGGCATCCACCAGGCAGCGCAGCTGCTGCACGGTCTGGTCCGCGAAGGCGCGGTCATCACCCGTGGCGCCAAGTCGATCGAGGTCGAATCGTTCGCGCAGGCCCGCAACTGGCTGCTGGACGAAGCCAAGCGCGGCCGTCAGATCCAGCGATTCAAGGGTCTGGGCGAAATGAATCCGGAACAGCTGTGGGACACCACCGTCAATCCCGATACCCGTCGCCTGCTGCAGGTGCGTATCGAAGATGCGGTGGCCGCTGACCAGATCTTCAGCACCCTGATGGGTGATGTGGTCGAACCGCGCCGCGACTTTATCGAAGACAACGCGCTGAAGGTCGCCAACCTGGATATCTGACACAATCGGATGGTGGCCGGCGCGCGGGGAGGCGCGCCGGCTTTTGTCCCTTGATCGCAGGTAATCGATGTCCGCTTCCGCCCCGGTTTCCGCTCCGCCGCCGGTTCCACCGGCTACTGTCACGCCCCGCGCCTCCTCGCCGCTGGCGGGCTTCTTCATCGATCTGGGAATCGCGACAGTCGCCTTGTTCGGTCTGAGTGTCGTCTGCGGGGCGATATGGGGGCTCTACCGCAGCCTGCAGATCAGCGCGGCCAATGCGCAAGGCGCTGCCGCCGGTACTATCGCCTCTGTTGGCCAACCCGGTGCGCTGGGGCAGATCCTGATGGCAATGATCGCCACCGGTGGTGCGGCCCTGCTGGTCTACTTCTGGCGTCGCCCTGCCAATGCCGCCGAGCGCCAGCATTCGCGCCAGGCTCTGCAGCGACCTTCCACTTGGGGCTGGACTCTGCTGGTCGCCTTGCTGATCGTGCTGGGAAGCAACGGCATTGCCTTCCTTGCCAAGCAGATGGGCATCGAGCCGGTTCCCACCAATCTCGAACTGATGCAGAACGCGATTGCGCGTTTCCCTGTATTCCTGGCGCTGTTTGCAATCGTGCTGGCACCCGCCTACGAGGAACTGCTGTTCCGTCGCGTCCTGTTCGGGCGCCTCTGGCAGGCCGGGCGTCCATGGCTTGGCATTGTCCTCAGCAGCCTGGCCTTTGCCCTGGTCCATGA
Organism: Stenotrophomonas sp. MYb57; assembly: GCF_002966815.1. NCBI lineage: Bacteria > Pseudomonadati > Pseudomonadota > Gammaproteobacteria > Lysobacterales > Lysobacteraceae > Stenotrophomonas > Stenotrophomonas sp. MYb57. The sequence goes on from NZ_CP023271.1 coordinate 8,022, forward strand.
AGTGCCCGGGGTCAGCAAGAACTCCCTGCTCGGTACTGCCCAGCTCTGGCTGGTCTATGGCGGCATGGGCGCCGCGTTCTGCTGGCTGTACCGCCGCACCGGCACCTTGTGGGCGGCGATCGCCGCACATGCACTGAACAATGCCGTGGCGCTTGCGGCCCTGGTGTTTTTCGGGGCAACGTAAGGCGCTGTCCGCTTGACGAAAGATTAAGCAGACCCGTTACACACTGGGCTTCTGAACACGGGGGTGGGTCCATGAAACAACTGCTGCTGGCCATCGTCATCACCACTCTGGTCAGCGCCTGCGCGACCACCACTTCACCCACCGGCCGTCGGCAGATGGTGGGCGGTGTGTCGCAGGCGCAGCTGGACCAGCTGGGGGCGCAGGCGTTCGCCGAAACCAAGCAGAAAGAGAAGATCAGCAGCGACGGCCGCCAGAACGGCTACGTGCAATGCGTGGTCAACGCGCTCGTCGCACAGCTGCCGCCTCAGTACCGTGGCGTACGGTGGGAAACGGCGGTGTTCGTCGACAAGGAACCAAACGCCTTCGCCCTGCCCGGCGGCAAGGTCGGGGTCAACACCGGCATCTTCAGCGTTGCCAAGAACCAGGATCAGCTGGCAGCGGTGATCGGCCATGAAATCGGCCACGTGATCGCCCGCCACCACGAAGAACGCATCACCCGGCAGATGGGCGCGCAGACCGGATTGGCGGTGCTGGGGGCGCTGGCCGGCGCCTATGGCGGCGAAGGCGCAGCCAGTACGGTCAACCAGCTGGGCGGGATGGGGGCGCAGACCGCGTTCCTGTTGCCCGGCTCACGCACCCAGGAGAGCGAGGCTGACGTGATCGGTCAGCGGTTGATGGCCGAGGCCGGATTCAACCCCGCCCAGGCCGTCGATCTGTGGCAGAACATGATGGCCGCCAGTGGCGGTCGCAGCCCGCAATGGTTGTCGACCCACCCTGATCCGGCCAATCGGATCAGGGAGTTGCAGCGTGATGTGCCGGCGCTCGGCCCCGTCTACCAGCAGGCGCAGGCGGCCGGACGCCGGCCAAAGTGTGGCTGAGTGCGCAGATTCATGCTGTATTGCAGCACATAAAACGATTTCTCACGCCATCTGTTTCTGATACGTTTGGCGGCTCAGATTTTTCTGACAGTCCGACTTTGCCGCTACCGGCGGTTCGATCGAGGTGAACGATGATTTTCCGTAACCACAAAGCTGTGCTTTCCGTCCTCATCGCCACTGCCCTGACCGGCGCCGTGGTCACCGACGCGTTCGCGCAGTCCTCGCGTTCGTCCGAGCGTGGCAACCGTGGCGGCAAGCAGGCCAAGGCCGAAGTGCTGTTCCCGAACGCGACCCGCCAGGAACCGGCAGCGAAGTCGTCGGCCAAGCTGGGCAGCAAGCTGCAGAAGATGATTGACAGCTACAACAAGGAAAAGTTCCCGGAGACCCGCACGCTGGCCGACGAGATCCTGGCCACCGACGGCGCCAACGAGTACGACAAGTCGCTGGCCGCGCAGCTGGCATCGCAGGCCGCCTATCAGACCGACGACACCGCCGCGGCCATCGCGTACCTGAAGCAGGTGCTGCAGTTCAACGGCCTGGACAACAACGGCCACTTCCAGTCGATGCTGATGCTGGGCCAGCTGCAGATCCAGGAAGACAAGACCGCTGAAGGCCTGGCGACCCTGGACAAGTACTTCGCCGAGAGCAAGTCGACCAAGCCGGAAGAGCTGATCATCAAGGGCCAGGCGCTGTACCAGCTGGAGCGCTACCAGGAAGCGATCCCGGTGCTGAAGCAGGCCATCGCCGGCGCTGCCGAGCCGAAGGACAACTGGAACCAGCTGCTGATGGCCGCACTGTCCGAAGCCGGCCAGACCGGTGAGGCCGTGCAGGCCGCCGAGGCACTGGCGGCCAAGAACCCGAACGACAAGAAAGCGCAGCTGAACCTGGCCAACATGTACATGCAGGCCGACCAGATGCCGAAGGCCGCCGCGGTGATGGACAAGCTGCGCAGCAGCGGCCAGCTCACCGAAGAGCGCGAGTACAAGCAGCTGTACTCGATCTATGCCAACACCGAGAACAAGGAAAAGGACGTCATCGCGGTCATCAACGAAGGGTTGCAGAAGGGCATCCTGAAGCCGGATTACCAGGTCTACCTGGCGCTGGCCCAGTCCTACTACTACTCCGACCAGGTGCCGCAGGCGATCGACGCGTGGCAGAAGGCCGCCCCGCTCTCCAAGGACGGTGAGACCTACCTGAATCTGGCACGTGTTTTGCACAGTGAAGGTCGTGTCCCGGAGGCCAAGCAGGCCGCCCAGCAGGCGCTGGCGAAGGGCGTGAAGAACCAGGCGGATGCCAAGAAAATCATCAACCTGAAGTAAGTAGGAATAACGCCTGAACGCCTGCCCAGTTGATGCGCAAGCGCTCAGGATTGGTATAAGCTTGGAGGTTCCTGCGGTGTCATGCACCGCTGATCAGGGATCCCGCCCCCGGGATTCCGGCCCCACTATTGAGCTCTTGGCGCATGACGGAACAACTAGTCGTTCACCGGTACGAACAACCCGATGACAAGGGGCTGAGCTGGCCTCGCATCGTCGGTATCGCGTTTGTAATCGCCCTGCATCTGGCCGCCTTCATGATGCTCCTGATTCCTGCCGTGGCTCCCAAGGCCGTGGCGGAGAAGGAGCGCAACGTCATGGTGACCATCGTCGACGCACCGCCGCCGCCGCCACCGCCGCCGCCGCCGCCGCCGCCGCAGGACACCCCGCCGCCGCCGGTGAAGAATCTGTCGCCGCCGAAGCCGTCGCCCGTCCCGCCGCCGCCGCAGGCGCCGGTCGTCGACGTGCCGGAACCGCGCCCGAACGATATCGTCACCCCGCCGTCGCCGCCGTCGCCGCCGGCACCGCCGACCTCGATCGAGGCCAGCGTGGACATCTCGTCGAAGGCCATGAATCCGCCGCGCTATCCGCCGGCCGCCTTCCGCGCTGGTATCCAGGGCGAAGTGATCCTGATCATTGATGTCGATGCCAGCGGCAACGTCACCAATGTCACGGTGGAAAAGTCCAGCCGTAACCGCGATCTGGACCGTGCTGCGATGGAAGCTGCCCGCAAGTGGCGTTTCAACGCCGCCGAAGCTGGCGGTAAGAAGGCTGCTGGCCGCGTCCGCGTCCCGGTCAACTTTGCGCTGAACTGATGCGCCCGGGTGGCCGCCTGGCCACCCTCGCCTCCAGTTCGATTGTTTAGCTTAGCTACACCCTTTATCACCACACACAACAAAGGTAAGCGTCATGCTGCAGGAAATTTTCATCGCCGCTGCTGCCGGGGGCAATCCGTCCAACGCCCTGTCGCAGATGGGCTTCGAGCATCTGATCCACGAAATGACCACCAAGCCGGGTGATTTCGCGGTTTCCTGGGTCGTGCTGCTGACCCTGGTCGTCATGTCCGCCATGTCCTGGTACTGGACCGTCATCAACATCTTCCGTGCTACCCGCCTGAAGAGCGCCGCTGATCGCGTCGTCAGCCTGTTCTGGGACACCCCGAACGCGCAGGACGCCATCCGTGCAATGGAAGAGCAGCCGGCTTCGGAGCCGTTCTCGAAGATCGCACTGGACGCTGCACAGGCTGCTGCGCACCACCAGCGTGCTGAAGGCGGCGCTGTCGGCGGCGTGGGTGAGAACCTGAGCCGTTCGGAGTTCGTCGACCGCGCTCTGCGCCAGGCCGTGACCCGCGAAAGCAACAAGCTGCAGTCGGGCATGACCCTGCTGGCCACCGTCGGTGCAACCGCTCCGTTCGTCGGTCTGCTGGGTACCGTGTGGGGCATCTACGGCGCGCTGATCAAGATCGGTGCCACCGGCTCCGCTTCGATCGACGCCGTTGCCGGCCCGGTGGGTGAAGCACTGATCATGACCGCCATCGGTCTGTTCGTCGCGATCCCGGCCGTGTTCGCCTTCAACTTCTTCAGCAAGATCAACAGCGCGACCATCAGCAAGTTCGATACCTTCGCGCACGACCTGCACGACTTCTTCGCCACCGGTTCGCGCGTCCGCTAATTGCGACGCGCTGTACCCGCGAGAACGTAGTCACCAAGATCTAGACGGAGCCCGTTATGGCTTTCAGTAGTGGTAACAGCGGCGGCCCCATGGCCGACATCAACGTTACGCCCCTCGTGGACGTGATGCTGGTGCTGCTGATCATCTTCATCATCACGGCGCCGCTGATGTCCCACAAGGTCAAGGTGGATCTGCCGGAGGCCAATCTGGTCCAGAAGCCGGACGACACCAACGACCGCAAGGGTCCCATCACCCTGGCAGTCAAGGAAGACGGTTCGATCTACTGGAACGACGAAAAGATCGACAAGCAGACTCTCGAGTCGCGCTTGGCGACCGCCGCCCAGCAGACCCCGCAGCCGCCGTTGAACCTGCGTGGTGACCGCACCACCAAGATGCGTGTCATCAACGAGATGACCAAGGTCGCGCAGGAACAGGGCATGCTGGACGTCGGCTTCGTGGCGACCAAAGAGAAGGGGCAATAAGCCATGGCATTCAGTAGTGGTGGTGGCAAGGGCCCCATGGCCGACATCAACGTCACGCCCCTCGTGGACGTGATGCTGGTGCTGCTGATCATCTTCATCGTGACCGCGCCGATCATGACGTACCCGATCGCCGTGGACCTGCCGCAGCGCGTGCTCAACCCACCGCCGCAGCTGGTCGAACCGCCGCCGCCGATCGAGCTGAAGATCGACGCCAGCAACCAGGTCTCGTGGAACAACAGCCCGATCGGTACGCATGAACTGCAGCAGCGGATGGAGCAGGAGGTCCAGCGTGACCCGACCAACCAGCCGGAACTGCGGATCGATGCCAGCCCGGATTCGGAGTACGACGTGATGGCCAAGGTTCTGGCCGCCGCGAAGAATGCTCAGATGAAGAAGATCGGCTTCGTGCAGCAGTAAATCGCTACACCGCAATACATCAGTCATGACGCGACTGCAGACGCCCCTGGAAACGGGGGCGTCTTTTTTTGTGCGTGCGGGCATCTTCCCGGCAACGCCGTTGGCAATGAATGCCTCTGACCGGTGCCTGTCCCCGCTATGATCGGCGGATGCTCGCCCTCTTCGATTCCGTGCGCCATTGGCTTGATGGCATCGCCCACCTGGGAACGATCCTAGCGGTGGCCTACCTGCTGTATCTGCTGGCGTTGACGGGCTGGATCATGCTGCAGAAGCGCGAGCCGGTGGCCACGCTGAGCTGGATCCTGTCGCTGGCGCTGCTGCCCTACCTCGGCCTCTTCATCTACTACCTGCTGGGCCCACAGAAGGTGAAGCGGCAACGGCTGCGGCGCGGTCGCGCGCGCTCGGGCATGGAGCACTACAGCGATGTCTGCCCGCCCGATGCCGACTGCACCGAACTGGCCAAGATCGCGCAGGCGACCACCGGGCTGGCGCCAAGCACGGCCACCGAAGTGACCTGGCTGGTCGACGGCGCGGCCACCTACGCCGCGCTGCTGGAAGCGGTGGCACAGGCGCAGGACCATGTGCATCTGGAGTACTACATCTTCAATCCTGACCACGCCGGCACTGCGTTGCGGGATGCGTTGGTGGAACGGGCCAGCGCCGGCGTGCAGGTGCGGCTGCTGCTGGATGCGGTAGGTTCTTCGGCCGTGCGCCAGCGCTTCCTGCAGCCGCTGTTGAACGCCGGCGCTGAGGTGATCTGGTTCCATCCGCGGCAGTTGCTGAAGCCGTTCAAGCGACCCTGGTTGAACCTGCGTACGCACCGCAAGCTGGTGATCGTAGATGGCCGGCTGGCATTCACCGGCGGCATCAACATCACCGACGACGAAGACGAAAGCCGCAACCCGGATGCTTACCGCGATCTGCACATGCGCCTGCGCGGGCACGTGGTGCGCAGCCTGCAGCTGGTGTTCGCCGAGGACTGGCTGTACGCCAGCGGCCAGGACCACTCGCGGTTCGATATCGCCCGGCTGTGGCCCAGCGACATGCCCCTGCGCGGCGACGGCGCGATCAACGCGCAGGTGCTGGTGTCCGGCCCGGATTCGGGATGGGAGACCATCCATCGCCTGCACGTGGCCGCCATCCAGGAAGCACGTGAGCGGGTCTGGCTGGTCACCCCCTACTTCGTACCCGGCGAAGCGGCGCGGATGGCGCTGACCTCGGCCGCACTCGGTGGCCTGGACGTGCGCCTGCTGGTGCCGAAGATGAGCGACTCCTGGTTCGTGACCCAGGCCGCGCGCTCCTATTTCGACGAGCTGCTGCATGCGGGAGTGAAGATCTACGAGTACGGTCCACGCATGCTGCATACCAAGGCGTTCATCGCCGACGACGATGTCTGCATCGTCGGCAGCGCCAACTTCGATCACCGCAGCTTCCGCCTGAATTTCGAGCTGTCGATGATGATCAGCGACCGTGGCCGGGTGGCGGAACTGTCTACGTTGCTGCAGTCCGAATTCGAGCGTGCCACCCGCGTGCACGACCAGGCAGGACGCTCGCTGTGGCTGCACCGGTTGCCCGAAGCCTTCGCGCGATTGGCCTCGCCGCTGCTGTGAGGCAGCGCTACACTGCGGCGGTGGCCCGGGGAGACTGACAATGTACTGGCTGTACCTGCTGCTGGCGCTGGGCTGCTTCGCCTTTGCGCTGAAAACACCGAACATGGGCCTGATGTCGCTGGCCCTGCTGGGTACCCTCGCCTTCCTGCTGGCATGGGTGCGCGGGAGATACGCCGCACGCTTCGGCGACCTTCAGCGTGATCCGGCGACACTGGTGGACAGCGATGAACTCAGGCGTCTGCGCGAGCAGGCCAAGGTTGCTCCGGCCGACGGCAGCGACCCTCCCTCTCACTCCCCGTAGTCCCGTTCCATGACCCAGCTCAGCGTCAACGTCAACAAGATCGCCGTCCTGCGCAACTCGCGTGGCGGTGCCGAACCGGACGTGGTGCGTGCCGCCCAGGCCTGCCTGGATGCCGGCGCGCATGGCATTACCGTGCACCCGCGGCCCGACCGCCGGCACATCACCGCCGAGGACGTGCTGGCGCTGTCGGCGCTGACCCGTGCCCGTGGCGTGGAGTTCAACATCGAAGGCAACCCGTTCGCGCCGCCGCGTGAGGGCTACCCCGGGCTGCTGCCGCTGTGCGCGCAGACGCGCCCGGCGCAGGCCACGCTGGTTCCCGATGGCGATGGCCAGATCACCTCCGACCATGGCTTCGACTTCGAACGCGATGCGCAGCGGTTGCGCCCGCTGGTGGCCGAGCTGAAAGCGATGGGATGCCGGGTGAGCCTGTTCGTGGATGCCGGCAACCCGCTGCTGGAGCAGGCCGCCGATGTCGGCGCCGACCGCGTCGAGCTGTACACCGGCCCGTATGCCGAGGCCCATGCCGCCGGCGACGCCCGCGCCATGCTGGAACTGTTCGCCACCGCCGCGCGCCGTGCACAGGCCGTCGGCCTCGGTGTGAATGCCGGGCACGATCTGTCGCAGGACAACCTGCGTGACTTCCAGGCCGCCGTGCCGGAGGTGCTGGAGGTGTCGATCGGCCACGCGCTGATCGGCGAGGCGCTGTACGACGGCCTGGATGCCACGGTGAAGGGCTACCTGGCACTGCTTTAGCAGTGCGTGGGACTTCCCCGCTGGGTTGAAGCCCGAAGACGTGCGGCAGGTCCCCGTGTTCCGGCCTGGCAAGCGCCCCTGTAGCCGATGTTCCCATCGCAGCTGCTGAGACACCCGTGGCCCATGCTGGCCTGCCGCGGCGATGGCGCGTGCCCGGTCCCAAGCCATGCAACCCTGTGGACAAGTCTGGGGTCAACGTGCGGTCCCAAGTGCCTGCGCGCCTACAGCTACGTGAATCCTGGCCGCTTGCGCCACCTGTGGTTAGCAATAATACTAATATCCCGTAACGGCCGGAGGGCAACATGCAGCACCCCCCTCGCAACGCCCAGGCCGCCATCAAGGGCCGGGGTTCCACGTCCCATCTTGCGGGGCGTTTTGAAAGCACCGTCAGCGAAGCGGTGGACGACGGCTGGGCAGTGGACGACAGCGAGGAGTTCCTCGCCCCGCGCCTGCGCACGGAAGTACGCGCGGAGACCGCTCGCAGCATCATCAGCCGCAACAACTCCCCGGACGTCGGCTTCAGCCAATCGGTGAATCCGTATCGCGGCTGCGAGCATGGCTGCTCCTACTGCTTCGCCCGCCCTTCGCATGCCTATCTGAACCTGTCGCCTGGCCTGGACTTCGAGACCAAGCTGTTTGCCAAGACCAACGCGCCACAGCTGCTGCGCAAGGAACTGTCGAAGCCGGGCTACGTGCCGCAGCCGATCGCGCTGGGCATCAACACCGACGCCTACCAGCCGATTGAACGCAAGTTCAAGCTAACCCGCCAGCTGATCGAAGTGATGCTGGAGACGAAGCATCCGTTCTCGCTGATCACCAAGAACGCGTTGGTCGAGCGCGACATCGATCTGCTCGCACCACTGGCGGCGGAGAATCTGGTCAGCGTGCATTTCTCGGTGACATCGCTGGATCCGCATCTGTCGGCGAAGCTGGAGCCGCGCGCCTCGGCACCCCATGCGCGGCTGCGTGCGATGAAACGCCTGCACGAAGCGGGCATTCCGGTGGGCGTGATGGTTGCGCCGGTGATTCCGTGGATCAACGACAGCGAACTGGAAGCCGTGCTGGAGGCTGCGCATGATGCCGGCGCCAGCACTGCAGGCTACGTGCTGCTGCGCCTGCCGCTGGAAGTTGCACCGCTGTTCCGCGATTGGCTGGACACCCATCATCCCGATCGCGCCGCGCATGTGATGAGCACCATCCAGCAGCTGCGCGGCGGCAAGGATTACGACAGTCAGTTCGGCACGCGCATGCGCGGCCAGGGTGTTTACGCAGATCTGTTGAACAACCGCTTCAAGCTGGCGCGCAAGCGGCTGGGCTTCAACGCGCAGAACAGCCATTGGCCGAAGCTGGATTGCAGCCGGTTCGAGAAGCCGTTGCCGCCGAAGGTGGATACGCCGCAGGGTTCGCTGTTCTAGAGCACTGGACCGCTGTGCGATCTACCGGCAACAATCTGCACTTGGCCGGAGGGCCTGCAAACCAGGGAAGGGAGCAGATGGGTTACCTACGATCGGCGATGGCGCGATTCGGTCCGCATGGCGACGAATCGATTTGTCCATGAAGCGTCTACCTGCCCTGGGCTGTGGTGCGTTTCTGTTTGCCTGCAACGCCGATGCGGAAGCTGCCCGTGCGTTTGTGGTTGAAGACGCTGCCATGCGTGACCTCGCCTGCCTCGGGGTGGAGCCCCGCCAGCTGCTCTTTTCCTGTCACCAGATCGTTGCCGGCAACAATCGTGTGGTCGGGCTTAGACGATTCCGGTCTTCGTGGCGGATCGACCATTCCACATTCAGCAAGCTCACGATCCAGCTCCCTGCTGATGCGAAGGCAGGAGACCGATTCGCTGCCGCAGGCGATCGAGTACGGATGTTCCATAGCAGCGGTTCCAGCGCATTCGCCGGAAAGACCGGCTGCTACGGAGTACCCGTCGCAGGGCAGATCACCGTGGTCTCCACCGGAGATTTCGGCATCGAGATCCAGATCGACGCAACGTTCCGCGCCACAAGCCCACTGCAATGGCCGGGAGAGTGCGACGCACCGACGACGGTGTCAGAGCGTTTGAGAGCCTTGCCGCTGTCGCTGCAGCATCTTGATGCATGGACGGGAGCGCATGATCCGGACGCATCACCCTTCGATCAGGCACACCCCTCCAATCGCTTGCATGACTGAACTCAGATCAGCAGTTTCTACACGATGAAACGTACTTGCTGCCTTCCGGCCAGCGCTCTCATGCTCTGCCTTATGGCCCTGCAGGCGCAGGCCCGCGACATCCACGAATGCATCGTCGTTCCGCAGGCCGCGATCGTCACTGATATGCCGGGTGGACTGGACGAGTTCGAACAGCGACTGTGGATGGCGAATACAGGTCAGAGGGTGCGCAAGGGCACGGACACCCTCCTCCTGCTGCGCCTCTTCTCGGAGTCGCCGGGCGTGATCGATTCCCAGCAGTACATCAAGATCACGGGCAGCCTGAAGCGATACGCGCCTTCGTCGAAAGGGACGCCGGAGGTGGTGGATGCGCGCTTGACAAGTGGCGGCGCGGGCTTCGCGCACAAGGGAGACTACTGGCTGTCCGATTCAGCGGACGTCGAACTACATCAGCCGCACAAGGGCGATAGTCGGATCGAAGTCAAAGTGACGGCTGTTGGGTGGAACGGCTATCGAAAAGAAGACCGTTCCTTCTATCTCCAGTTCACCTGTCAACTGAAGGAAATCCCTGTCGAGAAGCTCAGTGCCTGGCAAGGAGGAAACGACGATCTCTGGGGATCCTTTGGACCCGCCAGATAGCTGAGCGTCATCAATCTGTACCCAGCAACCACTGCACGCTATGAAACAAACAAGCGCCAGCTACGGGGACTGGAGAGAGGGGAGTTCAGCATCGTGGATGCGGAACAGCTCCGCCTACTGGTTCAAGTCCATTTTTCCGGACCCATAAGCGCATGGCGTGAAGATCATCTACTGGCTCGGCATCGCGTTCCTGTGGATGCTTCCATTGAACGTTCTGCTGCTGACGGCCGGCACGTTGATGTCTGGCGACGCGATTGGAGAACAGGAATTCGTCGGCCTGGGTGTGGCCGTGTTCGGTGCCGTGGCGGGCGTGATTCTCTATTGCCACCGCCCGCGGTAGCGTCGAGTTGCTCCACCCCGCTCCAGATTCAGTCCAGCAAGCTCGACTTTACCGGGCAAGCGATATCGTCGGTCAGGCTCGACGATCACCCCCCAAACAACTTCTGCGCGCTCTGGAACAGGATCCAGCTGGTGGCGATGAACTTGTCGCCGCCCTGCGGCCGGTTGCCGCGATGGGTATGGGTGAACGCAGTCGGCGCGATCAGCAGGCTGCCGGTGCGCGGTGCGATCTTCCGGCCCTGGAACAGGAACTCGGTTTCGCCTTCGTCGAAGTCGTCGTTGAGGTAAAGCGTCCACAGCACATGCCGGTGCAGCGTCTCGGCCTGCGCGTCCTTCGGGTACAGCTCGCAGTGCCAGTACGGGTAGCCGCCCTCGCCCGCCGCATACCACTGCAGGTTGATCGCGCCCGGGCGCAGGCAGGTGCGCGCCAGATCCGCCAGCTGCTCCGGCGCCATGTCGGGGAAATCCTCGGCCGACAGGCGTCGCGGCTGGCCGTTGCTGTCCTGGATCTGCAACATCAACGGCGCGATCAATGCCTGTGGATAACGGCGTAGATAAGTCTGCAGACCCGCAAATACCGCCTGTTGCAGCTGCTGGTCCACATCCTGCCAGCCATCCACGCCGCTGATCCGCAGATCCTTGCTGTGCTTGAGTTCCGGGAACACACCGCTGCCCACTGCGCCGGGTTTCAGGCCCTGGCTTGCACGCATGCGCGCGACGATCGCAGCGCACACGTCGCTGGGGACGGCGTTGTGGATGACCTCGATGAAATCGACCGGGCCCGGCTCGTGCATGCGTGCATTCCTTCGACGGCAAGGGCTTGATGGTGCCGTTTGCAGCTGCTGCTGTCACCCTGCGGTCATGTCATCAATCTGCCATGACCGCTGTAGGGATGGCCGCTGTCAGACGCTCTTTGCGTCATGCTCCTGGTGATAACGCACGGCCTCGGCGACCTCTTCGCGCGAACCGAGGAACACCGGCACGCGCTGGTGCAGCTGGTCGGGTTGCACATCGATGATGCGCTCGCGACCGGTCCAGGCAGCGCCGCCCGCCTGCTCCACCAGCAGGCCCATCGGGTTGGCTTCGTACATCAGGCGCAGCTTGCCGGCCTTGCCCGGTTCCTTCTTGTCCCACGGGTAGATGAAGATGCCGCCGCGGGTCAGGATGCGATGCACGTCGGCGACCATGCTGGCGATCCAGCGCATGTTGAAGTTCTTGCCGCGCGGGCCTTCCTTGCCGGCCAGCAGATCTTCCACGTAGGCCTGCATCGGCGCTTCCCAGTGCCGCTGGTTGGACATGTTGATGGCGAACTCCTGGGTGGCCGCCGGGATCTGCATGTTCTCGGTGGTCAGCACGAACTCACCGGTTTCGCGGTCGAGGGTGAAGGCGTGGGTACCGTGGCCGACGGTCAGCACCAGCTGCGTGCTGGGCCCGTAGATGCAGTAGCCGGCGGCGATCTGCTTGCTGCCTGGCTGCAGGAAGGCGTCATCGCCGGGCAGTTCGACGTTGGTCGGGCAACGCAGCACCGAGAAGATGGTGCCGACGGAGACGTTGACGTCGATGTTGGAGCTGCCATCGAGGGGATCGAACAGCAGCAGGAAATCGCCACGCGGGTAGATGTCCGGCACCGGCTGGCTGTGGTCCATCTCCTCCGATGCGCAGGCGGCGAGGTGGCCACCCCAGGCGTTGGCCTCCAGCAGGATCTCGTTGCTGATGACATCCAGCTTCTTCTGCGCTTCGCCCTGCACGTTGCCGGTACCGGCCTCGCCGAGCACGCCACCGAGGGCGCCCTTGCTGACGGCGATGGAGATGCTGGTGCAGGCGCGGGCGACGACCGCGATCAGCTGGCGCAGGTCGGCGTTGATGCGGCCGGCGTGCTGCTGCTGGATCAGGAAGCGGGTCAACGAGGTACGGGACATGGGCGGGCAGGTCTCGGCAACGGGAAAACGCCTATTGTCGCTGGTCTGACTTGCGCGTGGGTGAGCGGGGGGAGGCGTAATCGTTTCCAGAGGCGTTGCGGTCGTGGCGCCTTCCCTTCGTCGAGGCGCGCGGGAGGGGGAGACAATGCAGGACACGCTGCAAGTACGTCCATGTAAGCTCGATGGCGCCTTGCTCGTGTGCGCTGTCCTGCGCACACGGCAAGACCGGGGTTGGGCATCCTGCCCAACCCGCCCGAGGCATGCCTCGCGCCCATGGCGCCAACGGTCCTGCATTGCCTCCCCCTCCCGCGCGCTTCAGGGTTGGCCGCGAGCGCGAAGGGTGTGGCAAGGCAGGAGCAAAAACAAAGGCGCCTTTCGGCGCCTTTGTTTTCACAGCTTGCTGGAGCGGTCGATCAGCCCTTGGCGACGGTGGCCACGGCCTTGGCGACGTATTCCAGGTTGTTCTGGTTCAGCGCGGCCACGCAGATGCGGCCGGTGCCGACGGCGTAGATGCCGAACTCGTCGCGCAGGCGCTCGACCTGTTCGCGGCTCAGGCCGGAGTACGAGAACATGCCCGCCTGTTCGTTGATGAAGCCGAACTGCGGGGCGCCAGCGGCGGCCAGCTTCTCAACCAGGCCCTGGCGCAGGGCGTGGATGCGCTCGCGCATCTCGGTCAGCTCCTGCTCCCACATCGCGCGCAGTTCCGGATTGGTCAGCACACCGGCAACCAGTGCTGCACCGTGGGTGGACGGGCTGGAGTAGATCGTGCGGATCACGCGCTTGACCTGCGACTGCACGGCCTTGGCGTCAGCGGCGGTCGGCGCGACCATCGACAGCGCACCCACGCGCTCGCCATACAGCGAGAACGACTTGGAGTACGAGTTGGCGACGATGAAGCTGTCGATGCCGGCCTCGGCGATGATGCGCACCGCGGCACCGTCCTGCTCGATGCCCTTGTCGAAGCCCTGATAGGCCATGTCGATGAAGGGGAACAGCTGGCGGTCCTTCAGCAGCTGTGCGACCTGCTTCCACTGGCTGACGGTGAGGTCGGCGCCGGTGGGGTTGTGGCAGCAGGCGTGCAGCAGCACCACAGTGCCCGCTTCCAGCTTGCCCAGGTCGGCCAGCAGGCCGTCGAAGTTGACGCCATGGGTGGTCGGGTCGAAGTAGGTGTAATCGACCACCTCGAAACCAGCGGCGCTGAACACGGCGCGGTGGTTTTCCCAGCTCGGGTTGCTGAGTGCGACGGTGGCGTGCGGCAGCAGCTTCTTCAGCACGTCGGCGCCGACGCGCAGCGCACCGCTGCCACCGACGGTCTGGGCGGTGGTGACACGGCCGGCGGCCAGCAGCGGCGAGTCCTTGCCGAACACCAGCTCACGGGTGGCCTGGGTGTACGCCGGCAGGCCATCGATCGGCAGGTAGCCGCGCGGTTTGGCTTCGTTGGCGAGCTGCTGCTCGATCTGCTTGACGGCGCGCAGCAGCGGAATGCGGCCGCTCTCGTCGTAGTAGATGCCCACACCCAGGTTGACCTTGGTCGGGCGGCTGTCGGCGTTGTACGCCTCGGTCAGGCCCAGGATCGGGTCGCCTGGGACCAGTTCCACGTTTGCAAAGAAGGACACGGCGGTACTCGTTCGGTAGACGGAAAGGGGGAGGAATTGCGCCACGCGGCTTGCGGCCTGTCGGCCGAAACCGACCCATCGTAACAAAGCCTGCCGGGGCTGGCCGCCGCCATCGTCATCCGCCTGCCCGTACCATGGCGTGCGTTGCCGCCCGATCCATCAACCTGAATCATGAATCCCAGCGCACGACGCCAATGCCTGCCGCTTTCCACCCTGCTGCTGCTGCCTTTGACGGTGACGGCCGAGCCATTGCCGACCGCCCTGCCGACGGTGCAGGTGCAGGCCGCGCGGGTGCCCGGCGTCGACCCCTTCGCTCTGCCCGCCAGCCTGGATACGGTGTGGATCGACGCCGACCGTACCGGCCCGGGCACGCAGCTGTCCGAGGCGCTGGGCGGAGTGCCTGGCCTGCTGGCCCGGGACCGGCAGAACTTCGCGCAGGACACCCAGCTGTCGATCCGTGGCTTCGGCGCTCGTTCGACCTTTGGCGTGCGCGGGGTGCGGGTGCTGATCGATGGGGTGCCGGCGACCATGCCCGATGGTCAGGGCCAGCTGTCGCACGCCAGCCTGCTCGGTGCCGAGCGCATCGAGGTGCTGCGCGGGCCGTTCTCGGCCCTGTATGGAAATTCGTCCGGGGGCGTGCTGCAGGTGTGGAGCGCGCAGGGCCAGGCCGGTGACCCGTGGCGGCTGCGGGTGAATGCCGGTGCCGACAACACGCTCAGCGTCGGCGCGCAGCTGCGCGGGGCGGGCTCTGGCGTCGACTACAACGTGGCCGCCAACCATTTCAGCACCGATGGCTGGCGTGACCACAGCCGCGCGCGGCGTGAATCGCTCAACGCGCGCCTTGGCACCGAGCTCGCTGGCGGCCGCCTGGAGTTGCTGCTCAATGCGCTGCACGCGCCCAACGCGCAGGACCCGCTGGGCCTGACCCGCGCGCAGGTGGCGGCCGATCCACGCCAGGCCACGGCGGTGGCTGAGCAGTACAACACCCGCAAATCGGTGCGCCAGCAGCAGGCAGGCCTGCGCTGGACCCGTGAAGCCGGTGCGCAGCGCTGGCAGCTGATGGGCTATGCCGGGCAGCGCGCGGTGACCCAGTACCTGCCGATTCCGCCGGGACCGCAGGCCAACCCATTGCATGCCGGTGGCGTGATCGACCTGGACGGCGGTCATGGCGGGTTGGACGCGCGCTGGGGCTGGAACGGCGATCTGTGGGGGCGCCCGCTGGACCTGGTGGTGGGCGTGAATGCCGATCGCCAGCGCCAGCACCGCACCGGCTACGAGAACTTCGTCGGCACCACCGTGGGGGTACGCGGCCGCCTGCGTCGCGACCAGATCGACATCGTGCAGAACGTGGACCAGTTCGCCCAGGCGTGGTGGCAATGGAGCCCGCGCTGGTCGCTGCTGGCCGGGGTGCGCCACAGCGCGGTGCGCTTCGAATCGGATGATCGCTACATCGTCGGGCGCAACCCGGACGACAGTGGCCGCCGTCGCTACCAGGCCACCACGCCAGTGGCGGGTGTCAGCTTCGAGGCAAGCCCGCAGTGGCGCCTGCACGCGGCGATCGGGCGTGGCTTTGAAACCCCGACGTTCAACGAGCTGGGCTACCGCGCCGACGGCCAGGCCGGGCTGGCGCTGGATCTGGCGGCCGCCCGCAGCCGCAGCGTGGAAGTGGGCAGCAAATGGCATGCGCAGGATGGAAGACAGCTCGATATCAGCCTGTTCCGTGCAGATACCGACGATGAGCTGGCCGTTGCCAGCAACACCAACGGCCGCAGCACGTACCGCAACATCGGCCGTACCCGCCGCCAGGGTGTGGAGCTGCAGTACCGGCAGCCGTTGGCCGAGCAGCTGGAGCTGCAGCTGGCCTGGACCTGGCTGCAGGCGCAGGTGCGTTCGCCCTATCTGGCCTGTGCGGCCAGCAATTGCGCAGTGCCCGACACCGTGGTTGCCGCTGGCAGCCGCCTGCCCGGCGTGCCCCGGCAGCAGGCGTATGCCCGCCTGCAGTGGTCGCCGGGGCAGTGGCAGTGGGGGTTGGAAGCTGCCGCCAGCAGCGATGTGGTGGTGAACGACATCGCCACCGAGCGCGCACCGGGATACGCGCTGCTGAACCTGGAAGCCGGTCGCCGCTGGACGCTGCAGTCGGGTGACCTGCGCGCATTCGCACGTATCGACAACGTGCTGGACCAGCGCTACATCGGCTCGGTGATCGTCAATGACGGTAACGGCCGGTTCTTTGAACCGGGGCCGGACCGCCGCGCCAGCGTTGGCCTGCAGTGGTCATGGCGTTAGGCGGGCCCCGGTAGCGCCGGCCCATGCCCGGCGAGCGCGCAGCGCGGACGTGACGGATCCGCCGGGCATGGCCCGGCGCTACCGCTCAATCCGGGGCCTTGGCGGGCACGAACGGCGAGGTGGGATCGCTGGCCGGGAAGGTCTCTTCCAGCGCCTCGTCCTGGTTGTCGCTGGCGTGCTGCTTGCGCTCGCGCCGCTTCAGCGGACTTTCCTGGCCACCGCGATTGCGGTCACCGCAGTCCTTGCGGTCCTGTGCGGCCTGTTCAGGCCGGCGCACGACGGGCAGTACGCCCTCGTCCGGTGTCGACATGCCGGCGCCACGGTCCTCGGCGTCGGCCAGATCGTGTTTGCCGCGCTGCTCGCCCGGCTCGGGGGTGTGGTTCTCACGCAGGGGGTCACGGGTGGTGGTCATGGGGCGTTCCTCCGGTAGGCCTCCACTAGAGCGCGGACGAAGTAAAGCCACTGCGAACCTGGCGTCATGAACATCTTTGTCACGACTGGATAACGGCGGCGCGCGTATTCCTGCCCACCCGCCCTGCTGCAGGAGCCGGCCATGCCCCGTCTTGAACGCCCCGCCCCGTCCGTGTTCAACGCCCTGCTGGATCCGCTTGGCCAGCGCAGCACGCAGCGCCGGACGCGCCGCCTGGAGGATCCGCAGGCGGTGGCGCAGGATTACCTGCAGTACATGCTGAGCGACTACGAGGAACGCCGCGGGCAGGGGCATCGCAACTGGCGCGATCTGTGCCCGGTGTACGCCTTCGCGCTGACCACCCATGCCGCTGACTGGCCGCGTGGCGGTGAGGCCGATACCAGTGGCGAACTGGCCGAGCACTGGGACCAGATGCGCGGACAGTCGCGCCTGAACTGGGCGCAGGCGCAGCCGGTGGTGGAAGATGCCTGGCGCGCGCTGGACCATATCCCCGCCGCTGCGGTGAGGCCGCTGCTGCAATAGTGCCGGTCGCTGGCAGGCATCGCCAGGATTCAAGGAGCTGCCGGCCAGCGGCCGGCACTACCGCATGGTCTGCACGTGGCCGACACAGTTGTTTCACGGTAGCCGGCTGAAGCTGGCTACCCCTGCTGAAACACAGGTGCGCATCATGGCCCGCCCGATCTGGACTGGTACGCTTTCCTTCGGCCTGCTCAACGTACCGGTCTCGCTGATGTCCGGCGAGCGCAAGGTCGACCTGCACTTCCGCATGCTGGATTCGCGCGATCGCAAACCGATCCGCTTCGAACGGGTCAACGCCGACACCGGCGAGGAAGTGCCGTGGAAGGACATCGTCAAAGCCTACGAGTACGACAAGGGCAGCTACGTCGTGCTGGAGGAAGACGATATCCGTTCGGCGGCGCCGGAAAGCCATGAAACGGTGGAGGTGGAAACCTTTGTCGACGCCAGCCAGATCGACCCGCGATACTACGAGAAGCCCTATCTGCTGGTGCCGGGTAAAAAGGCCGAGAAGGGCTACGTGCTGCTGCGGGAAACGCTGCGCAGCACTGGCAAGGTCGGTATCGCCCGGGTGGTGGTGCGCACGCGCGAGTACCTGTGCGCGGTGATGCCCAACGATGACGCGCTGGTGCTGATGATCCTGCGCTATCCGCAGGAACTGGTCGAGCCTGACGACTACAAGCTGCCCAGTGGAAAGCTTGCCGATTACCGCATCACCAGCAAGGAAACGGCGATGGCCGAGCAGTTGATCGAGTCGATGGCCGGTGACTGGGATCCTTCGCAGTACCACGATGAATTCCGCGAACGCCTGCAGCAGGTGCTGAACAAGCGCATCAAGTCCAAGGGCGGCACCACCCAGGTGGAGGACGAGCCGGCACCGCGCGAGGACGCAACCACCAACGTGGTGGACTTCATGGCGCTGCTGCAGAAGAGCCTGGATGCCAACAAGCGCACGCCGGCGAAGAAGGCGGCCGCGCGCAAGGCTCCAGCCAAGAAGGCAGCGGCGAAGAAGGCACCGGCAAAAAAGGCCGCAAAGAAGGCCGCCAGGAAGACCCCTGCGCGACGCAAGGCAGGTTGAGCCATGTCGTTGCATCAGTACCGCCGCAAGCGTCGGCTGGGCGGGGGGAGTGGACAGACCCCGGAGCCGGACGATGCACCGGCACGAGGCAATCCGAAGCGGCGGCCGGTCTTCGTGGTCCAACTGCACCACGCCAGCAGCCGCCACTACGATTTCCGCCTGGAAATGGATGGCGTGCTGAAAAGCTGGGCGGTGCCGAAGGGGCCGTCGCTGCGAGTGGGTGAGAAGCGCCTGGCGGTGGAGGTGGAAGACCATCCCCTGTCCTATGCCGGCTTCGAAGGTGATATTCCGCAAGGCCATTACGGCGCCGGCCACGTCGATGTGTTCGACCACGGCAGCTGGGCCTGCGAAGGTGATCCGTTGCAAGCACTGGCGGCGGGCAAGATCGACTTCGTGCTGCACGGGCAGCGCCTGGCCGGTGGCTGGAAGCTGGTACGCACGGCGATGAAGGGCCGCCAGGTGCAGTGGCTGCTGATCAAGCGCGATGACGCGCAGGCACGGGATGCGGAGGCGGACGATCTGCTGCACACGCCAGCGCTGAAATCCGCGAAGAGGTCCCGGGTTTCAGCGAAGGAGACGGCTCCAGCGCCACGTGCCGCACACCCACGCAAGGCCGATGCACGCTGGCATGCGCGCGCGCTGCAGCTGGACGGAGCGCGCGACAGAAGCTACCCGCACCAGTTCAAGCCACAGCTCACCGATCACCGCGACACCGCGCCCGATGGCGAGCGTTGGCTGCATGAGATCAAGTGGGATGGTTACCGGTTGCTGGCCGATCTGCACGAAGGTGAGGTGACGCTGCGCTCGCGCAATGGCCTGGACTGGACTGCCGATTTTCCCGAAGTGGTGCAGGCGCTGCAGGCGCTGCCGGTGCGCGATGCGCGTCTGGACGGGGAACTGGTGGTGCTGGACGACAACGGCCGCAGCGACTTCGCCGCGCTGCAGCGGGTGATCGACGGCAGCTCGAAGCAACCGCTGCGCTACATCGTGTTCGACCTGCCGGGCGTGGCCGGGGTCGACATCAGCCGTGCGCCGCTGCTGCAACGCAAGGCACTGCTGAAGGAACTGATCGGCGATACAGTTGGCACGCTGGCCTTCAGCGAGCACGTCATCGACCACGGCCCTGCCGTGTTCGAAGCCAGCGGCAAGGCGGGCTTCGAAGGCATCGTCAGCAAGCAGGTCGATGCGCCTTACGTGAACACCCGCGCACGCAGCTGGGTGAAAGTGAAGCATGAGGACACCGATGAATTCCTGATCATCGGCCACACCGCACCCAAAGGCTCGCGGGTGGGATTCGGTTCGCTGCTGCTGGCCACGCCGGACAAGGGCGGCCTGCGCTATGTCGGCCGCGTCGGTACCGGCTTCGACGATGAGGGGCTGCGCGCGCTGGCGGCCACGCTCGCGCCGCTGGCGGTGAAGGAGGCGGTGCTGCCGCTGCCGGCGCACGTGCCGTTGCGTGCGGCGAGCGTGCGCTGGGTCAAGCCGGTGACAGTGGCCGAGGTCGCGTTCCGCGGCTGGGGCAAGGAAGGGTTGCTGCGCCAGGCCAGCTTCAAGCGACTGCGCAGTGACAAGAAGAAGGAGGACCTGGCGATGAGTGCAACACCGGCCGATGACGGCGACGACGTTGCCATCACCCATCCCGAGCGCGTGGTGTTTGCGAAGAAGAAACTCAGCAAGGGTGATGTCGCCGACTACTACCGGCAGATGGCGCGCTGGATCCTGCCGGAAATCAGTGGGCGACCGCTGTCGCTGCTGCGCTGTCCCGACGGCGTAGGCAAGGCGTGTTTCTTCCAGAAGCACCATGGCCAGGGCCTGGGTGATGCGGTGCATGCGGTGCCGCTGCAGCAGAAGAGCGGGCGCGAGGACTACGTCTATATCGATGACGAGCGCGGCCTGCTGCAGCTGGTGCAGATGAACACCCTGGAACTGCATCCATGGGGCGCGACGGTGGCCGATCCCGAACATCCCGACCGGCTGGTGTTCGATCTTGATCCGGGTGAGGGCGTGAGCTGGGCCGACGTGAAGCGCGGCGCGCGCGATGTGCGCGATCGACTGCAGCAAACCGGGCTGCAGAGCTTCGTGCGGCTGTCGGGCGGCAAGGGCGTGCATGTGGTGGTACCCCTGCAACCCGCAGCCGACTGGGACGACGCGAAAGCGTTCTGCGAAGCGTTCGCGCAGGCGATGGCCGAACAGGCGCCGGACCGCTACGTGGCGACGATGAGCAAGGCCAAGCGCAGCGGGGTGATCTTCATCGACTGGCTGCGCAATACACGGGGAGCGACCAGCGTGTGCTCGTGGTCGCTGCGCGCGCGGGAGAGCGCGGGAGTCGCGGTGCCGCTGCGCTGGGAAGAGCTGGCGCGCGTGAGCGCGGCCGATGCGTTTCCGATGGACAAGGCGTTGGCACGGGCGAAGCGTTTGAAGGCGGATCCGTGGCAGGGCATCGACGCGCTGAAGCAGACGCTGCCGACGCTGCAGCGGTAGTGCCGGCCGCTGGCCGGCAACTGCAGGTTTGCTGGGCTTGCCGGCCAGCGGCCGGCACTACCCGTATCCGGAAATCGACGCGTTGAAGCAGCGGTTGCCGATGTTGCCTATGTCTGGACATTCACGGGCTGAAACAGCGACGTTGCAGTGGTAGTGCCGGCCGCTGGCCGGCAACTGCAGGATCATCGAGGTTGCCGGCCAGCGGCCGGCACTACCGGTATCCGCTCAGCGCCGATCGCGCGATGCGCGACGGCCGAACCACCAGCCCAGCAGCAACTGCACCGGCAGCGAGACCAGCAGGCCGATGACGAACCAGTGCGGGAAGTCGCCGCCCATCACCCACAGCCCATAGCCCGCGCCGAGCACCAGCAGTGACCAGATCGAGGTGCCATGCGCGCGTGGCCAGCACGGCGCGTAATACGTGGCGAAGGCAATGGCGGCGATGCCACCCAGCACGGTGAATGCCAGGTCCCAGCCGAGCTGGGCCTCGCTTCCCGGCGTCATGCGCAGCAGCGATGGCAGCCAGCCCGCGGCACTGCTGACCAGGGCCAGCGCGAGCAGCGCGCCGATCAGCGCGAGCAGGGAGAGAAAGACGGTCTTGAGCGTGCCGGGCATGCGTGCATTGTACGGCCGCCGGGGTGCGCGGCGCTGCCGGCAGATCGGCATGGCCGCCGTGCCCGTGGGAGAGGGAAACGGACACGGCGGCCATGCACAGGCGGGTCAGGCAGCGAAGTCGATCACCACGCGGCCTTCGATGGTGCCGGCGTGCATGCGCGCGAACACCTCGTTGACGTTCTCCAGGCGGTCGGTGCTGACCGTGGCGGCAACCTTGCCTTCGGCGGCGAACTGCAGCGATTCCTGCAGGTCCAGGCGGGTGCCGACGATCGAACCGCGTACGGTGACGCCGTTGAGCACCATGCCGAAGATGTCCAGTGGGAAGTTGCCCGGTGGCAGGCCGTTGAGCGAGACCGTGCCGCCGCGACGCACCATGCCCAGCGCCTGTTCGAAGGCCTTGGGCGAAACCGCGGTGACCAGCGCACCATGCGCGCCACCGATCTCCTTCTTCAGGAACGCGGCCGGATCGGTGGTGCGCGCGTTGACGGTGACCTGTGCGCCCAGGCGCCTGGCCAGGGCCAGCTTGGCGTCGTCCACATCCACCGCTGCCACGTTCAGGCCCATCGCGCGGGCATACTGCACGGCCATGTGGCCGAGGCCGCCGATACCGGAAATGGCCACCCAATCACCGGGCTTGGTGTCGGTGACCTTCAGGCCCTTGTACACGGTGACGCCGGCGCACAGCACCGGTGCGATCTCCACAAAGCCCACTTCCTTCGGAAGCAGGCCGACATAGTTGGCATCGGCCAATGCGTACTCGGCGAAGCCGCCGTTGACCGAGTAGCCGGTATTGCGCTGCGTTTCGCACAGCGTTTCCCAGCCACCCAGGCAGTGTTCGCAATGGCCACACGCCGAGTACAACCAGGGGATGCCGACCCTGTCACCTTCCTTGATGTGCCCTACCCCGCCTCCCACGGCCACGACGTGCCCCACGCCCTCGTGGCCGGGGATGAACGGCGGGTTCGGTTTCACCGGCCAGTCGCCCTCGGCGGCGTGCAGGTCGGTGTGGCAGACGCCGCAGGCCTCGATCTTGACCAGCACCTCGCCCGCCCCCGGGCGCGGTACCACGACTTCCTCGATGACCAGCGGCTTGCCGAACTCACGGACGACGGCGGCCTTCATGGTTCTGTTCATGCGTGCTTCTCCGTAGTGCGCTTGCAGACAGGATGGCGCCGGCCCCATGCCCGCGCCTTGATCCCGATCAATCCTCAGAAGAAGCCGAGCTTCTTCGGTGCGTAGCTGACCAGCAGGTTCTTGGTCTGCTGGTAGTGGTCGAGCATCATCCGGTGGTTCTCGCGGCCGATGCCCGACTGCTTGTAGCCGCCGAACGCGGCGTGCGCCGGGTAGGCGTGATAGCAGTTGGTCCATACCCGCCCGGCCTGGATTGCGCGGCCCACCCGGTACAGTCGCGCGGCATCGCGGCTCCAGACGCCGGCACCCAGCCCGTACAGCGTGTCGTTGGCGATCTGCAGCGCTTCTTCTTCGGTCCTGAACGTGGTCACCGACACCACCGGCCCGAAGATCTCCTCCTGGAACACGCGCATGCCGTTGTGGCCCTTGAACACGGTGGGCTGCACATAGAAGCCGCCGGCCAGGTCGCCACCGAGCGCGGCCTTGTCGCCACCAATCAGCACCTCGGCGCCTTCCTCGCGGCCGATGGCGATGTAGGACAGGATCTTCTCCAGCTGTTCGCCCGATGCCTGCGCACCCACCATGGTGTTCGGGTCCAGCGGATTGCCCTGGCGGATCGCCGCCACGCGTTCGAGCGCACGCTCCATGAAGCGTTCGTAGATCGATTCCTGCACCAGTGCGCGCGACGGGCAGGTGCAGACCTCGCCCTGGTTGAAGGCGAACATGACGAAACCTTCCACCGCCTTGTCGAGGAAATCATCGTCCTCGGCCATCACGTCGGCGAAGAACAGGTTCGGCGATTTGCCGCCCAGCTCAAGCGTCACCGGAATCAGGTTCTGGCTGGCGTACTGCATGATCAGGCGGCCGGTGGAGGTCTCGCCGGTGAAGGCGATCTTGGCGATGCGCGGGCTGCTGGCCAGCGGCTTGCCCGCCTCCAGGCCGAAGCCGTTGACCACGTTGAGCACGCCCGGCGGCAGCAGGTCGCCGATCACCTCCATCAGCACCAGGATCGACGCCGGGGTCTGCTCGGCAGGCTTGAGCACCACGCAGTTGCCGGCGGCCAGCGCCGGCGCCAGCTTCCAGGCCGCCATCAGCAGCGGGAAGTTCCACGGGATGATCTGCCCGACCACGCCCAGCGGTTCGTGGAAATGGTAAGCCACGGTGTCGTCGTCGATCTGCGACAGGCTGCCCTCCTGCGCACGCAGGCAACCGGCGAAGTAGCGGAAGTGGTCGGCCATCAACGGCACGTCGGCGTTGAGTGTCTCGCGGATCGGCTTGCCGTTGTCCCAGGTCTCGGCGTGGGCCAGCAGTTCCAGGTTCTGTTCGATGCGATCGGCGATGCGGTTGAGCAGCAGCGCACGGTGGGCGGCCGATGTGCGGCCCCAGGCGTCCTTTGCGGCGTGCGCGGCATCGAGTGCGGCGTCGATGTCCTCGGCGTTGGAGCGGGCAACTTCAGTGAACACCTGGCCGTTCACCGGCGAGATGTTGTCGAAGTACTGGCCGCTGCGCGGGGCGATCCATTCGCCACCGATGTAATTGCCATAGCGCGGCTTGAACAGGGAGCGCGGATCTGTGGCATGCGGGCGGGTGGACGGTACGGCGTTCATGGCGGCTCCTATGGTGGGCATGGTGCATCCACCGGCGCAAAGACGATGCCAACTGTGGCCTGCTGCGCTGCATCACGCCTTCATCGCCCGGCTGTCGGTCATCCTGTCGCGCGCCCTGCGGCAGCGCAGCAGGCGCGGTCGTTGCAGGCCGACGCGGGGTGTGCTGTTAATCGGGACAGGTCCCGCAACAACTGTCGCAATGTGCGACACAGGAGGCTGTCGGTGTCCCCGCTTGCTCCCGATCCCCGCCTGGGAAGTGCCCGGCGCAGTTTCTTCGAGCGCGGCGCTGCGCCCGTCGGCGCGGTGCCCGAGGCGATCCTGCATTCCTGGCAACGCTGCCAACGGCACGGCCTGCTGGTGGATGCGCAGCCGGCCGCCGAACCATTGACCGACAACCGCCTGCGCGAACTGCGCCAGCGCCGCGAGCGCCTGTGGCGACAAGCGCGCCCGGAGCTGGATGGACTGGCTGCGGAAATGACCCACAGCGGCAGCATCGTGCTGCTGACCGATGAAGACGGCTGGATCCTCGACGCCGAAGGCAGTGCCGGTTTCCTCGACAAGGCGGGTCGTGTCGCGCTGATGCCGGGCATGCGCTGGGACGAGGGCACGGTCGGCACCAACGCGATCGGCACCGCGCTGGTGGACGGGCGCGCGCTGCAGGTGCGTGGCGGCGAGCACTACTTCGCCCCGCACGGCATCCTCACCTGTTCGGCCGTGCCGATCCTGGATCCCTACGGGCAATGCCTGGGTGTGCTCGATGTGTCCGGCGACGCGCGGCTGCCACACGTGCACGCGCTGGCGCTGGTGCGGCAGGCGGTAGCGCAGATCGAGCACCGCGGTTTCGCCGACGGCCTGGCCGACTGCGAGCTGCTGCGCCTGCATCATCAACCCGCGCTGCTGGGCAGTGCGCGCGAAGGCGTGCTCGGCTTCCGCGGCGGTCGCCTGGTCGCGGCCAATCTTGTTCGGGCTGGATCGCCAGGACATCGGCCGCACGCCGTACGAAGCGCTGTTCGAACAACCGCTGTCGCGGCTGGCAGATGACGGCGTGCTGCTTGATCGCCAGGGCCGTCGTCTGTACGGCGTGCGCGAGGCCCGTGCGTCGCGACGCAGTGTGGCTACGCCAGAGCCGACCGCGCCGTTGCCGGCGAGTGCGCAGGGCCCACTGTTCGATACCGGGCAGCAACAACAACTGGCCACCGCAGGACGCGTGCTGCAGGCCGGGTTGCCGGTGCTGCTGCAGGGCGAGACCGGCACCGGCAAGGAAGTCTTCGCGCGGGAACTGCACGCACGCAGCACGCGTGCGGGAAAGCCCTTCGTCGCGGTGAACTGCGCGGCGCTGCCGGAAGGCCTGATCGAAGCAGAGCTGTTCGGCTACGAGGAGGGTGCCTTTACCGGTGCGCGCCGGCAGGGCAGCCCGGGCCTGCTGCGGCAGGCCGAGGGCGGTACGTTGTTCCTCGATGAGATCGGCGACATGCCGCTGGCGCTGCAACCGCGCCTGCTGCGCGTGCTGCAGGAACGCGAGCTGTCACCGCTGGGCGGCGGCAAGCCGGTGAAACTGGATTTCGCACTGGTCTGCGCCAGCCACTGCGAACTGCCGCAGGCGGTGGATGCCGATCGCTTCCGTGCGGATCTGTATTACCGCATCGCCGACCACGTGGTGACCCTGGCGCCGTTGCGGCAGAACCCCGATCGCGCTGCCGTGGTGGATGCCCTGTGGCAGCAGCTGGGACAGGGCCATGCGTTGTCGTCGCAGGCCCGCGCGGCGCTGGCCGCCCATGCCTGGCCCGGCAACCTGCGCCAGCTGAGTGCCTGCCTGCGCACGCTGGCCGCACTGGCTGAGCCGGGGCAACCGGTGGGCCCGCAGCTGCTGCCCGCGGACGTACGTGCTGGCACGCCCACCGCGCCAGCAGTGCCTGCCAGCGGGGCATTGGAGGAAATCGCCGAGGCGGCCATGCGCCAGGCGCTGGCCGAGTGCCAGGGCAACGTCAGCGCGGCCGCCAAGCGGCTGGGGATCAACCGCAGCACCCTGTACCGCCGGCTGGGTACGCCACGCGGCTGAGCGGATGCGCTGGCGCCGGGTCTGTGCCCGGCTCCAGCAGGGGCCGAGGGATCAGCCCGCCAACACCGCGGCCTCGCGTGCCAGGCGCTCGACGCTGTCCCAGTCGCGGGTCTGCATCAGCGCGGCGGTGGTCAGCCACGAACCGCCCACGCACAGCACGTTGGGCAGATGCAGGAACTGGCTGGCGGTCTGCGCACTGATGCCGCCGGTCGGGCAGAAGCGCACATCGCCGAACGGGCCGTGCCACGCCGACAGCATCGCCGCACCACCGGCCTGCACCGCCGGGAAGAACTTGAAGGTGTCCAGGCCGTGTTCCAGGCCGACGATCAGCTCCGAACCGGTGGCCACGCCAGGCAGGTAGGGCAGATCGGCATCGCGCGCGGCGGCATACAGCCGTGGGGTCGCCCCGGGCGACACCGCAAAGCGGCCGCCGGCCTGTTTCACCGCCTGCATCTGCGCGGCATCGAGCACGGTGCCGGCACCAATCACCGCATCCGGCACGGCCTCGACCATCGCCTTGATGGCTTCCAGCGCGCGCGGCGTGCGCAGGGTCACCTCGATCACCGGCAGGCCGCCACGGAACAGCGCCTGCGCGACCTGTACCGCATCGTCGATGTCATCGGGGGTGAACACCGGAATCACCGGTGCCAGTTTCAGTACCGCACGAACGCGTGGATCAGCGCCGGACATCGAATCGCTCCTCGCCCACCAGGGCCAACACATCAGCTTCGCTGACGGGATTGAAATCGCCGGGAATGGAATGCTTCAGGCCCCCGGCGGCCAGGCCGAAGCGCACGGTGGCGTCGGCATCGAAGGCCGACAGGATGCCATGCAGGATGCCTGCCGCGAAGGCATCACCGCCGCCGATGCGGTCGACGATGCCCTGCAGCTGGCGTACCGGGGCCTGTGCGCGGGTGCCATCGCGGCCCAGCAGCAGCGCGCCCAGCGCATGGTGGTCCACGCTCAGCGTCTGCCGCTGGGTGCAGGCCATCCACTGCAGCTGCGGGAACGCTTCGAACGCGGCCGCTGCCGCCGCTTCCACACGCGCGACCACGTCGGCCTGTTCGAAACGCTGGCCGAGGATGACTTCGATATCGCGGTAGTCGGCGAAGACGATGTCGGCCTGCGCGAACAGTTCGTGCAGGATCGCCCGCGCATCGCCACCCCAGCGTTGCCACAGCTTCGGCCGGAAGTTGCCATCGAAGGACACGCGCACGCCCAGTGCACGCGCAGCGCGCGCTGCGGCCAGGGTGGCCTGCGCCACGTCCGCGCCCAGCGCCGGGCTGACCCCGGACAGGTGCAGCCACTGCGCGCCCTGCAGCAGTGCGGGCCAGTCGTAGTCGGCGGCGGTGCTGTTGGCGAATGCCGAATCGGCACGGTCGTAGACCACTTCGCTGGCCCGTTGCACCGCGCCGGTGGTCAGGAAATACAGACCCATGCGGCCTTCGGCATCTTCGCGCACGCCGCGCGTATCCACCCCATGCCGGCGCAGTTCGGCCAGCGCATGCGCGCCGAGCGCGTTGCCGGCGACGGTGCTGACCATGGCCACGTCATGTCCAAAGCGGGACAGCGAGACAGCCACGTTCGCCTCGGCGCCGCCGACATGCACCTGCAGCTGCGGCGACTGCAGCAGCAGTTCGCGACCGGGCGCACCCAGGCGCAGCAGCAGTTCCCCGAAACACACGATACGACCCATTTCTGCTCCTTCACGCGTGCCGCCCGCATGTGACACTGGGCGGCGTGGTAGTGGACCACGCGTGGGGCGTGGAATTGGCTAGCGGTGTCATTTCAATCCCGCCCATCCTTGCCCTTAGCCTACCAAACTGTTGGAAGCATTGTCCTGCAAGCGTCTTGGAGACATTTCAGATCTGTTGCGGTGCAAGATGCCGGATCGGGAACGTGCTGTTAACGTCCGGCCTGACCAGCGGTGTCATCCCGCTGAAACAGCCGCGATACCAGACCTTTGGGAGAGGGGAAAGGCATGCATTCTCGGAACCATGAAAAAAAGACACCGGTTACCTTGCTCGCGTTGGCCGTCGCACTGGCCCTGGCAGGCAACGCCGGCGCGCAGCAGCAGAGCGCCAACCCGAACGCCACCGACCTGGATACGGTCACCGTCACCGGCTACCGCGCCAGCGTGGAGAAGGCGCTGGACATCAAGCGCGGCGAAGCCGGCGTGGTCGATGCCATCGTTGCCGAGGACATCGGCAAGTTCCCGGACCTGAACCTGGCCGAGTCGCTGCAGCGCATCCCGGGCGTGGTCATCACCCGCGAGGCCGGCGAAGGCCGCAACATCTCGGTGCGTGGCCTCGGCCCGGAATTCACCCGCGTGCGCATCAATGGCATGGAAGCGCTGACCACGGTCGGCGCCGGTGACCAGAGCGGCGGCACCAACCGCGGCCGTGGCTTCGACTTCAACGTGTTCGCCTCGGACCTGTTCTCGCAGCTGCTGGTGCGCAAGACCGCCTCGGCCGACGTCGAGGAAGGCTCGCTGGGCGCCACCGTCGATCTGCGCACCGCGCGTCCGTTCGACTACGACGGGTTCACCTTCGCCGCCAGTGGCCAGGCCAGCTACAACGCGATGGCCGAGAAGGCCGATCCGCGCATTGCCGCGCTGGTCTCCAACACCTTCGCCGATGGCACCTTCGGCGCGCTGCTGTCGGTGGCCTATTCCGAGCGCCAGGCGCTGGAGGAAGGCTCCAACACCGGTCGCTGGGCCAACGGCCCGAGCAACGGCAACTTCGCCGCGTCCTCGCCGTTCGCCGCCGCGCGTGGCGCCGATGTGTTCCATCCGCGCTTCCCGCGCTACGTGCAGATGGAGCATGAGCAGAAGCGTCTGGGCGTGACCGGTTCGTTGCAGTGGAAGCCGAACGACGCCACCGAGATCTCGCTGGATGCGCTGTACTCGAAGATCGACGCAACGCGTGACGAGCACTACATCGAGGCGATTTCCTTCAGCCGCGGCGCCAATGCGAGCGCACGCCTGTCGGGCAAGCCGACCACCATCGTCAAGAACGGCGAGATCCGCGACAACGCACTGCTCTACGGCGAATTCGACAACGTCGACATCCGCACCGAGAACCGCCACGACGAGTGGAGCACCGAGTTCAAGCAGATCGCGCTGAACGGCCAGCACCGCTTCGGTGATGACTTCACCCTGTCCGGCAAGATCGGCATCTCGCGCTCCAAGCACGAGAACCCGGTGCAGACCACCGTCATCATGGACAAGTACGACGTCGACGGTTACAGCTACGACTACCGTGGCAACAGCCGTGCGCCGATCCTCAACTACGGCATCGACCCGACCAATCCCAACGGCTGGGAACTGGCCGAGATCCGCCTGCGTCCGCAGTACGTGGACAACGACTTCGACACCGGCCAGATCGACTTCAACTGGAACATCAGCCCGGGCTTCCGCCTGAAGGGCGGCGTGCTGGCCAAGGACTACACGTTCAAGACCGTCGAACTGCGCCGCGCCAGCGAACTGGCCGTGCCCAACTTCGCCGGCGGCAACAAGATCGTGCCGGTGAACCTGACCGAGCAGGCCGGACTGAAGGGCATCAACGGCAGTCCGTCGAACTGGGTCGTGCCCGACCTGGATGCGATCGCCGAACAGCTCGACATCTACAGCAACAGCGGCACCTTCGCCGTCGCCCCGCGCGCCAACAACGTGCGCAGCGTCGAAGAGAAGGACCGTGGCGCCTACCTGATGGGCGAGTTCTCCACCGAACTGGGCTCGCTGCCGTTGTCGGGCAATTTCGGTGTGCGCTACGTGCGCACCAAGCAGTCGGCCACCGGGCAGTCGACGCTGGCCAACGGCACCGTCGAAACCACGGTCAGCCGTACCTACGATGACACCCTGCCCTCGTTCAACCTGGTGGCCGAAGTCACCCCGGACTTCCTGATCCGGCTGGGTGCGGCCAAGGTGATGAGCCGTCCGGGGCTGGGCAGCCTGACCCCGGGCGCGACGGTGGCCGTGGCCGGTGGTGCACGCACCATCTCCAGCGGCAACCCGGTGCTGGATCCGATCCGCGCAACCAATGTCGACCTTGGTTTCGAGTGGTACTTCGCCGAGGGCGCAATGGCCGGCATCGGCCTGTTCTACAAGGACATCGAGAGCTTCGTACAGACCACCCGCGAAGTGCGTCCGTACAGTGACAGCGGCCTGCCGGCTTCGCTGCTGGTCGGCACCGGCGCCTCGGCCACCGATGACTTCACCTACAGCAAGCCGGTCAACACCCCGGGCGGCGAACTGCACGGCGTGGAGGCCAACTACACCCAGCCCTTCACCTTCCTGCCGGGCAAGTGGGCCAACCTGGGCATGCAGTTGAACTACACCTGGGTGGAATCGAAGATCCAGTACATCAACGCGGCCGGGCAGCCGGTGATGAAGACCGACCTGACCGGCCTGTCGAAGTCGTCGTGGAACGCTACGCTGTTCTATGAAGGCGAGAAGTTCGCCGGGCGCATCTCGGCCACCAACCGCGATGACTACCTGACCCAGGCACCGGGCCAGGAAACCGGCTTCAACCTCGATGGCTACCACGGAATGACCGGTACCACGGTGTTCGATGCATCCATCCGCTACAAGATCAGCGACCAGCTGGAACTGAGCCTGGAAGGCATCAACCTGACCAACGAAGCGTCCGACGAGTGGGTGTACTCGCCGCTGACCGGGCGCCTGCCGCTGCAGTACACCGAGACCGGCCGCCAGTACCTGCTGGGGCTGCGCTACAAGTTCTGAGCAACGCCGACGGCGTGCCACCCGGCACGCCGTCGTTCGCCACGACCGCTGCTGCGCCGCAAGGTGCCGTCGCGGCGTGGCCTTGCTACGGTCCGGCGGCCCTCGCCGGCCGTCGCCCGTTGAAAGGAAACGCCTGATGCCGCACCGCTCGACCCTGTCCCGCTGCCTGTTGCTGGCGGTGGCCCTGGCTGCCGGCCCCGCGATGGCCGCCGCCGATGCGCCCACGCTGCTGTTCCATGTCGATGCCGGCAAAGGCCTTGAGGCCGTGGTGGCGCAGGGTGAGGCGGTGCCGAACTTCCGCGACAAGGTCGACATCGTCGACGACGGAGCGCGCGGCAAGGCCATCCAGTGGCAGGACGACGGCGTGCTGGCCTGGGATGCACCCGGCAACATCCTCGCCCAGCGGGGCACCCTCGCCTTCGACTGGCGCGCGCGCTACGCGGTGGGCGAAGCACCGTTCGTGATCTTCCGCGTCGGCTATGCCGACCACAGCAGCTGGGACATGGCCTGGCTGCGCATCGACTGGAACGGGCATGGTTTCGATGCGTTCGTCACCGATGCCAACCTCGCCCGCACGCGCGTGTCGTTCCGCATGGACACGCCGCCACGTGCGGACCAGTGGCTGCACCTGGCCTTCGCCTGGGACGAAGACCAGGGTGTACGCCTGTTCGTCGATGGCCGCGAGGTGGCGCGTGTGCAGGCCAGCGGCGATTACGATGCCGCGCTGGACCAGCTCGGCCTGGCCGGGCGGGTGATGGCGCCCTACCAGGTGCAGAGCCGCTACAACTTCCTGCGTGGCAGCGATTTCCAGCACATCCGCGTGTATGACCGCATGCTCGATGCTGCGGCCGTCAGTGCGCTCGCGCGCGGCAAGGCCGCCGAAAGCGCCGTTGCCAGCGCTGCCGATGACCGTGCATGGCTCCATCGCTTCGGCTGGGAAGGCGCGCCGCCACCGCCATTGACCGCAGCCAGCACGCGCATCCGCAAGATCGAATTCGACGATGCCCGCGACCTCAAGGCGTGGATGTGGAAGGCCACCGACGGCATCGCCGAGACCACCTGGCCCGGTGTCTACAACCGCTCGCGCCTGCCCGGCCGCAACGACTACTTCCAGTTGCCGGACTGGAACACGTATGTGGAAAGCGGCCAGCACCTGGACCTGAGCGTGCCGGCCGGCGAGACCGTCAACCGGGTGGAGATCCGCGGCGCGGCCTTCGGCACGCTGGCCCATGGCCGCGATGCCGCGCACGCCACCCAGGTGCTGGCCACGCGTCCGCAGGGTGTGGTGCGCAGCGTGGACGACATCCCGGCACAGACCGGTGGCGTGCTGCGCTTCAGCAACGTTGAACAGGAAACGCCGATCCAGGAGATCTGGGCGTATGGCGTGAGCGAAGGTGCCGAGCCCGATGGCACGGTCAAGCAGACCTATGTCATCGACAGCCAGGCACTGCCGGACTACACCAACCTGGACACACTGCGCCGCTACATCGAAGGCCGCTACCCGGCGGCCGAACGCAGCACGGTGATGGCGCTGCCCAAGGGGGCGGGCTCGCGCCGGCGCCCGGCCGATTCGTTGCCAACGCAGCCCAAGCCCATCGTGCACGTGCTGATTCCTTCCGGCGTGGGCGATGCGCCGGCCAACCAGCCGTTGATCCGCAGCTGGGCCTACAGCTGGGAGAACATGCATGACGGCCTGGATGGCGTGGCCATCGATATTCCCGCGCTCGACCTGCCGGCCACGCACGATGGCCTGATCCCGCTGAACCTCCGCATCAAGGATCCGATCTGGCCGGCGCGCGACATGATCGATGTATCGGTCTCGGTGCAGCCGGGGCAGAAGCGCACGCTGTGGCTGGACCTGCGCGACCGCATCCTCACCGCCGACAGCCTGTGGTTGAGCATCGCCTCGGCTGCGCCCGGCTTCGACGCCAAGGCACTGGACGGTGCGCAGGTGCGGCTGGTGTTCAAGCCACGCGCCGATGCGCTCAAGGAGCATGTGGCCGACCGCTTCAACCAGGTGCGCGACAACTGGGGTTTCCTCGTGGAGGAACACACCACCTCCAAGCGCCAGCGCCTGTACGCGCGCGTCTACGCAGACCTGAGCGATCTGCTGCGCGTCGACCCGGACCACGAACTGGGCCGGTTGTACTGGAACTACATCAGCTACAACAGCCAGGGGCGACCGCCGTACACCGCGCCGGAGGTGCCCAAGGGCGTACCGGCGTGGGCCTTCCACCAGGTGCAGGACCTGGCGCAGGTGCGGCAGTTCGTCGACTGGTGGATCGATCAGCGGCAGGTGGCCTACGGCGATTTCGGTGGTGGCATCTCCGATGATTCCGACCTGACCCAGCAGTGGCCCGGCCTTGCCCTGATGGGCGTGCAGCCGGACCGTCTGAATGCCTCGCTGACCGCATTGTCCGACGCGGTGTACCGCAACGGCATGTTCAGCAATGGCCTGAGCACCATCGAGACCGACGAGCTGCATGCCTACGAGGAAGGCATCAACACCAACAGCGCGATGCTGTACCTCAACTGGGGCGATCCGCTGACCCTGGAACGGCTGATGGAAACGGTGAAGGCGTTCGACGAGCGCATCATCCTGCGCAACACGCAGGGCCATGTGCTGTTCTCCAGCAACTGGTTCGGTGGCAACAAGGTCTACCGCGAACCCAACTGGCAGTGGCAGAAGCCGTACTCGTTCCCGGTGCTGCACCCGGCATTCCTGCTGGGCCAGTACAACGCCGACCCGACCGGGCGCCGGCTGGTGATCGGCCTGGCCGATGGCTATCTGGCCCACGCCGGCACCGACGACAAGGGCCGCTTCACCCTGCCCAACGAGATCAACTGGGCCACGGGTGCGACCCGCGGCGGCGAACTCAACAACGGTTCCGGCAGCGGTGACACGATGCACACCTTCTGGGCGGCATGGCGCTGGACCGGTGATGCGAAGTACCTGCAGGCACTGGACTATCGCGTGCAGCGCGGCGGCCCCGGCGCGCTGGCCAACCTTGGCGAGAACTATGTAGAGGCACTTGGCCGGCAGCAGGACTGGTACCCGCTGCTGACCGCCGAGGCCGATGCCGGAAAGACCGGTTTCGCCAGCCTGATGGCATGGCAGGCCAGCGGCGAGCGGAAGTACATCGACGCGCTGCATGCCGAGGGCCTGCAGGCCAAGGCACAACGCGCGTACATGAACACCGAGGGCCATTGGTGGTCCGACCGGGTGGAAGCACCGAGCGAGTTCCTGCAGCGTGCGCGGCTGGGCGGCATCGCCCTGAAGCGCAACCAGAGCTGGCCCGGGCACACCGTCAGCTGGCGCTTCGATCGTGAGGGCGCCGCGGAACAGGTGGCACTGCTGGTGCATGCGCCCTCGCGTGAGCGCTTCACGATCACCAGCCACAACCTCGGCGCGCGCGTGATCGCCGCCGACATGACCGGCTGGAACGTGGGCAGCGGTTCCTGGCGCGTGCGCAGTGGCATGGACGCCGATGGCGATGGCCGCATTGACGGTAGGCCACGCGAGCGCACGGTGCAGCTGGAGACGAGTGCGTCGGTACCGATGCAGTTCCAGCCGGGTCGCACCGAGCTCTTCGAATTCGAGCGTGTGTCTGCGGGCACGCCGGTGGAAATGCGTCCGGACCTGGGCGTGGGCCGTGGCGATGTGCGGGTGGACGGGCGCCAGGTACACGTGACCGTGCACGGCCTTGGGCATGTGGCCAGCGGTGTGGGCGTGGCGATACTGGAAGATGCGCGGGGCCGCGAGATCGCACGCACCGAAGTGCCAGCGATCGCAGCACCGACCGACCTGCTGCCGAAGACGGCGGTGGTGTCGTTGCCGTTGCCGGCAGGGGAACGCGGCGGCCTGCGCGTGCGTGTTGCGCTGGCCGATGGCGGAGAGGAAGTCACGCGGCTCAACAATGTGGTGGATGTGCCGCGATGAATTCCGCGTTCCGCCGGGCATGGCCCGGCGCTACCGATGAATCGGTGGGCCACAAGCCCTGATAGATAGCGCCGGGCCACGCCCGGCGGAACGCAATCAGGACGCCTCGGTTGAATCGGTGGGCCACAAGCCCTGGTAGCGCCGGGCCATGCCCGGCGGAACGCAATCAGGACGCCTCGGTCTCCATCACCTTCACCCGGCGCTGGTACCAGCCGTCATCCAGCGGATCGAACACCGCGCTGCGCTCCATCACGCCCTGGTAGACGTGCACGGACACTGCCACGTCCTCGTCGCTGGCGTTGCGCAGTGTGTGGTACTCGTGCGGCGGAATCAGGCTGCCGGCGCTGCCACGGTGCCCGTACAGCGTGTCCTGCGCAGCGAAGCGGTGACGCTCGCCACGCTGTTCCAGCAGCGCGTACGGGGTCACGATCAGCTCGCCCTGCCACACGCCCTCCACGCACCACATCGCATCGTGGTCGTGCAGTGGCGTGCCCTGCCCCGGGCCCCAGCACATCGCGATCACGCTGTAGCCCAGCGTGGCGCTTCGGTACAGTTCACGGCGCGCGTAATGGCCGTCCACGGGGCGACGTACGCAGGGCGGCAGCTCGATCAGCGGATCGACGATGGCTTCCCGCAGCACCCGCTGCAGCGCACCGGTGATCGCCTGCGGATCGACCAGGCAGACGGCGGCATCAATCCCTTCAATCAAGCGCTCGCGGCCGGTGAACGGCGGTGGCGTGAACATCGCTTCCATGAACCGACTCTAGCCGAGGCGGGTTAACAGAATGTTTGCACCGCGGTGTCATCACTGCGTGCCGCGCTGCACGAACGGCACTTTTGCATAGAGCGCACGCTCGCCGGCACGTGGATCGTCAACCACGTGGCTGTGCCGATCGAACACCATCGTCTGCCGTTGTGGCACGCCGTAGGGAGCCCATTGCGACATTCCCGCGTGATTGGGATCGCCGGTACGCGCAAAGGCGATCAGCGCATCGCTCATCGTCGCTGCGAGTGCTCGGGCGTCTTCACCACCGCCGGTACGCGCGCCCGGCAGGCCGGCGTTGTCGAACACCAGCGGAATATCCAGCGTATGGAAGGCACGCAAGCGTCCGTCTTCCACCGGGGATGGCCAATCGAGCTGGTAGGCCCAGGTGGGTGCGGCCCCGGTTGTCTGCCGAGCGCGTGCTTCCAGTTCCTCCACCGCACCACGCCACGAGCGGCCGGCGGTGGTGGCCGCGAAGAACACCTCTGAGGGCGTGTAGTGCGGATACAGGCGTCGATATTCTGCGATCACTACCGAGGGCAGCAGATCGACGAACTGCTGCTTCTCCAGCTGCGCCGGCAGATTCTCCCAGGTCAGCGTGAAGTTGGCCGGGTCGTTGCCAAGGAACGCGCGCGTCTCATCGCGGGTGTTGCCGATCACCATCGGAATCGACGCGGACTGCGCCGGTGCCTGTGGCCAGAACGGGTGCACCGGCAGCACCACCTCATCCAGTACCGGGCCGAAGTACAGCGCGCTGCTTTCCACCCGCGAGGGATCGCGGGCGCGGGTGGCGGCCAGCAGCTCGGTCGCCGGCAGTCGCAGCAGCGCCTGCAGGTCGCGCGCGTCCACGGCTTCCATCGCAATCGAAGCCCGTTGCGCCGCCGCACGTGGACCGGCGGCGGTCACCTGCTGCCCGCTCATCGTCCACGCGCGCTGGAACAGGCCTTTCGCTGCGGGCATCGCCATCAGCGTGGCGATCTTGGCGCCGCCACCGGATTGCCCGAACACGGTGATGTTGCCGGCGTCGCCGCCGAACACCGCTGCATGCTCGCGCACCCACTGCAGCGCCTGCACCAGGTCGAGCTGGCCGACGTTGCCGGAGGCCGCATAGCGCGGATCGCCGAGCGCGCCCAGGTACAGGTAGCCGAAGGTGTTCAGGCGATGATTGACGGTGACCACCACCACGTCGCCGCGTCTGCACAATGCGCTGCCGTCGTACAGCGGATCGCTGCCAGAGCCGTTGTTGAAGCCACCGCCATGGATGTAGACCAGGATCGGCCGCTTGCCGCCGTCGCCCAGTGCCGGCGTCCAGACGTTGAGGAACAGGCAATCTTCGCTGCCCGGCCCGTCCGCTCCGCTCTGTGGCGCAGATGCGGCGTATTCCAGGGCGTCGGCGATACCACGCCAGCCCGTCTCGCGCCGTGGCGGCTGGAAACGGTAGGCGGAGGTGTCAGCGCCATAACGCAGACCACGGAACACGTGCACGCCGTGCTCGCGCTGGCCACGCACGCGGCCGGCACGCAGGCGTGCCACCACCTGTGTGTCATCACGTGGCCCAGGCACCGCGGCGGCAGGAAGTGCTGCGAGGGTGGCCGTGGCCAGCGCCCAGCGTGCACTGTCGCGCAGGAAACGGCGGCGCTGCAGGTTGGCATCCCCCTGGTTCAATGTGCCGCCTCCGTCGCCTGCAGCCAGCGTTGTGCCAGCAGCGGCCACACGGCCAGCGTTGAATCAGGCGGCATGCGCATGCCGAAGCCATGGCCGCCATGGGCGAACAGGTGCAGCTCGTGTTCGACACCCGCCTTGGCCAGTGCCTGCGCCATCACCTCGCTGTTGTGCACGTTGACCACCCGATCGTCGTTGGCATGGATCAGCAGCGTCGGCGGCATGTCCGCGCGTACGTGCTGCTGCATCGAATACTGCGCGGCCAACGCCGCATCGGGCTGCTCGCCCAGCAGGCGTCCGCGTGAGCCGCTGTGCGCATGCGCGCCCATGTCGATCACCGGATACACCAGCACCGCGCGTGCGGGACGCGCGCTGAGGCGATCGATGGCATCGCGTGGCGGGTAGACCGGCGCATCGAAACCGGTGGCCAGCCGTGCGGCGACATGGCCGCCGGCGGAGAAGCCCATCACCGACACGCTGTCGGCATCCAGCCTGCGCCGTGCGGCCTGGTCGCGCACCACGCGCAGTGCGCGCTGCGCGTCGGCCAGTGCCGCCTGGCGGTCGCGGCCGGCCTGCGGCAGGCGGTAGCGCAGCACGAACAGGGTGTAGCCGGCACGGTCCACCCACTCCGGCACCAGCGCGCTGTCCTCCTTGTCGATCACCACGCGCTGGTAGCCGCCACCGGGAATCACCAGCAGCGCGCGGCCGTTGGCACGGGCCGGCGTGTGCACCAGCAGGTAGGGCGCATCGACCTGGTCGATGAAGCGATCGGGGTGGGCTGGATCATCGCTGCGCTCGACCACACGCGCCGGCCGCGCCGTGCCCGTTTCACCGGGGACCTGCCCCGCCGGCCACAGCGGCAGCTGCTCGCCGGCAAGCTCCCGGCCCAGGTGTTCGCCTGCGCGCAACGGCACATCGGCCGCGGACGCGGGGATGGTCAGCAGCAGGCCTGACAGCAACAACAGCACACGGGAAAAACACATGGTGGAAAGGGCTCCAACGGGGAGACAACAGAGTGGCCGAGGTCACCGGAAAGCGCTCGTGATGCGCTGCGGCTTGCACGATGACACCGGTTTACCATATACACCTCCTGCAGACGCTGTCGATGGGCAGTGCAACAACGCCAGAGGGAGACCGTTCTTGAGCAACGAACACGGCATACATGGGCAGACGCCGGCGCCGGACGATGCGGCCGCGATCGCCCACGCTTTCACCACCGCGCGCCGCAGCGGCCAGGCCCTGCCAGGCTTCCCGGGCCTTGTCCCGCCTGACCTGGTGGCTGCCTACCAGGTGCAGGATCTGGCCATTGCCAGCTGGGATGACCAGGTGGTGGGCTGGAAGGTCGGCTACATCGCCGCCGAGCGCCGCGATGCGTCCGGGGACGACCGCCTGCTGGGCCCGGTTTTCTCGCGTCAGCTACAAAATGCTACCGGTGGAACAGTGGACATTCCGGTGTTCGTCGGCGGCTTCGGCGCGGTCGAGGCGGAGTACGTGCTGGAGCTGTTGGAGGACGCTCCCGCCGCACAGCTGCACTGGACGCCCGAGCAGGCTGAAGCGCTGCCGGCGCGCCTGTACATCGGCGTGGAAGTGGCCAGCAGCCCGCTGGCGACGATCAACGAACTCGGCCCGCGCGTGGTGGTGTCCGACTTCGGCAACAACAACGGCCTGGTGCTGGGGCCGGAGATCGCCGATTGGACCGCCCGCGACGAAACCGACCTGCGCGCCGAAACCCTGATCGAGGGCGAGGTGGTCGGCACGGGTGGTGCCACCCGGCTGCCCGGCGGCCTGCGCGCGGCGTATGCGTTCGCGTTGTCCCGTTCGGCGCTGCGCGGCCGGCCGTTGCGACGGGGCGACCTGATCGCCACCGGCAACGCCACCGGTATCCATGACATCACCGTGGGGCAGACGGCGCTGGTGCGGTTTGCCGGCTTCGGCGAAATTGCCTGCAGGGCCGTGCGGGCCGGGTAACCGCCGCACGATCCGGTGAACACGCGCGGGAGGGCGCAGATGATCACACGACGACATTTCCTGGCCGGCGGCGCTGCTGCGCTGGCCACCCCGATGCTCGCGGCCTGTGGCCGCGGGCCCGCCGATGCCATCGACGGCGGCCAGCTGCTGACGGCCACCGACGTGCACGTGGCCGACTATCCCACCGTGACCGCGGTGAAGTGGATCGGCGAAACCCTGCAGCGCGAAAGCAACGGTCGCCTGCGCCTGCGGCAATACCATTCCGGCCAGCTCGGTCGCGAATCGGAAGCGATCGACATGGCCCGTTTCGGTGCCATCGACATCACCCGCGTGTATGCCGGTGCATTGAACAACGCCTTCCCGCTCACCCAGGCGCTGTGCCTGCCGTACGTGTTCGAGTCGGTGGCGCACCAGCGCGCCGCACTGGATGGCGGCATTGCCGATGCGGTCCTGCGTGGTTTCGAGAGCCGCGACCTGGTCGGCCTGGCCATCTATGATTCCGGCGCACGCTGCTTCTACAACACCAAGCATCCGATCGTGCAGCCCGGTGATCTGCACGGGCTGAAACTGCGTGTGGCGTCCTCGGACATCTTCATCCAGCTGATGCGCCTGCTCGGCGCCAACCCGACGCCGATGTCGCTGGGCGATACGTTCTCCGGCATGGAGACGCACATGATCGACGGCGCCGAGAACAACATGCGCAGCTTCCACTCCAGCCGCCACTTCGAGGCCGCGCACTACTGGTCGCAGAGCGATCACTCGTATGCGCCGGACGTGCTGTTGATGTCGCGCGCCAGTTTCGAGCGCCTGCAGCCGGCCGACCGCCAGCTGCTGCTGGAGACCGCGCGCGCCTCGGTGAAGGTGATGCGCGAGCAATGGGATGCGTCCGAAGATGCCGCGCGCCGCGCGGTGCTGGCCTCGGGCGTGAAAGCCAACGAGGTGGACCTGCCCGCCTTCCGTGCCGCCGCCCAGCCGCTGCTGCAGCAGTACCTGCAGCAACCCGAGCTGGCTGCGCTGGTCGCCCGCATCCGTGCCGCCGCCTGAGGACACTGCCATGACCGAGACGACGATTTCCACCGGACCAGGCCCCGGCCAACGCCTGCTGGACCGCATCGCCGACATCGCCATCCATGTTGCCGTGGCCGCGCTGCTGGGGCTGGTGGTGGTGCAGGGCTGGCAGGTATTCGCCCGCTACGTGATCAACGATTCGCCCAGCTGGACCGAGCCGGTGACCCTGCTGCTGCTGGCCACCGCCATGAGCCTGGGCGCGGCCTGCGGCGTGCACACCAATCGCCACTTCGGCTTCTTCCTGCTGCACGCCTACATGGGCCCCGGGCTGCGCCGGGTGGTGGATGTGTTCACCCAGCTGGTGGTGGCCGTGCTGGGCGGCTTCATCGCGTTCTGGTCGGCCGACCTGCTGCTCGATGGAATGGACATCAAGACCGCAGGCGCCAACCTGCCGCAGAGCATCAACTACCTGCCGCTGGCCGTGGGCGGTGCGCTGATGCTGTTGTTCGCGCTGAACCGTGCATGGAAAGCGCTGCATGCCGCGGCAGCCGACGCCGACGACGCTGAAGGAGATCGTTGATCCATGGGCATCACCATCCTGTTCTCTGTTTTTGCCGCGCTGCTGCTGTTGGGCGTGCCGGTGGCCTACGCGCTGGCCGCCGCTGCGCTGGCCACCCTGCTCTACCTGGACATTCCCAGCATCGTGCTGGTCCAGCAGATCTCCGCAGGTACCGGTTCGGCCTCGTTGATTGCCATTCCACTGTTCATCTTCGCTGGCGAGATCATGATGCGCGGCGGCATCTCCGAACGCCTGATCGCCCTGGCGTCATCGCTGGTCGGGCGCATGCGCGGCGGCCTGGGCCAGGTCTCGATCCTGTCCTCGCTGTTCTTCGGCGGTGTATCCGGCTCGGCCATCGCCGATGTGTCGGCGGTGGGCGGCACGATGATTCCGCAGATGGTCAAGCGTGGCTACGACCGCGATTTCGCGGTCAACGTCAGCATCACCGCTGCGCTGGTGGCGCTGCTGGTGCCGCCGTCGCACAACCTGATCCTGTTCTCGGCCGCCGCCGGTGGTGGCCTGTCGATCGCCGACCTGTTCGCCGCCGGCATCGTGCCGGCGCTGCTGATGACCCTGGCGTTGATGATCACCGGCTACGTGGTCGCGCGTCGCCGTGGTTATGGCGTGGAAGTGTTCCCGGGCTGGCGCGCGGTGCTGCTGCGCATCGTCTCCGCCCTGCCCGGCCTGGGTCTGGTGGCGCTGATCTTCGTGGGTATCCGCGCCGGCATCTTCACTGCGGTGGAAAGCGCGGCCATCGCCGTGGTCTACGCCCTGCTGGTCACCACCGTGCTGTACCGGCAGCTGCGCTGGCGTGAGTTCTTCGACACCGTCATCCATGCCGCGCGCAGCACCGGCGTGATCCTGTTCGTGATCGCCACCGCGGCGGTGTTCGGCTGGCTGCTGGCCTACCTGCAGGTGCCTGCGGCGGCGGTGGACTTCCTGCAGTCGTTCGCGCACAGCCAGTTCATGGTGCTGCTGATGATCGTGGTGATGCTGCTGCTGCTGGGCACCTTCATGGACCTGGCACCGATGATCCTGATCTGCACGCCGATCTTCCTGCCGGTGGCCAAGGCCTATGGCATCGATCCGATCCACTTCGGCCTGGTGCTGGTGCTGACCGGTGGCCTCGGCCTGGTCACGCCGCCGGTGGGCTCGGTGCTGTTCATCGGAACCGCCATCGGCAAGATCAGCGTCGGCCAGAGCATGCGCACGATCTGGCCGTTCTGGTTTGCCGCGCTGGGCGTGCTGCTGATCGTCACCTTCTTCCCGTCGCTGTCGCTGTGGCTGCCCGCCGCGCTGCGCGCCTGATGACCGGAGGAAATCACATGACACCGACGCTGCACCGCACTGCTGCAACCGCCCTGCTCGGCCTGCTGCTGGCCGCGCTGCCTGCCCTGGCTGCCGACCCCGCGCCCGCGCAGTGGAAGCGCGGCATCGAGCACCAGCGCCAGGGCGACCTTGGCAACGGTACCTTCCTCAACCCGGTGCTGGCCGGTGACAGGCCCGATCCGTCGGTGCTGAAGGACGGCGAGGATTACTACCTCACCCTGTCTTCGTTCGACGCCTACCCCGGCCTGCCGATCTGGCACTCGCGCGACCTGGTCAACTGGCAGCCGCTCGGCCATGCGATCACGCAGAACGTAGGCGCGATCTGGGCGCCGGACATCGTCAAGCACCAGGGCCGCTACTTCATCTACTTCCCGGCGCGCACCGGTGAGCGCCGCAGCAACTTCGTGGTCTGGGCCGATGACATCAAGGGCCCGTGGAGTGCGCCGATCGACATCGGCCTGGGCGGCTACATCGACCCCGGCCACGCGGTTGGCGAGGACGGCAAGCGCTACCTGTTCCTCAGCGGCGGCGACTACGTGCAGCTGGCCGATGACGGCCTGAGCGTGGTGGGTACGCCCAAGCATGTGTACGACGGCTGGCGCTACCCGGAAAGCTGGGACGTGGAGGCCTACGCGCAGGAAGGCCCGAAGGTCCACTTCCGCGATGGCTGGTACTACATGACCACTGCGGTGGGCGGCACCGCCGGCCCGCCGACCGGGCACATGGTGATCACCGCGCGCTCGCGCTCGATCCACGGCCCGTGGGTGAACGCGCCGAACAACCCGATCATGCGCACCCGGTCGGCCGCTGAACCATGGTGGTCGCGTGGCCACGCCACGGTGATCGAAGGCACCGATGGCCGCTGGTGGATGATGTACCACGGCTACGAGAACGGCTT
Source organism: Stenotrophomonas sp. MYb57 (assembly GCF_002966815.1). Classification (NCBI taxonomy): domain Bacteria; kingdom Pseudomonadati; phylum Pseudomonadota; class Gammaproteobacteria; order Lysobacterales; family Lysobacteraceae; genus Stenotrophomonas; species Stenotrophomonas sp. MYb57. The sequence goes on from NZ_CP023271.1 coordinate 51,363, forward strand.
CTGGACGCTGGGCCGGCAGGCGCTGCTGGAACCCATCGAATGGACCGCCGATGGCTGGTTCGTGGCCAAGGGCGGCGATCTCGGGCAGCCGCTGCGCAAGCCATCGGGCAGCGCGCTGGCACCGCACGGCATGGCCCTGTCCGATGCTTTCACCGGCCGTACGCTGGGCCCGCAGTGGGCGTTCTTCAACCCCGCACTGGATGAATACCGGCGCCTGCGCTTCAGCGGCGACGGCCTGGTGCTGCAGGGCAAGGGCAGCACGCCGCGCGATGCCTCGCCGCTGACGACCATTGCCGGGGATCCGGCCTACCAGTTCGAGGTGCAGATGGAGATCGCCCCCGGCGCGGTGGGCGGTGCCCTGCTGTTCTACAGCGACCGCCTGTATGTGGGCGTGGGCAGCAACGGCGAGCAGTTCGTCATGCACCGCTACGGCGAGGAGCGCCCCACCCGGCTGGCGGCCAGCGCCAAGGGCGGCCGGCTCTGGCTGCGGGTGACCAACAACCGCCACATCGTCACCATCCATTCCAGTGCCGATGGCCAGACCTGGCAGAAGTATCCGGTTCAGATGGAAGTGTCCGGTTACCATCACAATGTGGCCGGCAAGTTCCTGGCACTGAAACCGGCCCTGTATGCGGCCGGCAACGGTGCGGTAACCTTCCGCAGCTTCCGCTATCGCGCGCTGGACTGAGCGCGCGCTGGAATCCCCAGGCTTATCGGGTTCACTACATGTCAGTGCGCAACAAGAACGATGCCGCTAGGCCGGCATTGGCAAAGGGCAAGGCAGCCACGATCAACGACATCGCGCGACTGTCGGGTGTATCCAAGAAAACGGTTTCAAGGATCATCAACAACTCGCCTCTGGTGCGCAAGGACACGCGCGACAAGGTGGAAGCGTTGATGCGCGAAGTCGGCTACACCCCCGACCCGCTGGCCCGTGGCCTGGCCTTCCGCCGCTCGTTCCTGATCGGCATGGTCTACGACAACCCCACCGCGCAGTACATCGTGGACATGCAGTACGGCGCGCTGGATGCGCTGCGTGGCTCCAGCTTCGAACTGGTGGTGCACCCCTGCGACAGCCGCAGCCCGGGCTACATCGACGGCGTGCGCCGCTTCGCCCAGCAGCAGAAGCTGCATGGGGTGATCCTGGTGCCGCGTGCGTCCGAGGACCAGGCGCTGGCGGACATGCTGGACGAGATCGGCTGCCGCTTCACCCGCGTGGCTGCGCTGCCGCTGGATGAAACCTCGCAGATGGTGGTCACCCACGACCGCGACGGTGCCGCCGAAGCGGCCGATTACCTGCTTTCGCTGGGCCACCGTGACATCGCCCTGGTGACCGGCCCGAGTGCATACCGCTCGGCGCACGAACGCACCGCCGGCTTCATCGAGGCGCTGTCGCAGCGTGGCATCGAGCTGCCGAAGGATCGCATCATCGAGGCCGGCTACACCTTCGAATCGGGTGTGGCCGCCGCCGAGAAACTGCTGCTGGGCAAGCGCCGGCCGACGGCGATCTTCACCGGCAACGATGAAATGGCCGCCGGTATCTACAAGGTCGCGCTGCGTGCGGGCATCAACATTCCGCGCCAGCTGTCGATCGTCGGTTACGACGACAGCCCGCTGGCCTCGCGCCTGTGGCCGTCGCTGACCTCGGTGCGCCGGCATACCCGCGACACCGGCCGCACCGCTGCGGCCATGCTGATCCAGCCCGAAGGCCAGCCTGCGCTGCAGATCGCCAGCGTGCGCCCGCACCTGATCGTGCGCGATTCCTGCCAACCGCCCGAGGACTGATTCCGCAGGAATCAATCCTGTAGGTCACGACCGTTGGTCGTGACACCTTCACGGATCAGTCCGGTAGGTCACGACCAACGGTCGTGACACTCCACCCGCCCTCCCCCCATTGATCGCACCTGCCGATGCCGTCCAACCACCATCGTGCAGCGCAAAATGACACCGGTTTCCTGTCTGGCTAGAATCGACCGTGAACCGTGCCGGGGCCGAACCATCGGCCCGCCCCCTGCTCTGGAGAAGCCATGTACTGCAAGACCCATTACGCCACCCATCCCGACGCCATCAAGGGCGCCAGCAACGATCAGCTGCGCGAGCTGTACCTGCTCGATGGCCTGTTCAACGCCGATGCGGTGACCCTGAAGTACACCCACTACGAGCGCTTCGTGCTGGGCGGTGCGGCGCCGGTCAACGGCCCGCTGTCGCTGCCGGCGCAGACCGAACCGGCGTCGGCCGCTGGCCATCCGTTCCTGGAGCGTCGCGAGCTGGGCATCATCAACGTCGGCAGCGGCACCGGTACGGTCACCGTCGATGGCACCGTGTACACGCTGGGGCCGAAGGATGGCCTGTACGTGGCGATGGGCAGCAAGGACGTCGTCTTCGCTTCGCAGGACGCCGCCAACCCGGCGCAGTTCTACCTGGCCTCGACCCCGGCGCATGCGCGCTTTGAAACCAAGCAGCTGTCGATCAAGGACGCGGTGGCACTGGATCGCGGCGCGCTGGAAACCAGCAACGAGCGCACCATCTACCAGTACATCGTGCCGGCCACCTGCCAGTCCTCGCAGCTGCTGCTGGGCCTGACCGTGCTCAAGCCGGGCAGCGTCTGGAACACCATGCCGCCGCACCTGCACGACCGCCGCAGCGAGGTCTATTTCTACTTCGACCTGGGCGACAGCGACCGCGTCTACCACTTCATGGGCGAGCCGGACGCACAGCGCCACATCGTCATCCAGAACAACGAAGCGGTGGTGTCGCCGCCGTGGTCGATCCACATGGGCGCCGGCACCAGCAACTACGCCTTCATCTGGGCGATGGGTGGCGAGAACCTGGATTACACCGACATGCACGTGCTGGACATCTGCCAGCTCAAGTAAGCGCCGGGCGGCCACCGCGCACGCCGTGCCGGTGGCCACCTGCCCCGCATCACGCACGCCTCTACCAAGGAACGCATACGCAATGACCAATCCCTTCAGCCTGGAAGGAAAAGTCGCTCTGGTAACCGGTGGCAATACCGGCCTGGGCCAGGGCATCGCGGTGGCGCTGGCTGCCGCAGGCGCCGATGTCGCCGTGGCCGGCATCGCCCCGCCCACCGAAACGATCGAGAAGATCACCGCGCTGGGCCGCCGCTGCCTGGCGGTGGAAGCCAACCTGATCAGCATCGAGCCGGTCGAGCGCGTGGTGCGCGAAACGCTCGAAGGCCTGGGCGGGCTGGACATCCTGGTCAACAACGCCGGCCTGATCCGCCGCGCCGACGCAGTGGACTTCAGCGAGCAGGACTGGGACGACGTGATGAACGTCAACATCAAGTCGGCTTTCTTCATCTCGCAGGCCGCCGGCCGCCATTTCATCGCCCAGGGCAGCGGCAAGATCATCAACATCGCCTCGATGCTGTCGTTCCAGGGCGGCATCCGCGTACCGTCGTACACCGCCAGCAAGAGCGGCATCGCCGGCATCACCCGCCTGCTGGCCAACGAGTGGGCGGGCAAGGGCGTGAACATCAACGCGATCGCACCGGGCTACATGGCCACCGACAACACCGCCGCGCTGCGCGCCGACCAGGACCGCAACAAGGCGATCCTCGAGCGCATTCCGGCCGGCCGTTGGGGTACGCCGGAAGATCTGGCCGGCGCGGCGGTGTTCCTGGCCTCGTCGGCGTCGGATTACATCAACGGTGCGGTGTTGCCGGTCGATGGTGGCTGGCTGGCGCGGTAATGCTTGGTTTTCGGTAGTGCCGGCCACTGGCCGGCATTTCCACCGACGCTCAACGCATCCATGAAGTTGCCGGCCAGCGGCCGGCACTACCAGGGCCCGGCCATGCGGAAGCTGTTGTTGCTGTTGCTGCTGTCGAGCGCCGCCGCGCATGCGGCGCCGGTGCGGTTGTTCATTGCCGGTGACTCCACTGCGGCCGAATACGGGCCCGAGCGTGCGCCGCAGGCGGGGTGGGGCCAGGCGCTGCAGAGCTACCTGGATCCGGCGCGCTTCGAAGTGCGAAACCACGCCAAGGGTGGGCGCAGCACGCGCAGCTTCATCGACGAAGGACGCCTGGATGCCATTGGGCGCGAACTGCGTCGCGGCGATGTGCTGCTGATCCAGTTCGGCCACAACGATGCGAAGTTCGAAGACCGGACGCGTTATACCGATCCGGACAGTGACTACCCGCGGATGCTGATGCGCTACGTGCAGGTGGCGCGTGACAAGGGTGCCACGCCGGTGCTGGTCACGCCGGTGGCACGGCTGCTGTACGACTTCGGTTCGCTGCTGGATACGCACGCGCGTTACACGTTGGCGATGCAGCAACTGGCCACACGCGAGCACGTGGCACTGATCGACCTCAACGACCGCAGCATGCGCTGGATCCGCGCGCTGGGCGAGCAGGGTGCACGCCCGTACTTCCTGTTCGTGCCCGAGCAGAAGAAGGCCGACGGCACCCATTTCAGCGTGGCCGGTGCGAATGCCGTGGCGTGCCTGGTGCTGCGCGAGGCGGTGCAGGTTCTGCCGGCGCTGCAGCCTGCACTGGTGCGCGATATCGACTGCGATGTAATGGGGGTGGGGCAGGGCGGCGATCCTGCGCGTGCCTCGCAGGTGGTGCACGAAGACACGCTGGCGCGCGCACAACCGGGCCCACATGGCGGCGCCGGGCCGACCACGGCGTACCCGTTCTTCGCCGATGCGCAGGGCCTGCCGTTCGTGCTGCGCAAGCGCGTGCTGCACAAGGGCGCGGGCATCGGCCTGCATCCGCAGCACAAGGATGAGATCTACTACATCGTGAGCGGGCAGGGCAGCTATGTGCTGGACGGAAAACAGCACGACGTGCGTGCGGGGCATGCGTTGCTGACGCGCAAGGGCAGCAGCCATGCGCTGCAGCAGGTAGGTGATGAGGATCTGGTGGTACTGCTGGCGTATCCGCGGTAACTGAAACGCAGCCGAGCGTGCGCTCGGCTCTACAACGGCTCCGGGCCGAAATGCTTCAAACCCAACCGGGCCAAGTCTTCCGGCCGCGCGAAATACGCTTCATCGAAGGCATGCAGTGCCTCCTGCTCCTGCTCGGTCATCGCGCCATACAGGTCGGTCAGTTCCTTGATCGCCGGGTCGTCTTCCAGCCGGTCCAGCAGACCACGCATGCCGGCCAGGATCGCGTGCGTCTGCGTTGCGCCCATCGCCTGCAACGCGCGCAGCGCCAGCTGGCAGGTCGGGTCGCCCCAGTTGCACAGGAACTGCATGAAGCCGCCGTTGTTGATGTCCGCTTCCATCCGCCACAGCGCCACCAGCTGCTGGTCGTCATCGGACAGCGCATCAAGCGACCACGCGGCCGCCTTCAGGCGCGCCAGCGCGGCTTCATAGCGGTCATCCCACACCTGGTTCGGAACATCGACCACGCCGCGTTCCTGCGCCGGCAGCAGCGCGGGCCAGTTCACGCCCAGCCCATCGGTCGTGAGCACCCACTGCGCACGCTGTTCAGCCGTGGCCTCGAACAGCGCAGGCGCCCAGCGCAACGGCTGGCGGGTGCGGCGGCCATCGGCCAGGGTCATCAGGATGAAGTCGTCGTTGAAGGCGACGTCGGTTACGCGCAGCGAAGCAAATGCATCAGTCATGCCGTGCAGGATAGCGGAGACCCAGGATTGGCCCCCTAATCTTCAAAAGCTGCAGACGCTTTTGAAGTTTAGCCGGACCTCGGCTGTCGCCTCACACATCCCCACCATCAGCCCAGCCTTCGCCCGTACCCGCCTGGAACACGCGGTCGTCGGCCTGCACGTCACCGGCCGGCAGGTGCGCCTGGTCGGCCAGCGCGGCATAGATCGGGGTGAAGTCCGGCGACGTCGCCTGCATCAGCTGCTCGAAGCTGTCGATGACGAAGTAGGTCTTCTGGAAGGTGTCGATGCGGTAGCGCGTGCGCATGATCCGCTGCAGGTCGAAACCGATGCGGTTCGGTGCGGCCGACTCCAGCGAGTACAGCGATTCGCCCTTCGACGAGACGATGCCGGCACCGTAGATGCGCATGCCTTCGGGCGTGTCGATAAGGCCGAACTCCACCGTGTACCAGTACAGGCGGGTCAGGTTCTGCAGCGCCTCCGGGCCGATCGCATGTGCTTTGACGCCGCCGCGGCCGTAGGCCTCCATGTAGTTGGCGAACACCGGGTTCATCAGCAGCGGCACGTGGCCGAACAGGTCGTGGAACAGGTCCGGTTCGGCGATGTAGTCGATCTGGTCGGGGCGGCGGATCCACCATGTCACCGGGAAGCGGCGGTTGGCCAGGTGGTCGAAGAAATCCAGTTCCGGCAGCAGGCCTTCCACGCCGACCAGGGTCCAGCCGGTGGCCGCGCCCAGCACTTCATTGAGCTGGTCGAAGCGCGGGATCATGTGCGCGCTCATGCCCATCTCGTCCTGCGCATCCAGGAATTCCTGGCAGGCGCGGCCGACCAGCAGTTCGCGCTGGCGCTGGTACAGCGTGCTCCAGGTGGCGTGGTCGTCGGCGGTATAGGTGTCCCACGGCTGCTCGACGAGCGCGGTGGTGTACACCGGCACGTAGCCCTTGTCGGTCTGCTGGTGTTCGACGCGGCGGGGCTGGGCGAGGTCCATGGAAGACTCCTTGACGGGATACCCACGATGCTAGGGCAGGGGGCGCGCAACAGGGTTGCAAAAGTTGCGCGGATTGACCTTGTTGGCGCAATATCCTTGCGTACTCACCATGTTGCGGGGCAACAATGGCCGGAGAAGTCCAGTTCGATCGCACGGATATACGTCTGCTGGCTGAAATCCAGCGTGATGGTCGCGCCACCAACGCGGAGCTGGCGACGCGGGTGAACCTGTCGCCGTCGGCCTGCCTGCGCCGCCTGCAGCGGCTGGAAAGCGAAGGGGTGATCGTCGGCTATGGCGCGCGCCTGGAGCCCCGCCGGCTCGGTCTGGGGCTGCAGGCGTTCGTGCGCGTCCAGCTGGAAAAGCATGACCAGTCCGCGATCGGGCACTTCGTCGACAGCGTGCAGGCCTGGGATGAAGTGGTGGCCTGCCACGCCCTGACCGGCGACATGGACTATCTGCTGCATGTGTATGTGCGCGATCTGGAGCACTTTTCACGTTTCCTGCTGGACAGGCTGCTCAACGCCGGTGGCGTGGCCGATGCCAATTCCAGCTTCGTGCTGCGCACGGTGAAGGGTTTCCAGGCGTTGCCGTTGTCGCAGCTGGAATGAACCGGCGGCCGCGGTGATGTTTGACGGCGCGCGCGGGCTGGCCGAGCATCGTGGCCCGCGGCGGCCGTGCACACGCAGGCCGCGCAGTGATTCCCTCTGGCTCCGGCATGTCTGATACCCCATCCCCGACGTCTTCCCCGTTGTTCCTTCCGCTGCGCGAGCAGAGCCTGCTGCGGCACCTGAGCGACGGCACGCCGCCGGACACACCGCTGGAGCAGGCCGGCCTGCTGGTGGCCATGCTGTGCCGCCGGCAGAGGCCACCGGCCACCCAGCTGCAGCGGTTGCTGCACGACGCCTGTGCGCTGTTCGCCGCCGATGATGGCCCTGCTGCGCAGGCGCAGCTGGCGGCCAGCGCTGGACAGGACGCGCGGGCGCTGGAGGCGTGGCTGGGCGTGCTGGCCGCGCAGGACGTGCTGCTGGCACCGGACGAGGTGATGGAGGCGGTGCTGGCTGCATCGCCGGATGCGTATCCCGGCGCGGACTTCCAGACGGCGTGCAGGATCACCCTGGAAGAGCACACGATCCACTTTCCGGCGACATCGCTGGCCGAAGGCGATGACGAAGACGCCGGCGATGACGAACAGACAACGCATGCAACCCAGCACAACGGCCTGTTCACTTCCGAACAGGCACGCGTGCTGCGTGCGATCGCGGCCAATCCCGATGAATTGATCGACCTGCAGGCCTATGCCGGCACCGGCAAGGGCCATCTGGTGCTGGCGCTGCTGCAGGCTCGCCCGGGCCGTTATACCTACGTGGCGCCCACGCGTGGCCAGGTCGAGGCATTCCGCGCGCGGCTGCCGGCCGACGCCGGCACGCGCCTGCTGACCCAGATCGAGTTCGCCAACGCGATCGCCCGCCATGCCGCCGCCAACGGCCTGACTGGCGGTTTCGTACCGACCTACCGGCAGAGCACGCTGACCCTGCGCGAGGCGGCCACCCGCCTCGGCCTGCCGGCCATCGGTGCGCGCCGGCCGGACCAGATCCTGATGATCGCCCTGGACGCCATCAACCGGTGGTGCGCGTCGTCAGCGCCGAGCCTGCAGGCCTGGCATTTCCAGCGCTCGCTGGGCGCAGCGCAGCTGGAAGCCACGCCGTTCATCGCGGCCGCGGAGTTCGTCTGGCGTTGCATGTTCGATCCGGTGGTGCAGAAGGGCGGCTGCCTGCGCCTGGATGCCGGACACATCGGCAAATGGCTGGCCCTGCGTGCTGTGCCGCTGCCGGTGTCGCTGGGCATGGTGCTGGTCGATGAGGCGCACGATCTCAGCCCTGCATGGAAACAGCTGCTGGCCACCCACGCGCCCGGCGTGGTCAGCCTGGGCGATCCGCATCAGCGGCTGAGCGGACGCGTACAGCGCTGGTCATCGGCGAAAACGCTGGAGATGCACCAGTCGGTGCGGCAGGGGCGGCAGGTCGATGCGCTGGTCAACCAGTCACTGGCGTTGGACGATCTCGGTGAGCCGGCGCCTTTCGTGGGGGCCAGCGACCGCGCCACCGGCCTGCGCCGCTATGACGACTGGTCGGCGGTGCCCAGCACCGGCGCCCGCTTGTACGGCAGCCTGTGGCGGATGCTGCTGGAAGCCAACGAGCTGGTCGCGCGCGGCGCGCGCGTGCATCTGCATCCTGCGTCGCGGCAGGCGCTGTTGAAAGAGGTGGACGGTCCGATCGACGCCTGGCGCAGCGCCGCCGCTGGCGGCCCCGGACAACGCTGGGAAAGCTTCGTGCAGGTCTGTGCCAAGCGTGGACAGGCGGACATCCCTGCGCTGTTTGCCGGTGGCTTCGATGCTGCGGCGTTGCAGCGCCTGCTCGGGCAACTGGTCGATGCGGACGAGGCCAGCGTCGTGCTGTGCCTGGCCCAGCACGCCAAGAACCTGCAGTTCGCCACGGTGTCCATGGCGCCGTGCTGCTTCGACAGCGGCCATGATGCGCGCGCGCTGCACAGCCCGGTGCGCGCGGCCTACGTGGCGATCACCCGTGCCCAGCAACAGCTGTGGCTGCCGGGGGATGCGATGGAGCAGTTGCAGCTGAGCGCACAGCGGCATGACCGGGCGGTGGATGAGCGGCGCCGGCAGCGACGCCTGGCCAGTGGTTACCCACCACCGCGGCGCTGAGCGCGGCGGCCGTTCAAGCGCCGCGCGTCAGCACTTTTCCTTGCGGCCCATCAGCTTGCCCAGGCGCGAAGGCTCGTCGCACTTGGGCGCAGCCACCGGTGCCGGTGCCAATGCGGCGGCGCGGGCCTTCTGCAGCTGCTGGATCTTGGCGCGGATCTGCGGCATCGCCGCCATCGCGGCCTTCTCGCCTTCCAGGATGGCCGTGCCACGCTGGCTGAAATCGGCAGCACCGATGTCCAGCACCTTCGGCCGGATCACGATGTCGGCGCGCGCCAGTTCCTGCTCGCCCAGGCGCTGGCCCATGATCGAGATGGACTGGTTGACGATGCCGAGCATGCCGGTCGGTGCCTTGCCGCTGGCCTTGCTGGAGATGTCCACGGCGATCACGAACTCGGCACCGAGCTGTCGTGCGGCATCCACCGGCACCGGGCTGACCACGCCGCCGTCGATGTAGTTGCGGCCACCGATCTTCACCGGCTCGAACACGCCGGGGATGCTGCTGGAAGCACGCACCGCCTGGCCGACGTTGCCGCGCACGAAGATCGAACGCTCGCCGGTTTCCAGCTGGGTGGCGACGGCGGCGAACGGCTTCTTCAGGCGCTCGGCCGGGCGGTTGGCCACCTGTTCGTTGACGTAGTCCTGCAGCTTCTGGCCCTGCACCAGGCCACCGGAGAACAGGCGTACGTCGCGGATGCTGGCTTCATCCAGCGCCACCGCCTTGCTCTGCATCTGGAAGGCGTCCATGCCGCTGGCATACAGCGCGCCGACCACGCTGCCGGCACTGGTGCCGGACACCACCACCGGTTCGAAGCCGTTGGCCTCGAGCATCTTGATCACGCCGATGTGCGCAAAGCCCTTGGCCGCGCCGCCGCCGAGCGCGATGCCGATCTTCACCGGCTTGGCCTGCGGAACCACGGTGGGCTGCGCGGGCGGGGTGGGGCGGACCTCTTCACCACCGCAACCGGCCAGCAGGCCGAGCAGGGCGACGGACAGCAGCACGCGGGGGCGGAACAGGCTCATCGGCAGTGCGCTCGCGGCGCCGGATTCAGGAAAGGGCGCCAGCATACCGAAGGCGTGGCAGGCCGGGCAGGGTGGGCCGGCTCCCCATTCATGAAATCGCCTGCCGCCGACTGGGTAGTGCCGGCCGCTGGCCGGCAATCGCTGGGACGCATGGGTTGCCGGGGTTGCCGGCCAGCGGCCGGCACTACCAGCCGTACTGCCGGCCCGATCAGCCCAGCAGCGAACTCTCGCCGCGGCTCTTGCCGCCGCCCTGCGGCGCGGCCATCCACATGCGGCCGGCCAGGCGCGAGAACGGCAGCGACTGCAGCCAGACCTTGCCTGGCCCGGTCAGGGTGGCCAGGAACACGCCCTCGCCACCGAACAGCACGCTTCGGATGCCTTTGACCCGGCGCACGTCCATGTCCACGGTCGGGTGGTAGGCGACGATGCAGCCGGTATCGACGTCCAGGCGTTCGCCGGCGGCCAGCTCACGCTCGACCACGCAGCCGCCGGCATGGATGAACACCCAGCCATCGCCTTCAAGCTTCTGCATGATGAAGCCCTCGCCGCCGAACAGGCCGGTCATGATCTTGCGCTGGAACTGCACGCCGATCTGCACGCCGCGCGCGCCGGCCAGGAAGCTGTCCTTCTGGCAGATCAGGCGCCCGCCGTGCTGGTCCAGCTTCATCGCCAGCACGGTGCCGGGATAGGGCGCGGCGAAAGCGACCTTGCCGCGGCCCTGGCCGGTCTGCGTGTAGACGGTGGCAAACAGGCTTTCACCGGTCAGCACGCGCTTGCCGGCCGCCATCACCTTGTCCATGAAACCGCCACTCTGGCCACTGCGCGCGCCGCCGCCGAAGACGGTGTCCATCTGCACCGAGGCATCCTTGAACATCAGCGCGCCGGCCTCGGCCACCGCACCTTCGCCGGGATCCAGCTCGATTTCCACGAACTGCATTTCATGGCCGACGATGCGGAAGTCGATGCGGTCGGCGCGGCCACCGGTTGACGCTGCTGCGGCTGCAGGGGTGACTGCAGGCATCGGCGGCGGAGGCGCGGTGCCGGTGCCGGCCTGCTGCATCGCGGCGATTTCGGACACCGGTGTCCACCCTGTCATGCCCTGGCACCAGGCCAGCGCGCGCGGATTGGCCTGGGCGAAGCGGCGCGCGGCCTCCTCGTCGAACGGACCGACACGGTCGGCCTGGCCGGGAGCATGGAAGTACCACTGGGTCATCGCAGCAGGTCCGTTGCGGGGGAAAACCCCGAGTCTAGCGGCAGCGTCCGGCGGCGCGCGAGGCGGCCATGAACGATCGGCATTTGCGAGGGAGGTGCTGTATTGCAACAATTATCTGGTAGCGCCGTTTTACCACCCCTCCAAACACAGCCTACCGCCATGTCTCCGACCCGTACTTCCCGTGGCCGCTCTCCGGTCGCGCGCCCGCTCGTTGTCGCTCTTTCCGCCCTGCTGCCGCTGGTAGCAGCCGCCCAGGAAACCCCCGCCGCCAAGGATCCGGTCGCCCTCGATGCGCTGCAGGTGACTGCACAGCGTCGTGTCGAGAACGCCAAGGACGTGCCGGTTGCGATCAGCGCGATCCAGGGCGAAAAGCTCGATGTGCTCGGTTCGGCGGGCGATGACATCCGCTTCCTTGCTGCGCGCGTGCCGAGCCTCAACATCGAGTCGTCCTACGGCCGTGCCTTCCCGCGCTTCTACATCCGCGGCCTGGGCAATACCGATTTCGACCTCAATGCATCGCAGCCGGTCTCGCTGGTGTACGACGATGTGGTGCAGGAAAGCCCGCTGCTGAAGGGCTTCCCGCTGTTCGACCTGGCCGGCGTGGAAGTGCTGCGCGGCCCGCAGGGCACCCTGTTCGGGCGCAACACCCCGGCTGGCGTGGTCAAGTTCGATTCGGCGCGGCCGTCGCAGGATGCCGATGGCTACGTGCGCGTGGGCTATGGCAGCTACAACAGCTGGAACGTGCAGGGCGCCTACGGCGGCCCGCTGACCGACCGCTGGTCCGCACGCGTGTCGGCCATCTACCAGCGTCGTGACGACTGGGTCGACAACACCCGTGCCGGTGCGCCCAACAGTGGTTTTGAAGGCTATGACGAAGCCGCCGGCCGCGTGCAGTTCCTGTACGAAGGCGATGACTTCGAAGCGCTGTTCAACCTGCACAAGCGCAAGCTCAACGGCACCGCGCGCCTGTTCCGCGCCAACATCATCGAGAAGGGCGGCAACGCGCTGGTCGAGAACTTCGACCGCGACAAGGTCGCCAACGACGGCGTCAATTTCTCCGACCTGGAAACCTGGGGCGGCAGCGCGCGCCTGCAGTGGAACCTCGGTTCGGTGACCCTGCATTCGATCACCGGCTATGAGACCGCCGAATCGCTCAACCGCGGCGACATCGACGGTGGCTACGGCGCCGCGTTCCTCGGCGCAGGCAACTCCGGCCCGGGCCTGATTCCGTTCTCGTCCGAGTCGGCCGACGGCCTGCCGCACCACCGCCAGTGGACCCAGGAATTCCGCGTGGAATCCAACGAATGGGGCCGCTTCGATTGGCAGGCCGGCGTCTTCTACTTCGATGAAGACGTCACCATCAACAACTTCAACTACGACTCGCTGACCCCGGGCAACCCGCAGACCGGCCACGTCGTGCAGCAGCAGCGCAACAAGGCGTGGGCGGTGTTCGCCTCGGGCGACTTCGATGTTACCGACCGCTTCAAGCTGCGTGCCGGCGTGCGCTATACGCAGGACAAGAAGGACTTCAGCGCCAGTGTGCTGCAGGCCGTGCCGTTCGGCACCCCGGTCAGCGGTCCGTACCTGGCCAACACCGACGTCAACGACGTCAGCTGGGATGTCAGCGGCGTGTACAAGCTGACCGACAACGTCAATGCCTATGCACGCGTGGCCAAGGGCTTCCGCGCACCGTCGATCCAGGGTCGCCTGGCGTTCGCACCGGGCCTGTCGCAGGCCGATTCGGAGAAGGTGATTTCGTACGAAGCCGGCATCAAGGCCGACCTGTTCGAACGTCGTGCGCGCCTGGGCTTCAGCGTGTTCCGCTATGACGTGGACGGCCAGCAGCTGATTGCCGTCGGTGGCACCAACAACACCGCCACCCTGCTCAACGCCGACAAGACCATCGGCCAGGGCGTGGAGCTGGACCTGGAAGCCTACCTGGCCGACAACGTGCTGCTGACCTTCGGCAGCAGCTACAACGACACCGAGATCAAGGACAAGAACCTGGCGGTGGCGGTCTGTGGCGGCGGCTGCACCATCACCGACCCGACCACGGTCATCAATGGCGGCACCTATGCGCTGGTCAACGGCAATCCGCTGCCGCAGGCACCGAAGTGGATCCACAACGCGACCCTGCGCGTGGGCTTCCCGCTCAGCGATGGCAGCGAGCTGTATGCCTACACCGACTGGGCCTACCGCAGTGCGGTCAACTTCTTCATCTACGAGTCGCCGGAATTCCGCGGCCGCAGTTCGCTGGAAGGTGGCCTGCGCCTGGGCTACAACTGGGATTACGGCCAGTACGACGTGGCCGTGTTCGGCCGCAACCTGACCAACCAGACCCGCGTGGTCGGCGCGATCGACTTCAACAACCTGACCGGCTTCCTCAACGAGCCGCGTACCTGGGGTGTGGAGTTCACCGCGAAGTTCTGATGCGGTTGCAGCAGTAATGCAATGACGAAGGGCCGGCGCAATGCCGGCCGTTCTGTTTTTCGCGTCCGCCGGGCCCGGCGCTACCCATGCGTCGCGCCCGGTAGCGCCGGGCCATGCCCGGCGAGCGCAGCGGCGATGGATTACAAGGCGCTCTGCGGGCGCACCTTCAGCACGGCGTTCTCGGTGGCGCAGTCGCGGCTGGAATGCAGGCCGGCCTTGCGCGCAGCAGCGATCTCCCTGCGCGCGGCAAGCAGGTCGCTGTTGAACGCCGCGTTGTCATGCAGGCGGGCCACGGCGGCGGCGCCCATGAAGCGGCCTTCGAGGATGTCGCTCTGCCAGTGCACGTTGCACACCAGGCGGCTCTCGCCGTAGTTGCGGCCGCGCGCCTGGATGGCATCGGCGCGGTCCGGTGCGATCTCCGACAGGATCAATGCCCATGCCCAGCCGATCGAGGTATGGCCGGACGGGTAGGAGCCGTTGCTGCGCAGCCCCTCCTCATCCTTCGGCGAGCAGGTCGGCTCGCCGTTGACCATGAACGGACGGGGGCGCTGGTACGTGTTCTTGGCGGCCTTGGTGGCAGCACTGGCGTCGATGCGGCTGCGCTCCAGCAGGCGGTACAGGGCCGGGGTCTTCACTGCATCCACGTCGATGTCGGCGGCACAGGAAAAATGGTTGGCACCTTCCGGAAAGCCGAGTTCGGCATCGACGCCGGCCTGGGCGAAACGCGGGCTGCCGCGCAGCGCACGTGCTTCACGGCTGACCTGCTCGTCCAGCGCAAAGGCCGCCGAGCCGGCGGCCGGTGGTGCCGGCACCAGATCGATGCTGGCCGGCACTGCGGTCTTGTCCAGGTAGCCCACGGCCTTGGTGGTGACATTGGCTTCGACGGCGGTCGGTTTGCTGGTGGTGGTGGCGGCACAGCCGGCCAGCGACAACGCGATGGCCAGGCCCAGCAGCGGCCGGGCAGGGGGGAGGATCGACGACATGGGCAGACTCGGGCAGGGAACTCGCCGGCCATGATCGCAGCCTCGATTGCCGGCCGCAGCGTCCATCGGTCATACGGCCAGACCCGGCATGGTCCCGCTGCACTGGATGAAAACGGTCATCAATTGTCGGCAATCTGCTGAATCCGGGCGCAGCGCACGGACTTTCACGCGCTGCCGCCATGAGCATCAGGTCACAGCCGGGCCGGGGGGATCCGCTGAAAGGGAGAGACGCGATGCGCAGCACCGCAACAGGAAGTACCGTTCTGGCCCTGCTCCTTGGGGTGTCGACCGTACCGGCGCAGGCCGCCGATGTGTACGGCGTCGCCTTCGTGCACGGCACCGGCGCGCAGACCAATGCCACGCAGGACTACTGGCAGCCGGCGATCATCGACACCGTCCGCCAGGGCCTGCCGAACAGCAGCAACTACGTGGTCATCAACTGCGACTTCACCCAGTACATGTGGAAGCCGGAAGCGGCCGGCTGCCTGGCCAACCAGCTCACCGGCTTCATCGACAGCCGGGGCATCACCCAGCTGGTGGTGATCACCCATTCCAACGGCGGCAACGTGATGCGCTGGATCCTGTCCAACCCCACCTACGACAGCCGCTACCCGAAGATCATCAACCGGCTGCGCAAGGTCACTGCGCTGGCGCCCTCCTCGGCAGGTACGCCGCTGGCCGACGCCGTGCTCAACGGCAACACCTTCGAGACCTCGCTGGGCTGGCTGCTGGGCTACAAGAACGATGCCGTGCGCATGCAGCAGGTGGGACACATGGCCACCTACAACGCGCAGAACCTGTACGGCACCGCCGGCCGTCCGGCCCTGCCCAAGCCGTTCCGCGCAGTGGTCGGCAGCGATGTCGAATCGGCGGTGTGGGACAGCAACAGCTACTGCGGCGGCTACTCCGCCAATGTCGGCCTGGAGTTCACCCAGAACTGGCTGTCGTCGTGCTCGGACGGTTTCCTGGAGTGCAGCAGCCAGAAGGCGGCCGGCACGCTGTGGTTCACCGACAAGGCGCGCACCCAGGGCGCCGAGCCGCTCAGCCACAACCAGAGCCGCCGTGAGTGCTTCGGCCTCGGCGGCATCCTGCGCAACGACCTGACCCAGTGAGGGAGATGACCATGACGATCCATTCCACCTTGCTGGCTGCCGCCGTGCTGGCGGTCCTTTCCACTGCATCGGCGCAGGCCGCGCAGCCGCTGCGTGTTGCCGCTGGCGACCAGATTCCCGCCGGCCTGGTTGCCGCGCCGCTGCCGGCCGATGAAAGCGAGCACGCGCCGCTGGCCTTCGCCTGGGCGCTGGACCCGGCGCAACCCCTGCAGGCTCCCGGTCCCCAGGCCGCCATCAGCCGCAGCTACTGGCAGCAGGTCGACGCTGCCGAACTGCAGCGCGGCCTGGAGCTGCCCCTGAGCGCACCGGATGCGGTGATCCAGCTCAGCCCGGCGCCGGGCGCCCGCGCGCTGCCGGCCAGCTCGCTGCAGGTACGTGATCCGGCGGGGCGCAGCAGCATCGCGCGCAGTGTGGACACACGCCAGCTGCAGGATGCGGGCATGCCGGTCGGTGATGGCAGCAGCATGCTGCGCACCGGTACCACCAGCGCGGCCGGTGTTTACCGCCTGCAGAGTGCGCAGGCGCAGGGCCGCTATGTGGTGCAGGTGCTGGAGCCCAACAGCCCGCTGCGGTTGGAAGTGCAGGCCAGCCAGACGCAGGTGCTGGCCGGAGGCAACGTGCAGCTGCAGGCGCGTCTGCTGGAAGATGGTGCCAGCGCGGCGGCGTTGCGCACACGGCGTGACAGCCTCGGCGGTGAAGCGCTGCTGGTCGCACCCGATGGCCGCAGCTGGCCGCAGCGGTTGCTGCGCACCACCGATGGCAGCCTGCGTGCCCAGGTGAGGATTCCGGCCGAGGCCAGCAACACGCAGGGCCTGTGGGAACTGCAGGTGTTCGCCCAGGCCGACGGCGTGCTGCGCGATGGCAAGGTCGCCTTCGCGGTGGCCAGGCCGACTGCCCGCTTCGTCGGCCAGGCCATGCCCGATCCCTCCAGCCGCCAGGTCAGTCTGCCGTTGCAGGTGGCCGCCGCTGGCCGCTACGAGGCGCGCGGCACCCTGTATGCCACCGCAGCCAACGGCCAGTTGCAGCCGGTGGCGCAGGCGCATGCCGCAGCGTGGTTCGATGGCCCGGGCCGCGGCGCGCTGGTACTGCCCTTCGACCAGGCCGCGTTGCCTGCCGGCTTCGGTGCGCCCTATGAACTGCGCGACCTGCAGCTGCAGGACCAGAGCCGGATGGCACCGATCGAGTCGCGCGCGCTGGCGTTGCGGTTCTGAAGCAGGGCGTGGCGGGCCGGACGTCCGGCCCGCCACAGACGCGGTGTCACCCCGCGTACGCGGTCAGCCGTCCTTCCTGTTCCACCACCGTGATCGCGCCGCCGAACACGGCCGACAGCGGTTCGTCGCGCAGCAGCTCGGCGCGCGCTCCATCGGCCACCACGCGGCCGTCGCGCAGCAGCACCACGCGCTCGATCTCGGGAATCACTTCCTCGATGTGGTGGGTGACCAGCACCAGGGTGATGCCCTGCTGCGCAAGCACGCGCATGGTGGCGATCAACTGCTGGCGGGCTACCAGGTCCAGCCCGGTGGAGGGTTCATCCAGCAGCAGCGCCTGCGGCCGGTTGACCAGCGCGCGGGCGATCAGCACGCGGCGGGTCTCGCCGGCCGACAGTTCGGCGTAGGCACGCTCACGCAGGCCCGACGCACCGGTCATCGCCAGGGTCTCGCCCACCCGCGAGCGCATATCGGCGGTGACCTCGCGGAAGGCCGGCACCATGTAGCTGGCGAAGAACCCCGACAGCACCGCCTGCTCCACCGTCAGCCCCGGCATGTCAGCCAGGTTGCTGCTGAGATCGCCAGTGACGATGCCAAGTTGGGAACGCAGCCGGTCGACCTGCCAGCGGTTCTGCCCCAGCACCTTCACCGCCACCGTGCCGTCGGCCTGCGCCAGCGGGTACAGCTCGCGGGTGATCAGCTTGATGAAGGTGGACTTGCCACAGCCATTGGGGCCGAGCAGGGCGGTGTGCTGGCCCTGCGCGATGCGCAGGCTCAGCCCGTGCAGGACCTTCACCTGGCCGCGCATCACGCTGGCGCGGTCCAGTTCGATCAAGGGCGGCAGGTCCCCGGCGGATGGGGCGGGGTCTACGGCGCGGATGCGCGGATCAAGGGTCGACAACACGGGTCCCCAACTGTGAACGAAGCCACGGAATGGCGCTGCCAATCCAGCGGTGCAAGGTGCAGTTTGCAACGCAAACGCCCATGATGTCTTCCATACCTGTGTCGCTCTGGAGAGTCGCCATGCCTGATGCCCTGATGTCCCTGCTGACCGGTGGCGTACTGGGCCTGGGCTGGTGGCAGCTGGCCCTGGTGCTGCTGGTCTTCACCCAGCTCACGATCTTCTCGGTCACGCTCTACCTGCACCGCAGCCAGGCGCACCGGGGCGTGGACTTCCACCCGGTGGTCGCGCACTTCTTCCGCTTCTGGACCTGGCTGACCACCTCGATGATCACCAAGGAGTGGGTGGCGATCCATCGCAAGCACCACGCCAAGGTGGAAACCGAGGACGACCCGCACAGCCCCGTTACCCGTGGCATCGGCCAGGTGTTCTGGCGCGGCGTGGAGCTGTACCGCGAAGCACGCGGCATGCGTGAGGACATCGAACAGTACGGTCGCGGCACTCCGGACGACGCGATCGAGCGCCGCCTGTACACCCCGTATGCAACCCTCGGCCCGGTGCTGCTGTTTGCCATCAACACGGTGCTGTTCGGCCTGCCGGGCGTCGCCCTGTGGGCGATCCAGATGGCGTGGATCCCGTTCTGGGCCGCCGGGGTGGTCAATGGCCTGGGCCACTGGTGGGGCTATCGCAACTACGAGTCGGCCGACACCTCCACCAACCTGACGCCGTGGGCGTTCTGGATTGGTGGCGAGGAACTGCACAACAACCACCATGCGTTCCCCAGCTCGGCGCGATTTGCGATGCGGCGCTGGGAATTCGACATCGGCTGGAGTGCGATCCGCCTGCTGCAGGCATTGCGCCTGGCCAAGGTCCTGCGTGTCGCGCCGGCCATGGACGTGCGCCCGAACATCGCCGTGCCCGACGCCGATACCCTGAAGGCACTGCTGTCGCATCGCTTCCAGGCGATGACCGACTACCAGCGCAACGTGTTCATGCCGGCATTGCGCGAAGAAGCGCGATACGCGGGTGCAAAGCTGCGCCGGTTGCTGCCGCGCCGGCTGCGCCGTGGCCTGGTCAACGACGGCCGCTGGTTGAAGCCGGACAGCCGCGCCCAGCTCAGCGAATGGGTCGCCCAGCGCCCGCGCATCCGCACCCTGGTGGAATATCGCGCGCGCCTGGCAACGCTGCTGGAAGCACGCGGCCACGATGCCGCCGAGCGCCTGCGTCAACTGCAGGCCTGGTGCCGCGAGGCCGAGGAAAGCGGCATCGCCGCGCTGCAGGCCTATGCCGCGCGACTGAAGGGCTACACCCTGGTGGGCGGATGAGGGCTGCGCTGACGGCATTGCTGCTGGCCGCCGTGTGCGCACCTGCCGTGCAGGCCCAGGTCAGCGACACTGCCAGCTACCTGCAGCGCATGGACAGCGATGGCGACGGCAAGGTCAGTGAAGGCGAGTACCTGCAGTGGATGCTGTATGCCTTCGATCGCATGGACCGCAACGGCGATGGCGTGCTGACCGCCGACGAACTGCCCGGCGGCAAGGGCAGGGTCATCACCCGCGAACAGCAGCGGCAGGTGATCGTGCAGCGCTTCCACAAGCAGGACGCCAACGGTGACGGATTCCTGGATGCACGGGAACTGGCTGCACCGCCGCGCTGAGCGGGCATAGAATCGTCCCATGCCCGAACTACCCGAAGTAGAAACCACCCGCCGTGGCCTGGCGCCACACCTGCAGGGCCGCCGCGTGCACGGGGTGATCCTGCGCCGTGCCGACCTGCGTTGGCCGATTCCACCGGAAGTGGCCGAGCTGCTGCCCGGCCAGCGCATCGAAGAGGTGCGCCGCCGCGCCAAGTACCTGCTGCTGGATACCGCCATCGGCAGCGCCGTGCTGCACCTGGGCATGTCCGGCAGCCTGCGCGTGCTGCCCGGCGACACCCCGTTGCGCGCGCACGACCATGTGGACATCAGCCTGGACAACGGATGCCTGCTGCGCTTCAACGACCCGCGCCGCTTCGGCAGCCTGCTCTGGCAGCCGGCCGGCGAGATCCATCCGCTGCTGCAGGGGCTGGGCCCGGAGCCGCTGGACGACGCCTTCGACGGCGACTACCTGTTTGCCCGCAGCCGCGGCCGCAGCGCGCCGGTGAAGACCTTCCTGATGGACCAGGCGGTGGTGGTCGGGGTGGGCAACATCTACGCCGCCGAGAGCCTGTACAAGGCGGGGATAAGCCCGCTGCGCGAGGCCGGCAAGGTCACCCGCGAGCGCTATCGGCGGCTGGCCACGGCAGTGAAGGAAACGCTGGACTACGCCATCACCCGCGGTGGCACCACCCTGCGCGATTTCATCAGCCCCGACGGCGCGCCGGGCTACTTCGAGCAGGAGCTGCTGGTCTATGGCCGCGATGGCCTGCCGTGCCCCGGCTGCGGCCGCCCGCTCAAGCACGCCATGATCGGCCAGCGGGCAAGCGTGTGGTGCAGCCGCTGCCAGCGCTGAACGTCTTCATGCGCTGCACACGTGCAGCGCTATAGTCCAGCCGACATCCGCTGCGGGGGAGCGTTGGCGATGGACGAAGGCCCGGATATCACCGTATGGCTGGATGCTGCGCGCGGTGGCGACCGCGCCGCGCTCGACCGTGTGCTGACCACCCTGTACCAGGAACTGCACAGCATGGCCCGGCGGCAGCTGGCCGGGCAGCAGGGACGCACCCTGGATGCGACCTCGCTGGTCCACGAGTCCTACCTGAAACTGCTGGGCAGCCGCGGTGCGGCGCGCTTCGAGGACCGTGCGCACTTCTTCGCCTATGCGGCGTCGGCGATGCGCAGCGTGGTCGTCGATTACGCGCGCAACCGGCTGGCGCGCAAGCGCGGTGGCGACCTCAAGCGGGTGGCCGAGATTCCCGAGAACAGCAGCAGCGGCGTGCGCCTGGACGAGGATCTGCTGGCCCTCGATGTTGCATTGGAACGCCTGCAGGCCGTCGATGCGCACCTGGCCAAGGTGGTGGAGCTGCGCTACTTCGCCGGCTTGTCCGAACTGGAGATCGCCGAACTGAGCCAGCGATCGGAGCGCAGCATCCGCCGCGACTGGCAGAAAGCGCGGCTGTTCCTGCTGGCCGCGATGCGCAGCGACTGAGTCGCCGCCACCCACACCATGGATACCGCCCGCTGGCAGCAATTGTCGTCCTGGCTGGACCAGCTGCTGGAGCTGGCACCCGCCGCCCGCCAGCTGCGCCTGCAGCGCGTGAGCGCGCAGGACCCGACGCTGGGCCGCGAACTGGAACGCCTGCTGCAGCAGGAAGCCGACAGCCACGAGTTCATGGCCCAGCCCTTGTGGACCGCTACACCGCCAGGCCGCGCCGGAAGCGAGGTCGGGCCGTATCGGCTGCTGCATCCGCTCGGCGAAGGCGGCATGGGCGAGGTCTGGCTGGCCGAGCGCTGCGATGGCCTGTACCAGCGCCAGGTCGCGCTGAAGCTGCTGCGCAGTGGCGTCGCCGATCCGGGCCTGCGCCAGCGCTTCGGCCGCGAGCGGCAGATCCTGGCCCGCCTGCAGCACCCGCACCTGGCACAACTGCTGGACGCCGGGGTGGACCAGCACGGGCAGCCCTATCTGGCGCTGGATTACGTGGAAGGCGAGCCGATCAGCGACTACTGCCGGCGCCTGCAACCGCCGCTGGAAACGCGGCTGCAGCTGATGCTGCAGGTCTGCGCGGTGGTCAGCCATGCGCATGCGAACCTGGTGGTGCACCGCGACCTGAAGCCCTCCAACATCCTGGTACGCGCCGATGGCACGGTGAAACTGCTCGACTTCGGCATCGCCAAGCTGCTCGACCACGACGATCCGAACGCGGCCCATCCGGCTACCGAAATCCGCGCGTTCACCCTGCACTACGCCGCGCCGGAGCAGGTGCGTGGCGAGGCGGTGACGACCCTGACCGATGTCTATTCGCTGGGCGTGGTGCTGTTCGAGGTGGTCACCGGGCACAAGCCCTATCGCCTGCGCCGGCACAGCGATGCGGAATGGGAGCGCTCGATCCTGGATGTGCAGGCACCGCGTGCCTCGGCGCTGCTGCAACGGCTGGCCGCCGAGCCGGGAGCACCGAGACGGGCGCTGCTGCGGCAGGCCAAGCGACTGCGTGGCGATCTGGACGTGCTGCTGGAAAAGGCCCTGCAGAAAGACCCGCAGCAGCGCTACAGCTCGGCCGAAGCACTGGCCGGCGACCTGCGCCGCTACCTGCAGGGGCAGCCGATCCAGGCGCGTCCGCCGGGCGTGGGTTACCGGGTGCGAAAGTACGTGGGCCGCCATCGCTGGGGCGTGGCGCTGGCCGGGCTGGCCGCGCTGGCCCTGCTGGGGACCACGTCCTTCGCCCTGTGGCAGTTGCGCCAGGCGCGGGCGGAAATGGCGCGTGCGCAGGCCATGCAGGATTTCACTGTTGGCCTGTTCGACAAGGCGGCCAGCCAGCGCCACGGCCATTTCGACGTGCCGCAGTTGCTGGCCACCGGCCAGCAACGGGGCGAAGCCGAACTGGCTGATCAGCCGCTGGCGCTGGCCGAGCTGCAAGGGGTAATCGGCCGCCTGCGCATCGGCCTGGGCGACTACCAGCTGGCGCTGCAGACCCTGGACCAGCAGCGCCGGCTGCTGCAGGAGGTGGGCGAGGTGCCGCCGGCGCTGCAGATCGAGGCGGTTACCCAGCGCGGGCGTGCACTGCGCATGCTCGGGCGCGGACGCGAGTGCCTGGCGCACCTGCAGCCACTGCAACCGCTGGCGGCCAGCCAGGCGGCGGCATTGCCGGCGGCGGTGGCCGAGTTCCACAGCCAGCTTGGGCGTTGCCAGGCCCAACTGGGTGACGCCGATGCGGCGCGACGTTCGTTCCAGCAGGCGCTGGCGCTGCGCCACCAGGGGATGGTCGAGCGCTTCGGGCGTGCTGAATCACTGGCCGATCTGGCCGCCCTGGACGCCACCGCCGGACGCCTGCCGGCCGCGCTGGCGGGGTACCGGCAGGCGCTGGCCCTGCTCGGCCAACGCGCCGACGCCAGCAGCCCGCAGGTGATCAGCCTGCATCGCCAGCTGGGCGATGTGCTGGCCCGGCAGGGCGACACGCAGGCGGCAGCGGCCGAGCTGGAGCTGGCCTGGCAGGCGGCACAGGAGGCATGGGGACCGCGCCACCCGGAGGCACTGGTGGTCCGCCGCGCACGCGCGCTGCTGGCCCTGCAGCGTGGCCAGCACGCGCTGGCCGGCCAGGAACTGCGGCAGGTGCAGGCACAGCTGCTCGGCGCCCTGGGCCCGGACCATCGCGAGATCGGCTACGGCGAGTTCGCCCTGGGGAAATGGGCCAGCGCCAGCGGCGACCCCTCGGCGGCGGCAGCGCACTATGCCCGCGCGGTGGCGATCTGGCGCCAACCGGATCACGTCGCCCTGCTGCCGCAGGCGCTGCTGGCACAGGGGCAGGTCCTGCAGCAGGCCGGCCAGATCGCGCAGGCCCGCACCGTGCTGGCCGAGGCACGACAGCTGCTGCTGGCCCAGCGCGGTCCGCAGGCACCGGCCCTGCACGAGCTTGATGCCCGCCTTGCGGCATTGGCGCAGGCTGAACAGGGTATCGAGTCCACCGCTGCCCGTTAACGTTTGTCTGCCTATGATGGCCGACCTTCCCTTTGCTCCCGCGCCTGCATGCAACGACGCGACTTCATCCGCAATGCCTCCCTGGCCCTGGCCGCCTTCGGCCTGCCGTCACTGCCGGCCTGTGCGGCCAGCAAGAGTGGCCAGCTTGGGCTGCGCCGGCTTGGCCAGCCGCAGCCGTTCGATTTCGCCACCCTGAAGGGCCAGGCGCGCGCGCTGGCACAGGCGCCCTACCAGAGCCACAAGCGGGTGCTGCCGGGCAAGCTGGAGGCGCTGGACTGGGATCAGTACCAGTCGATCGGCTATCGCCAGGACCACGCCCTGTGGGCCGACCAGCCGGGTAAGTTCCAGGCCAAGTTCTTCCACCTGGGTCTGTACTTCCATTCGCCCGTGCGCATGTACGACGTGGTCGACGGCAAGGCGCAGGAACTGGCCTATGACGGCGCCGCGTTCAACTACGGCAAGAGCGGGTTGAAGAATGGTGAGCTGCCGGCCGACCTCGGCTTTGCCGGGTTCCGGCTGAACACGCGCAAGGACACCGACCGCGATTTCGCCGCGTTCCTGGGTGCCAGCTACTTCCGCGCAGTGGGCAAGGAAGGCCAGTACGGCCAGTCCGCGCGTGGCCTGGCCATCGACACCGGCATGGGCAAGCCGGAGGAATTCCCCGACTTCATCGCCTATTACCTGGAACAGCCTGCGGCCGACTCGGACACCATCATCGTCTATGCGCTGCTGGATTCGCCCAGCGTGGCCGGTGCCTACCGCTTCGCCGTCACCAACGGCGACGTGCTGCTGATGGACATCGACAGCGCGTTGTACCCGCGCAAGACCATCGAGCGGCTGGGCATCGCCCCGTGCACCAGCATGTACCAGGTAGGCGAGAACGACCGCCGCATGGGATGGGACTGGCGCCCGGAAATCCACGATACCGACGGCCTGTCGCTGTGGACCGGCGCTGGTGAATGGATCTGGCGGCCGCTGGTCAACCCGCGCAACCTGCGCTTCAACATGTTCGTCGACCGCAACCCGCGTGGCTTTGGCCTGCTGCAGCGTGACCGCAACTTCGACCATTACCAGGACGACGGCGTGTTCTACGAGAAGCGTCCGTGCCTGTGGGTGGAGCCGAAGGGCGACTGGGGCGAGGGCTCGGTGCAGCTGGTGGAGATTCCCACCGTCGATGAAACCTTCGACAACATCGTGGCCTTCTGGAACCCGAAGGAAAAGCCGCAGCCGGGCCAGGAACTGCTGGTCGGCTACCGGCTGTACTGGGGCGCACAACCGCCGGCGCATACGCCGCTGGCCCATTGCGTTGCCAGCCGCACCGGCCTGGGCGGGGTGATCGGCAAGAAGCGCGAGTACTTCTCGTGGCGCTTTGCGGTCGACTTCGAAGGCGGCGAACTGGCCAGCCTGATCGACAAGGCCGACGTCGAAGCCGTTGTCGAAACCAGCCGTGGCCGGGTGGAGATCGTCTCGGCGCGGCCGCTGCGCGAGATCAAGGGTTACCGCGCGATGTTCGACCTGGTGCCGCCGGAGGGCAGCAGCGAGCAGATCGACATCCGCCTGTACCTGCGCAGTGGCGGCAAGACCCTCACCGAAACCTGGCTGTACCAGTACACCCCGCCGCCGGCTGGTGCGCCGGAGCGCACGTTGTACTGAGTGATGCAGGGTGCCGGCTTGCTGCCGGCACCTTGGGTTATGGCTTGCCCTCGGTTGCCGCTGGAGGTGGCGTCTGGGTCGGCAGGCCGACTTCCACGGTGCCGCGACGTATTTTCATCCAGTTCTCGTCCTGCCAGCGCTGATAGCGGTCTGGATCCCAGTACGTGGGATCGTAGAGGCGGTCGGCTTTGATGGTTCGGCTCACGCCTCCATCCATGTAGACGATGTCGACGTTGTTGGACAGTGAGCC
Source organism: Stenotrophomonas sp. MYb57 (assembly GCF_002966815.1). Taxonomy (NCBI): domain Bacteria; kingdom Pseudomonadati; phylum Pseudomonadota; class Gammaproteobacteria; order Lysobacterales; family Lysobacteraceae; genus Stenotrophomonas; species Stenotrophomonas sp. MYb57. The sequence continues at coordinate 77,040 of NZ_CP023271.1, forward strand.
GGTCCGGCTCCCGGTCATCGCACGCTTGCCTCGCTGCAGCTCCGCGGCCAGGCGTGGGCGAGCCGCTGCATCGCCGTACTCATCGCGCAGCCGCAGCGCCTGCGCTCGTGCGATATCGTGCTGTTCCAACGGCAGTGCTGCCCAGTACTTGTCGCGCAGCTCGAGCATCAACGGGTATCCGCGCTCGGCCGCGACATCCATCCACGCAAAGGCCATGACCGGGTCCGCAGCACGTTTGACACCGTACCAGTACATCTCGCCCAGCAGCCCCTGCGCAGGCTTGTCGGCGTAGCGGGCAGCCTTGCGGAAGTTGTCCATCGCCGCTTCGGCGTCGCCGCGTTGCAGCGCATCCATGCCCCACTGCCGGAACTTCATGTCTGGATGCCCGTCCAGGAATCCGGCGCCAAGCAGTGCCGCATCATCCAGCGGAGCGGCGGGCCCCTGGCCGGAGGCGACGGCAAGTACAGGCAGGAACAACAGGGGAATCAACAGCAGGGCGGAACGCATGGCGGACTTCCAGTTCGGCAGCAGACGTTGCCGCAGCCTAGGCAGGTAGCCGTCCACTTGTAAACGGCTGGATGCCATGCCCTACAGCGGCAGCGGTGCCTGCGCCGGATCGATCCGCCCCTCGCCACGGGTGATCTTCTTGAACTCGGCGCGGCTGACCGACACGTAGCGCTCGTTGCCGCCGATCTCCACCTGCGGGCCGTCCTGCACGGCATGGCCATGTTCGTCCACGCGCACGGTCATGGTCGCCTTCTTGCCGCTGTGGCAGATCGTCTTGATCTCCTGCATCTCGTCGGCCCAGGCCAGCAGGTACTGGCTGCCCTCGAACAGCTCGCCGCGGAAATCGGTGCGCAGGCCGTAGCACAGCACCGGGATGCGCAGCTGGTCGACCACTTCGCTGAGCTGCCAGACCTGGCTGCGGCTGAGGAACTGCGCCTCGTCCACCAGCACGCAGCCCAGCGGCCCGTTGGCCTGCAGATCCTGGCTGACCCACTGCTGCAGGTCGGTGTCGCGTTCGAAGGCCATGCCGTCGGCGCGCAGGCCGATCCGCGAGGCGACCACGCCCGCGCCGGCACGGTCGTCCAGGCGCGGGGTCAGGATCGCCACGCGCATGCCGCGCTCGCGGTAGTTGTGCGCGCTCTGCAGCAGGGTGGTGGTCTTGCCGGCGTTCATCGCCGAATAGTAGAAATAGAGCTTGGCCATCGGCCGATTGTACGACGCCACCCGGCGCCGGCCGAAGCCGTTCAGCAAGCCCACCGGCCGGCGGCTGTGGCCGCCACCAACGCCCGCTACAATCGCACCCCAATGCACGGTCTCAATCCCCCCCAAGCTGCCGCCGTCCTCCACATCGAAGGACCGCTGCTGGTGCTCGCCGGCGCCGGCAGCGGCAAGACGCGCGTGATCGTGGAAAAGATCGCCCACCTGATCGGCTGTGGCCGCTACCCGGCCAAGCGCATCGCCGCGATCACCTTCACCAACAAGTCGGCCAAGGAAATGCGCGAGCGCGTGGCCAAGCGCCTGCGCGAGCAGGATGCCGATGAAGTGACCATCTGCACCTTCCATGCGCTGGGCCTGAAGTTCCTGCAGATCGAGCATGCCGCCGTCGGGCTCAAGCGCGGTTTCTCTATTTTCGATGCCGATGACGCGGCCGCGCAGATCAAGGACCTGATGTACGGCGCCAAGCCGGACGACATCGAGGACATGAAGAACCTGGTGTCGCGCGCCAAGAACGCCGGCCTGTCGCCGGAGCAGGCGATGGCCGCTGCGCGCAGCAACCGCGAGAAGGAAGCGGCTGGCATCTACGAGCGCTACCAGTTGCGCCTGAGCGCGTTCAACGCAGTGGACTTCGACGACCTGATCCGGTTGCCGGTGCAGATCCTGGAAGAGAACCCGGAGATCGCGCTGGCCTGGCGCGAGCGCATCGGCTACCTGCTGGTCGACGAATGCCAGGACACCAACGATGCGCAGTACCGCCTGCTCAAGCAGCTGGCCGGTGACAAGGGCAACTTCACCTGCGTGGGCGATGACGACCAGTCGATCTACGCCTGGCGCGGTGCCAACCCGGAAAACCTGCAGCAGATGGGGCGCGATTACCCGGCGCTGGAAATCATCAAGCTGGAGCAGAACTACCGGTGTTCCAACCGCGTGCTGCGCGCGGCCAACGCGCTGATCGCCAACAATCCGCACGAACACCTGAAGAAGCTGTGGAGCGACCAGGCCGACGGCGAGCGCATCCGTGTGTGGGAGTGCCGCAACAGCGAACACGAGGCCGAGAAGGTCGCCGCCGAGATCGCGTTCGTAGCGCAGACGCGCAACGTGCCGTGGAGCGATTTCTGCATCCTGTTCCGCGGCAACTTCCAGTCGCGTCCGCTGGAAAAGGCCATGCAGCTCCTGCGCATCCCCTACCACCTGACCGGCGGCACCATGTTCCTGGAGCGCCAGGAAGTGAAGGACACGCTGGCCTGGCTGCGGCTGCTGGTGAACCCGGACGACGACACCGCGTTCCTGCGTGCCGTGCAGTCGCCCAAGCGCGAGGTCGGCGCCGGCACCCTGGCCAAGCTGGCCGAACTGGCCTCGGAAAAGGACATGCCGATGGCGCAGGCCGCCGAGGCGATCGGCGCGCTGCAGCAGCTGCCACCGCGCGCGGCCAACAGCCTGGCGCGCTTCACCGACATCCTGCGTGACCTGCGCGCGCAGACGCGGCAGATCAGCTCCGGCGACATGATCCGCAAGGTCGCCAAGGAATCGGGCCTGCTCAGCGAGCTGCGGCAGCAGGCCAAGGAAGAAGCCAGTTACCAGCGTCGCGCCAACAACATCGAAGAACTGGCGCAGTGGTTCGAGGGTGGCCCGCGTGGTGCCACCGCGGCCGATCTGGCCGGCCAGCTGGCGCTGTTGTCGCGCAGTGACAAGGACGAGGGCGGCAACCAGGTGCGGATGATGACCATGCACGCATCCAAGGGCCTGGAATTCCCCTACGTGTTCATCGTCGGCTGCGAGGATGGCGTGCTGCCGCACCAGGTCAGTCTGGACGAGGGCAATCTGCAGGAAGAGCGGCGCCTGCTGTATGTGGGCATCACCCGCGCCAAGATCCAGCTGTGGATGAGCTACAGCAAGCTGACCCGCAAGTTCGGCGAGCATGTGCGGCTGAAGCCGAGCCGCTTCTTCGAGGAGATCCCGGCCGAGGAGATCCAGCGCGATGGCGCTGATCCGGTTGCGGATGCGGCGCGCAAGAAGGAGCGGGCGACGGCGGGGTTGGCGGCGATCGAGGCGTTGTTCGACTGATCGACGAACGGCGCAGCCCCTCCGTGGTCGAGCGCGCGTTGGCTACGCGGTGTGGCCGGTCGGGGTGGGTTCGCGGGGGACGCCGTGAACCCGTCCCTGGGGGCTTAGCCGCGCCATCCATGGCGCGGATACCCCCGCGAACCCACCCCGACCGGCCACTGACAGATTCCGGGCGCGTCCTGCCACGGCAATGCAAAGAAAATCAAAATCAACAACCGGGGGCTGAGGCACAATCGGGGTCTCTGGCTGGAGACCTGTCCGTGCACCCGATTGAAACCGAACGCCTGCGCCTGCGGGCCATTGAACCGGACCGCGATGCGGCACCGATGCTGGCCCTGCTCAACGATCCGGGCTTCGTGCGATTCATTGGTGACCGCAACGTGCGCGACGAAGCGCAGGCGCGCGAGTACATCGCCCTGCGTGTGCTGCAGAGTTATGCGTTGAATGGCTTCGGCATGTATGCGATCGAGCGGCTGTCCGATGGTGCGTGGCTGGGCAACGCTGGGCTGGTGCGCCGCGAGGGGTTGCCGGCACCGGATATCGGCTACGCGGTGCTGTCCGCATACGTGGGACAGGGCTATGCCAGCGAGGCGGCACGGGCGGTGTTCAATCACGCGCGCACGGCGCTGGGCCTGCTGGATCTCTACGGCATCACCGATCTGGACAACGTCGCCTCGGCGAAGGTGCTGCTGGGCCTGGGCATGCACGAGCGCGGGGTCATCCAGCTGCCGGGCATCGAAACACCCAGCCGGCTGTTCGCTACCTTGGGTGCGGCCGACGTCGGGTAGTGCCGGCCGCTGGCCGGCAACCTGGCCATGCCTGGATGCCGGCCAGCGGCCGGCACTACCGGGTGCAGCTGCGATGGCGCCGGGCCATGCCCGGCGGGCTGTTTCAGCCGCGCAGCCCGGCCAGTTGGGCCTGCAGCTCGGCCACCGCCGCTTCCAGTTGCGCCACGCGCTCGGCCAGGCCGGGGTCGGCCGGCTCGGCGCCGCCGCCACTGCTGGCGTACTTCGCTGCCAATGCCGCGCCGTCCACTTCACCGCACAGCAGGTGCATGTAGCGGTCTTCGCGCTGGCCGCTGGCGCGCGGCAGCACCACCAGCAGGGCACGCTGCTGCAGGCGCTCGATGGCGTGGCGGGCTTCGTCGGCATCGGCGAAGCGGTGCAGGCGCTCGGCGCGGGTGACCAGTTCGCCCAGGGTCTGCGGCCCGCGCAGCAGCAGCAGGGCCAGCAGCACGGTCTGCTGCCGGGTCAGGTCCAGCGCGCTCTGCAGGCGGTGCTCGTAACGGTCGGCGCGCGAGGAGAAGTGCTGGCGCGCCAGGCCCAGTGTCTCCAGCTGGCGCAGCGCATGCTCCACGCTGCCGGCGCTCACGTTCATCACCGGCTCGCGGGCGGTCTTCTGGTTGGCTGCCGATTGCGCGGCGTTGACGGTCAGCGGGTAGGTGTCCGGGGTGGTGGCTTCCTTCTCCACCAGGCAGCCCAGCAGGCGCGCCTGTACGGCATCCAGCAGCGGAACGTCGGGGGTCTGGGCAGGGTCGGTCATGGCGGCTTCCGGAAGACAACGTGTCAACCGCCAAGCATAGCCGTCCCGGCGGCGCCTTTGCCGGTAAAATGGGCCGGTATATCTGATTGCCGGTGAATCCATGCGTCGTCCCGTTTCCTTGTCCCTGACCCTGCTCGCCACTGCGGTGCTGGGCCTGTCCGCCTGCAAGCGCGTGGAAGCGCCTGCCGAAGCCGCCACCCCGCAAGCCCCGGCCGCCGCCGCCAAGGCCGACGGCGCGCTGGACGCGACCGCCAACGACAACCTCAATGCCGTGCTGTGGATGCAGCGCGCGCAGGAATACAGGGCGATCACCGAGCAGACCTACCGTGCCGCCGCTGACCATCTGGACGTTGCGCTGAAGGAAGCCCACTGGGACGCGCTGGTGCCGGAAGAGCGCGGCAACGAGGCCAAGGGCCTGAAGCCGGCCGTGGTGCTGGACGTGGACGAGACCGTGCTGGACAACTCGCCTTACCAGGCGCGCCTGGTGCGTGACGGCAAGGAATACGACGAACTCAGCTGGGACCAGTGGGTGGCCGAAAAGAAGGCCAAGGCCATTCCCGGCGTGGTCGATTTCGCCAAGGCTGCCAATGCCAAGGGCGTGACCCTGCTGTACATCTCCAACCGCGCCGTGCACCTGAAGGACGCGACCCTGGCCAACCTGCGCGAGCAGGGCCTGCCGGTCGCCGATGACAGCGTGTTCCTCGGCCTGGGCACCGTGGTTGAAGGGTGCGAGCAGGCCGGCAGCGAGAAGAACTGCCGCCGCCGCCTGGCCGGGCAGAAGTACCGCGTGCTGATGCAGTTCGGCGACCAGCTGGGTGACTTCGTGGAAGTGACCGCCAACACCAACGATGGCCGCGACGCGCTGCTGCAGCAGTATCACGACTGGTTCGGCGAGCGCTGGTGGATGCTGCCGAACCCGACTTACGGCGGCTTCGAGCCGGCGCAGTTCAACAACGATTACGCGCAGTCGCGGCAGGCCCGTCATGACGCCAAGCGTGCCGCGCTGGACTACGCGCCGTGAGCCGCGCCCCGCTGCCGCTGCGTGACGACGAGCGCCTGATCTTCGCGCTGGACGTGCCCGACCGTGTGCAGGCGCTGGCGTGGGTCGACCGCCTTGGCGACAGCGTGGCGTTCTACAAGATCGGCATGGAACTGCTCGCCTCCGGTGAGTACTTCCAGGTGCTGGACGAACTGGCACGCCGCGACAAGCGCGTGTTCGTCGACCTGAAGTTCTTCGACATCCCGGCCACCGCTGCGGCGGTGATCAAGCGCCTGGCGCAGTGGCCGGTCAGCTACGCCACCATCCACGGCTGGCACCCGGCGATGATGGAGGCCTGCGCGGCCGCCAACAGCGGCGACATGCGCCTGCTGGCGGTGACGGTGCTGACCTCGATGGGCCGCCCGGACCTGGCGCAGATGGGCATCGACCGCGAGCCGGTGGAGGTCGTGGTCGAACGCGCGCTGGCCGCACAGGCCGCTGGCATCGACGGCGTGATCGCCTCCGGCCAGGAAGCCGGCCCGATCCGCGCCGCGACCGGCGCCGGTTTCTCGATCGTCTGCCCGGGCATCCGCCCCGGTGGCCCGGTCGGCGATGACCAGAAGCGCACGGTGGGTGTGGCGCAGGCGTTTGCCGATGGTGCCGATGCCATCGTGGTCGGTCGTCCGATCCGCCATGCGTCCGATCCGCAGGCTGCAGCACGGGCGATCCAGCAGGAAATCGCGACGGCTTTGGCCGCGCGCTGAGCCCCGCCCCCACGGCGGTCACGCCGGCACCACGAACGCCATCCCGTCGCATGCGGGATGGCGTTCGCATTTGTGCCTGTTGCCCTGACGCACCCGACCCCAGCCGGGAAAACTGTGCGCCGCATCGCGCTGTAAGCGTGGAGCGCCCTCTATCAATCGATGCACCAGCACGGACCGCGGCCGTGCCGGTACCAACCATCGACAGAGGAATACACGGATATGTATCGCAGCACCTCTTTGTTGTTCGGCGGCCTGTTGGCGGCGGCCATCGTCTTTCCCGCCACGGCTGCACCCCAACCCCGCGAAGCACCGCGCATCATCGGCGGCGAGGATGCCAAGCCGGGCGACTACCCGTTCATGGTCAGCCTGCAGGGCATCTCCTACGGCGACACCGATCACACCCGGCACTTCTGCGGCGGCACGCTCATCTCACCGTCCTGGGTGCTGACCGCCGCGCACTGCGTGCAGGGCAGTTCGCCCGCCTCGATCGCGGTACTCGGCAATGTCACCAGGCTGTCCACCGAACCGTCCGCGCATGCATCCAACGTCAAGGCCATCCACGTGCACCCGGCGTTCAACAGCGGCAACACGCTGGAACATGATGTTGCCCTGATCCAGCTCAGCGCACCGTTGGCCGATGCGCAGCCGGTCGCGCTGCGGTTGCGGCCCGATGCCAGCTATCTCAAGCCAGGCCGGGAGTTCACGGTGATCGGCTGGGGCGACACCGACATCAGTGAAGAACGGCTCTATCCCACCCAGCTGCAGACGGTGCAGACCCCGTTCGTGCCCTTCGCCGAATGCCAGCAGGCCTACGGAGGCGAGCTCGCACGCGGCAAGGTCATCTGCGCCGGCCGCGAAGGGATCGACAGCTGCCAGGGGGATTCCGGTGGTCCGCTGCTGCTGCGCCTGCGCGAGGGCTGGACCCAGTTCGGTGTTGTCAGCTGGGGCGAAGGCTGCGCGTTGGCCGGCCACCCCGGCGTTTATGCCCGAATCGCCGAAAAACATGCCGTAGATTTCATTGAAGCAGTCTGGCAACGCGATTGATTCAATAAAATCAATTAGTTGAATGACATTTCATCATGTGTTGCGTTAACTTTGCGGGCAGCGTAGGATCGCCGCCATCCGGTCTTCGGGCCGGACATGCGCCACAACACTGTCCACCGGCCTTGCGCCGGTTTGAAGAGCCTGCGATCCCTGTGGTCCGGGCTCTTTTTTTATCCGCCGGGTGCGGCAAGGGCCCATCGGCGCGGGGCGTGGATCCACCGCGCAGTGCGCGCCATGGCAGAAACCGTGACGCCCCGGCTTGCCGCTGTCACGTCGCAGGCCGCAAGATGCGGACCGGTCCGGGGAGTCCGATTGCATGAGCGTGGTAATGCGAGGAAGGTCTGCGCGGGGATGGGGGCTGGCGGCCATGCTGCTGCTGGCCATCGCCGCGTGCCGTGAATCCGGCAGTGATCCGGCCGCCGCGCCGGCTGAACCTGTCGCTGCGGTACAGGCGATGGCGCAACGACTGGCCGAGGACGACCTGGTCGGCTATGCAAAGCTGTCGGTGCCCCCCAGCCAGTACCAGCGCCTGCAGCAGGCCTGGGCCGACGGCCACAGCCAGTGGCCGCTGACCGGACTGCCGCTGGGCGACCAGCTGCTGCCGATGCTGGCGGCGCTGCGTGAGCCCGGTGCCAGCGTGCAGCTGCAGCGCAGTTTCGATCGCCAGCTGGCCGGCCAGGCCCGCGCCGTGCGCCAGGCCGCGCAGTCGATGGGCAACTTCGGTGTGCAGTACCTGCGGCACCAGAAGGGCTATACGCCCGGCCAGCAGGCGCACTACATCCAGCTGGTGCAGACCCTGGCCGCCTGGGCGCAGGATGCCCCGATCAGCGACCGCGCCAGAGCCCGCAGCAGCATCGCCGCCCTCGTCGGCGCCGCCGCCCAGGTGGGTTTCCAGGACGATGCCGGTCTGCAGGCCGCAGGCATGGAGGGCAGCCTGCAGCAGCTGGCGCCGTTCATCCACACGCTGAAGGCGGTGCTGGCCAGCTATGGCCTGGGGGTGGACGAGGCGCTGCGCAGCGTGCGCGGTGAGCTGCTGTCGGTGGAGGGCGACAATGCCCTGGTGCGCCTGCAGTACGAGCTCGCCGGCCGCGCGATGACCGTGCAGGTGCCGCTGAGCCGGCGCGAGGGCCACTGGTACCTGACCCGCACCCTGGCCGATACCGATGCCCTGTTGCGGCAGGCCGATGCGGCGCGCGCCGCCGCCGCTCCGGACCCTGTGCCCGCCCCGACAACCGATGGGGAAGCGGCAACGCCATCGGCTAAGCCATAATGACGTCGATGTCGAAACAGAACCCGCTGCCGTTCCCCGGCGAAGAATCCCAGCCGACGCCCGCCGACACGGCGCCGGCGTCCCCCTCGACCGACGCCGGCACGCCGCCGGCGGCGACGCCTGTGCACGCGCGTCCTGCCGGCCGCCGCCCGCTGTGGGCGCGCCTGCTCGGGCGCCTGGTGGAACCCTGGCTGTCGCTGAAGATCGAGCCGGAAGACCCGGGCCAGTACAACGATGGCCGCCCGGTCATGTACGTGCTGGAAGACTACGGCCTGTCCAACGCGCTGATCCTGGACAAGGCCTGCCGCCAGGCCGGCCTGCCCTCGCCGCTGGTACCGCTGGCCGGTGACCCCACCGGCCGCAAGCGCGCCTACCTGGCCCTGTCGCGGCGCAGCTCGAGCAACTCGCTGATTCCCGAGCAGCGCGGCGCCAAGACCCATTCCGATTCGCTGGCCAAGGTCCTGCAGGCCCATCGCGTGCGTGACGACCTGGATGTGCACCTGGTGCCGGTGTCGATCTTCGTCGGCCGCGCCCCGGACAAGCAGAGCGGCTGGTTCGCCGTGCTGTTCTCGGAAAACTGGGCGCTGGTCGGCCGCTTCCGCCGCCTGCTCGGCCTGCTGCTGAACGGCCGCAACACCATCGTCCGCTTCGCACCGCCGATCTCGCTGCGCAGCACGGTCGACGAGGGCCTGGAGCCCGAGCGTACGGTGCGCAAGCTGCAGCGCGTGCTGCGTACCCATTTCCGCCGCATCCGCGAGTCGGTGATCGGTCCTGACCTGTCGACCCGGCGCCTGCTGGTGGACCAGGTGCTGGCCGCCGAGACGGTGCGCGAGGCGATCGCCTCGCAGGCCAAGCGCGACAACAGCAAAACCAGCGATGCCTGGAAGAAGGCGCACGCCTACGCCTGGGAAATCGCCGCGGACTATTCCAGCCCGGTGGTGCGCTCGGCCAGCTTCATGCTCAGCCATGTGTGGAACCGCATCTACGCCGGCGTGCTGGTGCACCACCTGGACAAGTTCAAGGCCGCAGCGCCGGGCCACGAAGTGGTCTACGTGCCCAGCCACCGCAGCCACATGGACTACCTGCTGCTGTCCTACCTGCTGTACGACCGCGGCATCGTGCCGCCGCACATCGTGGCCGGCATCAACCTGAACCTGCCGGTGGTGGGCACCCTGCTGCGCAAGGGCGGTGCGTTCTTCATCCGTCGCTCGATCCGCGGCAACGCGCTGTATTCGGCGGTGCTGAGCGAGTACGTGGCGCAGCTGGTCGCCGGTGGCTATTCCATCGAGTACTTCGTCGAGGGCGGGCGCTCGCGTACCGGCCGGTTGCTGCAGCCCAAGGGCGGCATGATCTCGATGACCCTGCGCGCGTTCCTGCGCCAGCCGCGCAAGCCGGTGCTGTTCCAGCCCATCTACATCGGCTACGAGAAGCTGATGGAAGGCGGCAGCTACCTGGATGAACTGTCCGGGCGGCCCAAGGAGAAGGAATCGATCTGGCAGCTGCTGTGGGGCATCCCCAAGGTGCTCAAGCAGAACTACGGCCAGGTGGTGGTGAACTTCGGCGAACCCATCGCGCTGAACGATGTGCTGGCCGAGAAGGCTCCGGAGTGGGGTGGCGAGGCGGTGTCCGAGGACGAGAAGCCCTCGTGGCTGTCGACCACCGTCGACACCCTGGCCGAGCGCATCCAGGTGCGCATCAACGGCGCGGCCGACGTCAATCCGATCAACCTGCTGGCGCTGGCGCTGCTGTCCACGCCCAAGCATGCGATGGGCGAGGCCGACCTGATCGCGCAGATCGAGCTGTGCAAGACCCTGCTGGTGGAGATGCCGTATTCGGGCCGGGTGACGGTGACTCCGCATTCGCCGGAGCGGATCATCGCCCACGCCGAAGAGATCAACGTCCTCACCCGCATCAAGCACCCGCTGGGCGACGTGCTCAGCGTCAGCGGCGATACCGCGGTGTTGCTGAGCTACTTCCGCAACAACGTGGTGCACCTGTTCACCGCATCGTCGTGGGTGGCCTGCTGCTTCCAGAACAACCGCCGCATGAGCCGCACCGGCCTGGTGCAGCTGGGCCGCACGGTGTACCCGTTCCTGCAGGCCGAACTGTTCCTGCCGTGGACCGAGGACGAGTTCGCCCAGCGCATCGACCAGACCATCGACGTGTTCGTGCGTGAGGGCCTGCTGCAGAACGTCAACGAAGACGACGGCGGCATCCTTGCCCGCAACACCGGGCAGACCGACGAAGTGTTCCGCCTGCGCGCGATCGGCCACTCGCTGCAGCAGGCATTCGAGCGCTACTACATCGCCATTTCGGTGCTGGTGAAGAACGGTCCGGGCACGCTCGGCGCCGCCGAGCTGGAAAGCCTGTGCCAGCAGGCCGCACAGCGCCTGAGCCTGCTCTATGCACCGGCCGCGCCGGAGTTCTTCGACAAGTCGCTGTTCCGCGGCTTCATCCAGAAGCTGCGCGAGCTGCGCTTGGTGTGGCCGGACGAGAACAGCAAGCTGCTGTTCGACGAGCGCCTGGACGCTTGGGCCAAGGATGCCAAGTTCATCCTCGGCCGCGAACTGCGCCACACCATCGAACGGGTCAGCCCGGAAGCGGCGCGCCCGGACGAACCGGCACCGCAGGATTGAACCTGCGGCGACTGTCGGGCCTGGCCGCGTTGATCGCGGCCGGAGGCCTTGCGGCTACTTCGGCGCAGGCTGCAGAAGCCTGCGTGGACGACAACCTGCCCGGGCGCCTGGCCGATGCGCCGGTGCGCCTGTGTATCGAGGCCGGGCAACCGGTGCGCTACCGCCTGTGGTTGGCCGGCGAGGTGCGCATCAGCGGTGATGAATCCGCCGCTCGCCAGGGTCTTGCCGGTGACTGGTACGGGCACCCGCTGGGTCTGCGCTGTTCCGGTGCCGACAACGTGCGCCGCTGCGACCTGACCGTGGACGGTGAGGCGGCCTGGAGTGCGGAGCTGGCCCTGCCGCGTTGATGCAGAGCCCCATCCACGCATGGCGTGGATCCATAGGCTGCCGCTGTGCCATCGGTGTTCGGGGGCGGCGTAGGCCAGTAGATCCACGCCATGCGTGGATGGGCCACCGGTTACGCCGGTTCGTCCGGAATCTGCAGGCTTTCCAGCTTGGTGATGCAGTCCTTCAGCTGCAGCTTGCGCCGCTTCAGGCGCTTGAACTCCAGCTCATCTTCGCCGTTGGCGGCCATGCGCGCGATCTGTTCATCCAGCGACCGGTGCTCGGCGCGGAGGGCGACGAGGTGTTCGACGATTTCGGCGGGGTTGTAGGTGTCCACGGTCTCCGAGCATACACAGCGACGATGACTGCCGGGAGAGGGGAATCCCGACCCCGGGTCCGGGCTGCCACAAGCCGGTAGAATGGCGCCATGTCCGCCGTGATCTCCCTGCCCGATCCCCCGCAGCGCGTTCCGCGCGATCCGCGCGTGGACGGGCTCGGGGCGGACAAGCTGGGCAAGCGCCTGCGCCGCCAGGTCGGCCAGGCCATCGCCGACTTCGGCATGATCGAAGCGGGCGACAAGGTCATGGTCTGCCTGTCCGGCGGCAAGGACAGCTACACCCTGCTGGACCTGCTGCTGCAGCTGCAGAAAAAGGCGCCGGTGCCGTTCGAACTGGTGGCGGTGAACCTGGACCAGAAACAGCCGGGTTTCCCCGCGCACGTCCTGCCGGAGTACCTGGCCGGGCTGGGCGTGCCGTACCAGATCATCGAGCAGGACACGTATTCAGTGGTCAGCCGGGTCATCCCGGAAGGCCGCACGATGTGTTCGCTGTGCTCGCGCCTGCGCCGTGGCGCGCTGTACAACCATGCCAAGGCGCACGGCTTCAGCAAGATCGCACTGGGCCACCATTGCGATGATGTGGTGGCCACGTTCTTCCTGAACCTGTTCCACCACGCCAAGCTGGCCGCCATGCCACCGAAGCTGCTCAGCGACGATGGCCAGCACGTGGTGATCCGCCCGTTGGCGTACGTGCGCGAGCACGACATCGCCCAGTACGCGCAGGCGCGCCGTTTCCCGATCATTCCCTGCACCCTGTGTGGCAGCCAGGAAAACCTGCAGCGTCGGCAGGTCGGCCTGATGCTCAAGCAGTGGGACCAGGACCATCCGGGGCGCATTGAACAGATCGCACGTGCAATGGCCGACGTGCGACCTGCGCAGCTGGCCGATGCCGCCCTGTTCGATTTCATGGCCCTGGGCCGCCGTGGCGATGCGGCGCATGCCGATGCCTGGCCGGCCGACGCAGTTCCCGAGACGCCTGCCGTTTAAGGTCGGGCGCCCTTCTTCTTCAGACACCGGAATTCCATGTTCTTTCGCAACCTGACGTTCTTCCGCTTCCCGACTGCCACTGATTTTTCCGAAGTCGACACCCTGCTGCCGCACGCCCTGCTCAAGCCGGTGGGCGCACTGGAAATGAACTCGCGTGGTTTCATCTCGCCATTCGGCCGCGAAGAGAAGGAAGTGCTCTCGCACCGCATTGCCGAACACCTGTGGCTGACCGTCGGTGGCGAGGACAAGATCCTGCCCGGCGCGGTGGTCAACGACCTGCTCGAGCGCAAGCTGGAGGAGATCGAAGAGAAGGAAGGCCGCCGCCCCGGTGGCCGCGAGCGCAAGCGCATGAAGGACGACCTGCTGCATGAACTGCTGCCGCGCGCCTTCGTGAAGTCCTCGCGCAACGATGCCTTCATCGACCAGCTGCACGGCTATGTGGCGGTGGACACCTCCAGCCGCAAGACCGGCGAATACTTCATGTCCGATATCCGCGGCCTGCTTGGCAGCTTCCCGGCGATGCCGCTGAACGCCGAAGTCGCGCCGCGTTCGATCCTGACCGGCTGGATCGCCGGCGAGCCCCTGCCCACCGGCTTCAGCCTGGGCGAGGAGTGCGAGATGAAGGACCCGGTGGAAGGCGGCGCGGTGGTCAAGTGCCAGCACCAGGAACTGCGCTGCGACGAGATCGACAAGCACCTGGATGCCGGCAAGCAGGTCACCAAGCTGGCCCTGGTGTTCGAGGACAACCTGTCCTTCGTGCTGGGCGACGACCTGATCGTGCGCAAGCTGAAGTTCCTGGACGGCGCGCTGGACCAGCTGGAACATGCGGACGAAGACGGCCGCCGTGCCGAGTTCGACGCCCGCTTCGCCCTGCAGAGCGCGGAGATCCGTCGCCTGTTCCTGCTGCTTGAAGAAGCCTTCAAGCTCAGCAAGGCTGACTGAACAGGCAGACCGTCGGCCGCCGGTCATCCGGCGGCCTCGCACGGCGCTATGCTGGGACCATGAGCCGTCTGCTGCGCCGCCTGATCTCGCCGGTCCCACCCGCCACCGTGCAGCGCGACACCGTTCGCCTGCGCCTGGAGGATGTCGAGATCGAGATACTGCGCGTGCGTGATCCACGCGCGCGCCGGATCAAGCTCAGCGTCGATGAGCGCGGCGCACGACTGACGTTGCCGCCGCGTGCCAGCCTGGTGATGGGCGAGCGCTTCCTCGAACTGCATCGCGAATGGCTGGGGCTGCAGCTGCGCCACTACCAGGGGCATGGTCTGCCCGCCGCGTTGCAGCCCGGCGTTGAAGGGGTGCTGCCGCTGCGCGGCGAGTTGTTGCCACTGCGTTGGCAGGCAGGCCGCTACGCGCGGCTGGAAATCGACGGGCACGGTGCCTGTGTGCAATGGCCGAGCCGTGGCGGCGATGCGACCCTGCGCCGCCTGCTGCGCGAATTCTACGAAGCACAGACCCGCGCCGATGTCGGCCGCTGGTTGCCGAAGTACCTGCCCGGCCTGCCGCGCGCGCCCAGCCGCCTGCGGTTGAAGGTGATGTCCTCGCAATGGGGCTCGTTGGCCCCCGACGGCAGCATGGCGCTGGATCTGGCACTGGTACTGGGCCGTCCCGCCGCCTTCGAGTACGTGCTGGTGCACGAACTCTGCCACCTGATCCAGGCCAACCACTCGCCCGCGTTCTGGCACGAAGTGGAACAACGCTTCCCCGACTGGCGCGAGCAGCGCGACTACTTCCAGCTGGAAGGGCGACGCCTGAAAGCAATGCTTCGGCAGCTGCTGTAGCGCTGTGATTTTGTAGAGCCGAGCCATGCTCGGCTATCGCGCACGGCGTGGATATTCAGCCATCGCGACCAAGAGCAGTCGAGCAAAATCGGCTCTACTGAAGCGCGCACAGCGCGCGACCCGCTTCTGCTCCTGCTCTTCTTTTTCTCTTCCGTGGTGGCACGGAAACTGTCTGAGGTCGGGCGGGTGGGCCATGCAGGGGCGTTGGCGCCATGGATGGCGCCATCGAGCTTACATGGATGTACTTGCAGCGTCCCCTGCATGGCCCACCCGCCCGGCCAAGCGCGGCTTTTGATTGTGCCCCTGCGCCACGAGGGGCTCAGCCGTTGGCCGCAGACCTCATCGACCCGCGCGCAGGGCCGCCGCCTCCGCCCACCGCGCCGCCACGCGCGGCGCAGTGATGCACACCGCCTGATCGGTCACCGTGGTCACCGCCCGCTCCAGCAGCTGGATGTCCGCTTCGTGCTGGCGCGCCACGTGCGGATCCTCGAAGAAGATCGCGCGCTGGCAACGGCCTTCCAGCACGCGGTCGGCAATCTGCGCATCGCCGCCCATCGGGCCGCTCTGGTAGCGCGTCACCCACGCCGCATCCGCTGGCCAGCCACGGCTCCAGGCCAGCTCGTTCAAGCGCTGGCCGGTGGTGCCGGTGGCGACGCGTTCGCCGAAGCGCGCCAGTACGTCGAAGTGTTCATCGGCGAACGCCAGCATCGCCGGCTTCATCGCATCGTGCGCGATCAACGCCAGCGTCTGCCCTTCGAATGCATGCAGGTCGTTGGCGCCTGTATCGGCAGCCAGGCCTGCATGGATGCGCTCCACCTCGATCCAGTCGCGGGCGGTGGCCACGGTGGAAATGAAAGGCTTGCCGTGGATCACGCACTGGCGCTTGAGCGCGGTCGCCTCGGGGAAAACCGAGGAAGGGTCCACCGGATCCATCAGATAGACCGCACCGTCCAGCGTACGCTCGGCGCCCATGCCCACCACTTCGGCCACCAGTTTCATCAAGCCGCCTTCGCGACCGTACGGATAGCGCTGCAGGCCGTCGTAACCGGCAAGGAAGCCGTTGCGCTGGATCGCGTCGTGGGTACGGCCGACCGCACACAGTGTCACGCCCAGTTCGCGCAGCCCGGGTTCGCTGGCGCGCAGCCAGCGGAACAGTGCCGCGCGCGCGTCGTGGTGATGGAGACGGTTGGCGGCCAGGCCGATGCGCATCGAAAGCTCCGGGATCGGTAGAAGCGGCAGTGTATGTCGCTATTGGCGGTATCGGAGGGTTTTACAAATTTCCTCATTGTTGCTGGCAGGGGCGTCGCTAGCGTGGCAGGAGGCCGCACCGCGATGCGGCCATGCCCCTGCCTGCGACATGAGGATGTCCACCGTGAATGTCGCTGGCCCTTTGGCCCGCATCGCCGCCCTGTCGCTGTTGTCGGCGCAGGCCTGGGCCGGACAGTGTGAAGGCCCCATCCTGCTTGCCTATCCCGCTGACCGTGCGCCGTTGTCGTCCAGTCAGGACGACACGCCACAGGGGCTGGTGGCCGCCTACCTGGCGCTGCTGCAGGAGCAGGTGCCCACGCTGCGCGCCACACCGGTCGCGGCGACGGCGCTGGCCGCTGCCGCGCTGCCTGCAGGGACCCACGCCGTGCTCGGCTGGCCGCGCGCGCAGACGCCGAAAGGCTGGGTGGCCAGCGTGCCCTACCTGCAGGTGCCGCAGGTGATCGTGCGACGCCCCGACGCGCTGCCGATCCACGGCCTGGACGGACTGCACGGTCGCGGCGTGGCCAGCCTCGACACCGTGCCGCTTGCCAGGGTGCTGGAGGAGTCGGGCGCGCATGTGCCGCTACTGCAGGTGGCGGCATTGGACAAGGCGCTGCAGCTGCTGATCAGCGGCCAGATCGATGCAGTGGTGGGCAACCTGGTGGAAGTGGAAGCGGCGCTGCGCGATCAGCCTGGCGGCGCGCTGGACGTGGCGGCGCCGGCCGGCTTCAGCGACGCACTGGTATTGGCGGCGCTGCCGGCGTGCGCGCACCTGGTGGATCGCTTCAACCAACTGCAGGCAGCTATGACGGAGGAGCAGCGCGAGGCATTGCGGGCCCATTGGGTCTCGACATCCCCTCGCCGCGGCCAGGTGCCGCCGGTGTCGCCCCTGCGCGGCTTGATCGCGGTGCTGCTGATGCTGCTGACAATGGGCCTGGTGCACGCATTCGGTTACTGGCGACTGCACCGCGAAGGCCTGCGCAGGCAGGCGCTGGAGCAGCGGCTGCAGGAGGTCACCGCCAACCTGCCGGCGGTGGTGTACCAGGCGCGGCGCAGCAGCACCGGCGAGTACAGCGTTCCCCACATTGCCGGCGATGTGCATGCCCTGTTCGGGATCAGCGTAGATACCGCGCGGGTCGACCATGGAAGCCTGCTGGCAGCAGTCCATCCGCAGGACCGCCGCTCGGTGCTGGCCTGCGTTGATGCCGCCGCGCTGGTGCGCGGCCCCATCGACATCACCTTCCGCACGCGCGGCCCCAACGGCTGGCGCTGGGTACGTTCGCACGGGCGACCGATTGCCTGCAGCGACAGCGGCGTGGAATGGAGCGGATACTGGATGGATGTCACCGAGGCGCGGGCACGTACGCAGGCACTGAACGATGCCCGGCGTGATGCTGAGCAGGATGCTGCCGCCAAGAGCCATTTCCTGGCCACCATGAGCCACGAGATCCGCACGCCGATGAGCACCATGCTGGGAATGCTGGAGCGCTTCGGCAGCGGCGCGCTGGATGCGCGCCAGCGCCAGGTACTGGCGACCATCGATGATGCCGCGCAGATGCTGCGGCAGATCCTTGATGACGTCCTGCACAGCCAACGCCTGCAGTCCGGCCCACAGCCACCGCAGTGCCTGCCCACCGACCTGGCCGGGCTGCTGCGTGCGGTGCAGCGCCTGCTGGTGCCGGTGGCAGCAAGCAAAGGGCTGCATCTGCGCTGCGAGGTGGATCCTGCGCTGCAGCGTGGATCGTTGGCCGATGCGCTGCGCCTGCGCCAGATCCTGTTCAACCTGGCGGGCAATGCGCTGAAATTCACCCTGCACGGTGGGGTGGACCTGCAGGTGCGGGTGCTGCAGCAGCGCGAGCGTGGCCAGCAGCTGCGGCTGCAGGTGAGCGATACCGGCGTGGGCATCAGCCGTGAGCGCCAGCGGGCGGTATTTGCAGCATTTACCCAGGCCGACGCCTCCACCACCCGTCGCTTCGGTGGCAGCGGCCTGGGCCTGGCGATCTGCCGGGACCTGGCGGCATCGATGGGCGGGCGACTGCACCTGTGCAGTACGCCGGGCGTGGGCACCACGGTGTGGCTGGACCTGTACCTGCCGGCCTGCGAGGCGCCATCGGTGGAGCATCGTGATGATGCGGCTGGCCTGCACGAATTGCCGCCGGTACGGGTACTGGTTGCCGAAGACCATCCCACCAACCTGCAGCTGCTGGTGCGACAGCTGCGGGATCTGGGCCTGCAGGTGCATGCCGCAGCCAATGGCGAGCAGGCCTGGCAGGCGTGGCAGACGCAACGGTTCGCGCTGGTCATCACCGACTGCCACATGCCGGGCATGGACGGCTTTGCCCTGGCCCGCGCGATCCGCGCCGATTCCCGTGCCGACGCGGCAAGGGTGCCGATCATCGCGTTGACCGCCAGCGTGCTCGACAGTACCCGCCAGGCCTGCCTCGACGCTGGCATCGATCATTTCATCGCCAAGCCGGTCGACCGCCAGGCACTGCATGCCACCCTGGCCGCAGTGCTGATGCCGCTCGATCTGTCAGTGCGCCAGTAGCCGGGCGATGCTGGCGGCGGCGTCGCGACCTTCGGCCACGGCGGTCACCACCAGGTCGGCACCGCGCACTGCGTCACCACCTGCGAACAGCCGGGGATGTGCGGTCTGGAAGGGCAGCTTGCCCTTGCCTCCGGCGAGGATGCGGCCGTTTGCCTGGCCCTCCACGCCATGCTCGGCCAGCCACGACGGCACGCTGGGCGAGAAACCGAACGCGATGATCACCACGTCCGCTTCCAGCAGCGACTCGCTGCCCTCGATCTGCACCGCGTTCTGGCGGCCGTTGGCATCGGGTTCGCCCAGGCGCGTCTCGATCACCGTCACCCCGATCACTTCGTCATCGGCGCCGGCTTCGATCGACAGCGGCTGGCGGTTGAACAGGAAGCGCACGCCTTCCTCGCGCGCGTTGGCCACTTCGCGCGCGCTGCCCGGCATGTTGGCTTCGTCGCGGCGGTAGGCACAGGTGACCTTGGCCGCGCCCAGTCGCACCGCGCTGCGCACGCAGTCCATGCCAGTGTCGCCACCGCCGAGGACCACCACGCGCTTGCCGTTGAGGTCGGGCAGGGCGATCTGGTCTTCCCAGCCGGCGATCGGGCGGCCCTGCGGATCATCGCCGCCGACGATGCGGCTGTTCTGCACCAGGAACGGCAATGCCGGCAGCACGCCCTTCAGGTCCTGGCCGTCGAGGCCACCATCGGTGTAGCGATACGCGCCGGTACCGACGAACACCGCATCATGCGTGTCCAGCAGCTGCTGCAGGCTGATGTCGCGGCCGATCTCCACGCCGAGGCGGAACTGCACGCCCATGCCTTCAAGCACGTCGCGACGACGACGGATCACGTCCTTGTCCAGCTTGAAACTGGGGATGCCGAACTGCAGCAGGCCACCGACCTGTTCGTAACGGTCGTAGACCACCGCGGTGATGCCGGCATGCGCCAGGCGGTCGGCACAGGCCAGCCCCGCGGGGCCGGCACCGATCACCGCCACCGTGTGGCCGGTGGGCTGCACCGCCGTCATGTCCGGCCGCCAGCCGGTAGCCAGCGCGGTATCGACGATGTACTTCTCCACCGCACCGATGGTGACCGCACCAAACTCTTCCAGCGTGCAGCTGCCCTCGCACAGGCGATCCTGCGGGCATACCCGGCCGCACACTTCCGGCAACGGGTTGGTGCTGTGGCACAGCGTGGCTGCTTCGTGGATGCGGTTTTCCTGCACCAGCTGCAGCCATTGCGGAATGGCGTTGTGCACCGGGCACTTCCAGCTGCAGTACGGGTTGCCGCAGTCCAGGCAGCGGCCGGCCTGGTACTGCGCATCTTCCTTGCCGAACTTTCCGTACAGCTCACCCCAGTCGCCGGAGGTGCGCAGTTCAACCGGGATGCGCTGCGGCATGGTCCGGGGCAGGTCGAGGAACTGGAAGGCGTGCTTGCGGCTCATGGCGGACTCTGTGGATTTCCGGATGCCGGCCAGCGGCCGGCACTACAGCGGTGGGGAAGCCGGTGCGCCCAGTGCATGCGGCGCATCCGTCACGTGCGGTGTGTCACGCCGCGCGGCGCAGGGTTTCGGTCAGCGACTCGATGCTGGCGGCCTTGGGTTTGACCAGCCAGAACTTGCCGATGTAATCGCGGAACTCGTCCATGATCTGCTGCGCCCAGATGCTGCCGGTCAGTTCGCGATGACGGCCGATCAGGCGGTGCAGGTGCTGGCGGTAGTTCTCGAACCCTTCGGCGGAGACGCGATGGATGTCGATCAGCTCGTGGTTGTAGCGGTCGACGAAATCGCGGTCCACGTCCAGCACGTAGGCCAGGCCACCGGTAAAGCCGGCACCGAAGTTGAGGCCGACCTTGCCCAGCACCAGCACCACGCCGTCGGTCATGTACTCGCAGCAGTGATCGCCTGCACCTTCCACTACTGCCAGTGCGCCGGAGTTGCGCACGGCGAATCGTTCACCGGCACGGCCAGCGGCGAACAGCTCGCCACCGGTTGCGCCATACAGGCAGGTGTTGCCGATGATGGCGGTGCTGCGTGCCTCGAAGCGTGCGCCACGCGGCGGACGCACCACCAGGCGGCCACCGGCCATGCCCTTGCCGACGTAGTCGTTGGCTTCACCCTCCACTTCCAGGTGCAGGCCGCCGACGTTGAAGGCGCCGAAGCTCTGCCCGGCGCTGCCGCGGAAGCGCAGTTCCAGCGGCGATTCGGCCATGCCCTGGTTGCCGTGCGCGCGCGCCACGGCGCCGGCCAGGCGGGTGCCGATGCTGCGGTCGGTGTTGTGGATCAGGAAGCGATGCTCGCCACCGCGCTTGTGTTCGATGGCCTCGGCCAGCAGGCCGTCCATCTGCGTGGCCAGGCTGTCAGGTGATTCATACAGGCGCTGTGCGGCGCAGTGGCTGCCCGGGTAACTGGCGTCGGCCAGCAGCCGCGACAGGTCCACGCGCACGTCCTCGCGCGGCGAGACCTCAAGCTGGCGCAGCAGGTCGGTGCGGCCGACGATTTCCTGCAGCGAACGTGCGCCCAGCACCGACAGCCAGCCGCGTACTTCCTCGGCCAGCAGGCGGAAGAAGTTCTCCACGCGCTCGGGCTGGCCGGTGAAGTGGTTCTCGCGCAGGCGCTCGTCCTGGGTGGCGACGCCGGTGGCGCAGTTGTTGAGGTGGCAGATGCGCAGGTACTTGCAGCCCAGCACGATCATCGGCGCGGTGCCGAAGCCGAAGCTGTCCGCGCCCAGCAGCGCTGCCTTGACCACGTCCAGGCCGGTCTTCAGGCCGCCATCGGTCTGCAGCAGGGTGCGCCCACGCAGGTCGTTGGCCACCAGCGCCTGGTGCGCCTCGGCGATGCCCAGTTCCCACGGCACGCCGGCGTAGCGGATCGAGCTGACCGGCGAAGCACCGGTACCGCCGTCATGGCCGGAAATGGTGATCAGGTCAGCACCGGCCTTGACCACGCCCGCCGCGATCGTGCCGACGCCGGCATGGCTGACCAGCTTCACCGACACCAGCGCGGTCGGGTTGACCTGCTTGAGGTCGTAGATCAGCTGCGCCAGGTCTTCGATGGAGTAGATGTCGTGGTGCGGCGGCGGCGAGATCAGGCCGATGCCCGGCCTGGCATAGCGCAGGCGTGCGATCAGTTCATTGACCTTGTGCCCGGGCAGCTGGCCGCCTTCGCCGGGCTTGGCGCCCTGCGCAACCTTGATCTGCAGCACTTCAGCATTGACCAGGTATTCGGCGGTGACGCCGAAGCGGCCCGAGGCCACCTGCTTGATCTTGCTGCGCTTGTCGGTGCCATAGCGCGCCGGGTCTTCGCCACCTTCGCCGGAATTGCTGCGGCCGCCGAGGCGGTTCATCGCAATGGCCAGCGCTTCATGCGCCTCGGGAGAGAGCGCACCGAGGCTGATCGCGGCGGTATCGAAACGCGGGAACAGATCGCTGGCGGGTGCCACTTCGTCCAGTGGTGTCGGCGTTGCCGCCGGCACCAGCTGCAGCAGATCGCGCAGCGCCGACGGCGGGCGCGCATGCACGGCATCGCAGTACTGCTGCCACGCACGCGGGTCACCGCTGCGCGCTGCGCGCTGCAGGGTGGTCACCACGTCCGGGTTGTACATGTGGTACTCGCCGCCGTGCACGTACTTCAGCAGGCCGCCGACATCCACGCCCTGCTGGGCGTCCCAGGCCTGCGCGCACAGTTCGCGCGCGTCGGCATCCAGGCGCGCGAAGCCGGCGCCACCGATGCGCGACGCGGTATCGGGGAAGCACAGGTCCACGACCTCCGGCTCCAGGCCGATGATCTCGAACAGCTGCGCACCGCGGTAGCTGGCCACGGTACAGATGCCCATCTTCGAGATGATCTTGGACAGGCCCTTGTAGATGCCCTTGCGGTAGCGGCGGCCGATCTGCGACTGCTCACCGCCCTTGCTGAGCTTGAGGATGCCGCGTCGGCCGAGGTCGAACAGGGTCTGGTAGGCCAGGTACGGATACACCGCCGTGGCACCGAAGCCGAGCAGGCAGGCCATGTGGTGCGCGTCGCGCGCGGTGCCGGTTTCCACGATCAGGTTGACGTCGCAGCGCAGGCCCAGCCGTGACAGGTGGTGGTGGATGGCGCTGGTGGCCAGCAGCGCATGCACCATCGGCCGCCCGGCCACCGGGTAGCGGTCGGACAGCAGCAGCATCACCATGCCGTCGCGCGCAGCCTGTTCGGCCTCGACGCAGATGCGTTCGATGCCCGCACGCAGGCCTTCCTCTTCGCTGTAGGACAGGTCGAGCAGGCGGTTGGCCTGCACGTACTGGTCCATCTTCAGCAGCTGGCGCAGCTTGCGCTGGCTCAGCACCGGCGAGTTGAGGATGACGTGGTTCACCGTCTCCGGGCCGGCATGGAAGATGTTGGTCTCCTTGCCGAGCTGGGTGGACAGGGACATTGCGCAGTCTTCGCGCAGCGGGTCGATCGGCGGGTTGGTGACCTGCGCGAAGGCCTGGCGGAAGTAGTCGTACAGCGGACGGCTGCGCTGGCTGAGCACGGCCATCGGCGTGTCATCGCCCATCGAGCCGGTGGCTTCCTGCTCGGTCTCGGCCAGCGGCCGCAGCACCTGTTCCACTTCCTCGCTGCTGAGCTGGTACAGCTTGTGGTAGCTGCGCAGGGTGCTTTCGTCGAACGGCTCTTCCACCAGCGACGGGTCGATCAGTTCGGTCTGCAGGTAGGTGACGCCCTGCTGCAGCCACTGCTTGTACGGTGCACGGCCGCGGTTGATGCGGTCGATGGCCTCCGAATCGAGCAGGTCACCGCGCTTGAGGTCGATGGCGATCATCTCGCCCGGGCCGAGCTTGCCCTTGCGCACCACGCGCTCGGTCGGTACTTCCCAGACGCCTGCTTCGGAGGCGACCAGGAAGTGACGATCGGCGGTCAGCATCCAGCGCGCCGGGCGCAGGCCGTTGCGGTCGAGGGTGCACACCGCGTAGCGGCTGTCGCAGGCGACGATGCCGGCCGGGCCGTCCCACGGTTCGCTGTTGAGGCCGTGGAACTCGTAGAACGCAGCCAGGTCCGGGTCCTTGAATTCCAGCGACTGCGTTGCCGGCGGCACCAGGATGCGCAGGGCCTGGATCAGCTCCATGCCGGCGGACACCATCAGTTCCAGCATGTTGTCCAGGCTCTGCGAATCGGAGCCGTGCATGGAGATGACCGGGTCGAACTCGCCGATGTCGAAACGGGGCGTCTTCCACACCTTGCTGCGCGCCTGTGCCCAGCGCCGGTTGCCTTCGATGGTGTTGATCTCGCCGTTGTGGGCGAGCATCCGGAACGGGTGCGCCAGCGGCCAGCGCGGCAGCGTATTGGTGGAGAAGCGCTGGTGGAACACGATGGCGCTGGAGGCCAGTTCGCGCCGCTGCAGGTCCGGGAAGAAGCGGCTGAGCTTGTCCGGCAGCACCATACCCTTGTAGCTGATGGCGTTGGGGCTGAGCGTGGTGACGTAGTAGTCGGCGTGCGCGCGCAGCTGCTGTTCGCTGCGGCGGCGGGCCAGGAACAGGGCCAGGCCGAAGCCGGCGTCATCCTGGCCGACGCCGGCATCGACGAACACCTGCTCGATGCGCGGCAGGGTGTCGCGTGCCAGTTGTCCGCAGACGCTGTCGTCGGTCGGTACCTCGCGCCAGCCGGCCACCTTGCAGCCCACCGCTTCGATCTGCTGCTGCAGCTGCGTGCGGCAGGCCTGCGCGGCATCGGCATCGTGCGGCAGGAACACCAGGCCCGCAGTGAAGCGCGCGCCGACGGCTATGCCGGCTTCACTGGCCAGCAGTTTCAGGAAGGCATCGGGGCGGCGCAGCAGCAGGCCACAGCCATCGCCGGTGAGCCCATCGGCGGCGACACCACCACGGTGGGTCATGCGCGAGAGCGCAGCGATGGCGGTATCCACCAGCAGGCGCGAAGGCTGGTCGTCGAGCTGGGCGACCATGCCAAATCCACAGGCATCGCGCTCGGAGCGCGGGTCGTAAAGCCCTTGGCGGTTGCGGGGGGCCATCTCTACCTCGATGCAGATTGAAATGAACGGGGACACTCCTGCCCGCTCTGTAGAGCACGCCCTGTACGTCATGGTGGAGTGTGCCGCGCATGGCGCGGCCCGTCGGGAAGCCGCTTGGCGCATGCCCATACGGCGTTGCTCACCTTGCGCAGGCACTCGCCTGCGCGGCGGCGCGCGCCTTGTCTGGCCGCACGCCAAGTGCCTTCACACTCACCCTGACGCACACGCCGTGCTCTTCCTGGAGCGCATCATGAGGCCACCGGATGCCTCGACTAGATCACAGGTTGCTGCAACGCCGCAATACACGGTTGCAGGCGCAACCAAAGCGCCGGCAAACGCTTGCCGGCGCGGGGTTCCTCAGCCGCAGCGGACGCCGCTTACCACGTCCTTTGCGTCCACTTCGATGTTCAGGCGGTCGCCCAGGAACTCCATCGTGGTGACGTCATTGGGGTGCAGCACGCGCAGCTGCTTGGCCGCGGCATCTTCCTGGGCCTGCTTGCCGAGCGCTTCGGTGTAGGGCTGGCCGACCAGGCTCTGCACCTGGCTGGCATCGCAGTTGCCGACCGGCGGTGCTTCGGTGGCCTTGCCGGCTTCGTCGGCCGGCGCCTTGGCGGCCTCGGCGGCCTGCTGTGCGTGGGCGGTGGCCGAATCCTGCTCATCCAGCGACGGCGCCTGGCAGGCGGTCAGGGCCAGCACGGCCGGCAGCAGCAGGGCGGAGAGGGAACGGGCGCGGATCGGGAACGACATCATGACTCCGGAATGGAAGGGACGGTGAAAGGCCGAGCATAGCGGCGAACCCGCCCTCACGTGTTTGTCTTGCGTTATTGACGTGGCCACGCCGCGCCGATCGGCAGACTGCAGGCATGCCAGCGACCCCCACACCCGAACGCCAGGCCGCGCGCGCCGCCGGCCTGCGCTACGTCGATGACACCCAGCCCGGCTTCAGCCGCGTCCGCGCCGGCAAGGGTTTTTCCTATCGCGATGCCGATGGTCATGTCGTGCGCGATGCCGCCACCCTGCAGCGCATCCGCGCGCTGGCCATTCCACCGGCCTATACCGCCGTGTGGATCTGTGCCCGCGCCGATGGCCACCTGCAGGCCACCGGCCGCGACGCGCGCGGGCGCAAGCAGTACCGCTACCACGCCGACTGGGCGGCCGTTCGCGACGCCGGCAAGTTCGACCGCACCATCGCCTTCGGCCAGGCGTTACCAGCGCTGCGGCGGCGCCTGGGCCGCGACCTCAAGCGCAGCGGTTTCCCGCGCGAGAAGGTGCTGGCGGTGGTGGTCGCGCTGCTGGCCGACACGCTGGTGCGGGTGGGCAATGAAACCTATGCGCAGGAGAACAAGTCATACGGCCTGACAACGTTGCGCAACCGTCACTTGGACCTGCTTCGGGGTGGCCGGGTGCGCATGCGCTTCCGGGGCAAGTCCGGGCAGTTGCAGGAGGTGGTGGTCGGTGACCGTCGGCTGGGCGCGCTGGTGCGCAGCGTGCAGCAGCTGCCGGGTCAGGCCCTGTTCCAGTACCGCGACGACGCGGGCGAGGTGCAGCCGGTGGATTCGGGCGCGGTGAACGACTACCTGCGCGAGGTGATGGGCGAGGACTTCACCGCCAAGGACTTCCGCACCTGGGGCGGCACGATGGCGGCGGTGCAGGCCTTCGCCGCCACCGAGCTGCCCGAGCCGGCCAGCCAACGCGCGCTGGCCAAGGCGCAACGCGAGGTGGTGTGCCAGGTGGCTGCGCGCTTGGGCAATACGCCAGCGGTATGCCGCAAGGCCTACATCGATCCCTGCGTGTTCGCCGGTTGGGAACGCGGCGAACTGACCGCACTGGCGGGCCTGCGCGGCCCGCGGCAGTGGGAACAGGCGACACTGAAGGTGCTGCGCCGGGCCCGGCGGCTCAGCCGCAAGGCAGGTCAGCCGCAGTAGATGGCGGTGATGTTGTTGGTGCGGCCGGTTTCGATGGTCAGGCGATCCCCACCTTCCGTGGCTGCGCCGGCGGCCGGATCGGCAGCGCCGCTGGCGGTGTTGCCGCTGCGCTCGCGGCTGCCGCGGGTTACCTGCACGTGCAGGCTGTCGCTGTCCACGCGCGCACGTTCGATGGTCATGCCCGAAGCGGCCAGGCCGACTGCGCCGCGCACCTTGTCGGTGTGGCACTGGCCTGAAATCACCCCATCGATCGGCTGGACCTGGGTGACCGGGCTGCTGCTGCAGGCGGCGAGAGCGAAGCAGACGGCGGCGGTGGCAATGGCATGTTTCATGGGGGACGTTCCTCGTGTTGTGGCCTGCAGGGTGCGACGACACGCGTGGTGGCGGAATGAATGCCGTGCACGCGATGGACACAGTTCGCTCACTGCCGCCAACAGCCTGCGTGGAGACACTGCACGAGCGGCGCACGCCGCCCCCGGTACTGCGGCGCACGCGCCCCGGTAGTGCCGGCCGCTGGCCGGCAACCCCCATCCTCCCGAGGAGACCTGCATGGCCACCACCAAGAAGACCCCCGCCCGCCGCAAGGCATCGCCAAAGGTACGCAAAGGCACCCAGGCAGCGCCCGCCGCCGCCGAAGCCACCACGTCCGATCGCCCGCGCGTGGTGAAGACCGCCACCCGCAAGGCCGCCGCTTCCGATCCGCGCGCGGCGCGTGTCGCAGCACGGCAGCGGCGCCTGCAGGACCAGGAAAAGGCGAAGGATGTACGCGTAGCGAAGAAGGCGGCAAAAAAGGCGACCAGGAAGACCACCACCCAGGCTGGCCCGCGCCGTCAGCCGGAGACAATGCCGGCGCAGCAGCTGGCCAAGCCCGGCCACGAGCATGCACTGGAGCTGGCGCCGCGCTTCCTGGCCCCGGACTATGTTGGCAGCGGCAAGCTGCAAGGGATGCGAGCCATCGTCACCGGTGGTGATTCCGGCATCGGCCGGGCGGTGGCGGTACTGTTCGCCCGCGAAGGCGCCGACGTTGCCGTGCTGCATCTGGATGAAGCCAAGGACGCCGAGTTGACGCGTCAGCACGTGGAAAAAGAGGGCGGCCGCTGCGTGGTGATCGCCGGCGACGTGCGCGACCCGCGCTTCTGCAACAAGGCAGTCAAACAGGTGGCCAAGGCGTTTGGTGGCATCGACATCCTGGTCAACAACGCGGCGTTCCAGCTGCACTGCGAGCGCCTGGAAGACCTGGAAGATGCGCACCTGCAGGAAACCCTGCAGACCAACATCGGCGGTTACATCCAGATGGCACGCGCAGTGCTGCCACACCTGGGCGAGGGCGCCAGCATCATCAACACCGGCTCGGAAACCGGCCTGTTCGGCAGCAAGGCACTGATCGATTACTCGGCTACCAAGGGCGCGATCCATGCGTTCACCAAGGCGCTGGCCAGCCAGTTGCTGCCGCGCGGCATCCGGGTCAACTGCGTGGCGCCGGGGCCGGTGTGGACGCCGTTGAATCCGGCCGACAAGCAGGCCAAGGATGTGGCCGAGTTCGGCAAGGACAGTGACATGGGGCGGCCGGCACAGCCCGAAGAGCTGTCCCCGGCCTATGTGTTCCTGGCCTCACCGGCCTGCGCCAGCTACATCAGCGGGGTGATCCTGCCGGTGATGGGCGGGCCGCGCGGTTAGCGCGCGGTGGCAACGCCCTTGGGCGCGGCAGTGTAGAAACCGGCGATGCGCGGTATGAACTGCTGCGGATTGGCGCCGACCAGATTGGTCAGCACGACAACGGCGAGTTCGCGCTCGGGATAGACGATGAAGGCCGAGCGCGCACCGCCCATGCCACCCACCTGCAGGTCGGGTGCGGTGTTGAACACCGGCCAGCCTGCGGCCCAGTCGCCGGCACTGCCATCATTGAGGTGTTCGGCCGACCACATCTGCTGCACCGCGCGCAGCTCCAGCAGGCGTCCCTCCTGCAGTGCAACCAACCAGCGCGCGGTGTCATCGGCCGTGGTGAGGATGCCGCCGCCGGCCCACAGGCTGGGCGGCATGTCGTAGAACCAGTGCGACAGGCGCGGCGTTGCATCCTTTGCATCGGTGGCGCGTGGCAGGTAGCTGTACATCGTCGCCGCATCCGGGATCAGGTCGTAGCTGTCGCCGAACGTGGTGCGTGCCATGCGCGCGGTGGAGAACTGGCCGGTGGCCAGGAAGCGTTCGTAGGGCATGCCGGATTGCCGCGCGATGATCCGCGCCAGCAGCAGGTAGTTGGTCTGGTTGTACTGGAAACGCTCGCCGGCCCTGGCCTCTGCCGGCAGCGCGCGGACCGCCTGCCATGCGTCCTGTTCCGAGCCCCCACCCAGCAATCCCTCTGCATCGAGGATGTCGGGCAGGCCGGAAGTGTGGGCGAGCAGCTGGCGCACCCGCACCGCCCGCCAGCTTTCGGGCAGGTCGTCGAGATAGCGCGCGATGGGCGCGTCCAGATCCACCCGCCCGTCCTGTGCCAGCTGCGCCAGAGCGACGCCGGTGAAGGATTTGGTGGCCGAGTTGAGCGGGAACCGGGTGCTGCGGGTGGCGACCACGCCGTTCTCGACGTTGGCCAGCCCATAGGTTTCCGACAGCACCACCTGGCCATCCTTGACCACCGCGATCTGCAGGCCCGGGATGCGCTGTTCCTGCATGGTCTGGCGGATGAAACGACGGGTCTGGTCGTTGGCCTGGTCCTGGTTGGCGGAGACGGCGGCGAAGGGCAGCAGGCTGATGATCATGAGCAGGGTTCGTAGCGTCTGGCGAGGCATGCGGGTTCCCGGAGGGCGGAAAGATCGGCGGCGGTGACGGCCGCCGCAGGCGACAGGCCATGGGTCGGATGCGCGCCCGGCGTAAAAGGTTTAAGCCGGCTGCGCGCCCTACCGTTCGTCGGCCCATGACTTCCGGGGGGTTGACTACAGGTGTCGTCATGGCAACAGTAGCGACACGTGTAGTCAAGGGAGTGTTGTCATGCGTGGCAAGACCATCGGGGACCAGGAACTGGCCCTGCTGCAGTATGTGGATGAGCAGGCACCGGCCAGCGTCGGCGAGGTCGCCAGCGGCTATGGCGAACCGCGCGGACTGGCCCGGTCCACGGTGTTGACGATGATGGAGCGCCTGCGCGCCAAGGGTTACCTGCAGCGCAGGCAGCAGCAGGGTGTCTACCGTTACCAGCCCACCCGTGGCCCGGAGAGCGTGCTGCAGGGCGCCGTTGCCCAGTTCGTCGACAACACGCTGCAGGGCTCGGTGTCGCCATTCGTGGCGTACCTGTCGCAGCGGCAGAAGGTCAGCGACAACGAACTGGCCGAACTGGAAGCGCTGGTGGCCGAACTGCAATCGCGTCGCCAGGAGGACTGAGCCATGGATACCTCGATGTTGATTCCGATGCTGGAACGGCTGGGCTGGACGAGCCTGCAGACTGTGCTGCTGGTGGCGCTGGTGTACCTGCTGTGCCGCGCGCTGCCGGCACTGTCGGCGGCCACCCGTTGCCGGTTGTGGTGGCTGGTGTCGCTGCAGGCGGTGGTCGGTCTGTTGTGGAGCCAACCGCTGCAGCTGGCCTGGTTGCCCGCACCCGATGCGGTGGCAATGACGACCGTGGATCTTGCGGCGGACGCGATATATACGATGGCACCGGAGGCATCGGCGCACCTGCTGGCGAACACGCCGATGGGTGATGTCGGCAGCACCCCGGTGGCCTGGTGGGCGTTGGCCCTGGCCGCGCTGTGGATGTCCGGTGTACTGCTGATGGCGTTGCGGACCTTCGGCGAATGGCGCCGTTGCCGTGCGCTGCTGGCGGCGTCGTATCCGTGCGAGGACCAGGCGCTGGTGCAGGCGCTGCAGCTGGCCTCGGATGCGCACGGCCTGCGCCGCGCGCCGCGCCTGTGGATGAGCGACCAGGTGGACGCGCCGCAGCTGGTCGGGCCGTTCCGTCCGGTGCTGCTGCTGCCGGCGGGAATGAACGCGCTGCAGGGCGATGCGCTGGACCTGGCGCTGACCCACGAGCTGCAACACCTGCAGCGTCGTGACCTGCAGTGGGGGCTGCTGCCTGCCTTGGCCCAGCACCTGTTCTTCTTCCATCCGCTGCTGCGCCTGGCCGTGCGCGAATACGCCCAAGCCCGCGAGGAAGCCGTGGATGCGGCGGTGGTCGGCCAGCACGGTGCCAGCCGCCATGCCTATGGCCGGTTGCTGCTGCAGCTGGGTGTGGCGCCGCAGCCACACCTCGGCGTGGCCAGCGCAGCGCCCAGCACCACCAGCCTCAAGCGCCGCCTGCTGTCACTGCAGTCGCATCGGGCGTGCCCACGCCTGCTGGCCGTCGGCTTGACGCTGGTTGTATTGGCCGTGGGTGTGGCGCCGATGCGGCTGGTGGCCGCGCCGGTCCCGCCTGCACCGCCGGCACCGCCGCGCGCTGTGCCAGCGCCGCCGCCGCCGCCCGCAGCACCCCCGGCACCGGCAGCGCCGCCTGCCGCAGCGGTACCGGCAGAGCCGGCCGACTGGGCCGAGCCGGCAGAACCGGCCGAGCCTGAGGAACCTGCCGACGTCAATGAAGACGAGGAGCAGGACGCAGGCACCCATGCGCACTCGCAGACCACCATCGTCACCCATGGCCAGCTGGATCTGGGTACGCCGCCACAGCAGGCCTTCGTCCTCGTCGATCACGGCCAGGCGTTCGCCAATGCCGGCATGGACGATGTGATGCAGGCGCGCAGCCGGCTTGGTGACGGCCCCGCCCTGTGGTTCCGCCAGGGCGACAAGCGCTACGTCGTGCGCGATCCGATGCTGATCCAGTCGTTGCAGCGTGCCTATGCCGGCGCCGTCGACCTGAGCCGCCAGCAGAGTGAACTGGGGCGCCAGCAGAGTGTGCTGGGTCGTCAGCAGGGCCAGCTCGGCCGCGAGCAGGGCGAGCTGGGCAGGCTGCAGGGCGAAGAGGCGCGTGAGATCGCCCTCGCCGCCGCACGGGCTGCACGCAGTGCGATCAACAATCGCGACATCAATCGCGAAGCGGCAGCCGAAGCGGCGCGGGCTACACGCGGCGCGGTGGATGATGCGGCGATTGCACGCAAGGCTGCGGCCGAAGCACAGCGCGCATCACAGGTTGCCCGCAACCAGGCGCTGCAGTCCGAGCGTAGCCGCGAGATGAGCCGACTCGCCAGCCAGCAGGCCGCGTTGGGAAGCCAGCAGGCGGCACTGGGCAGTCAACAGGCCGCGTTGGGTGAGCGTCAGGCACGGCTGCAGGCACAGGCAGCGAAGCAGGCAGAACAGGTCATCGCGCGTGCGCTGGCCAGCGGCAAGGCCGAGCGGCTCTGACAGAGCGGAGCGCCGGGCCATGCCCGGCGCCCGCAGCTGCGCGTATGCGAATGGAATCCGCCGGGCAGGGCCCGGCGCTACCCCATCAACCGCAGCTGGCGCGCTCGATACGGTTCTGCGCGTCCACCTGCACGGTCACCCGGTCCTGGCGGAAGTCCATGGTCACCGCCATCCCCGGTTTGACCACGCGTGCGTTGCGCGCGCCACTGTCGGCCACCAGCTTCTTGATCGTCGCTTCGTCGGCGGTCTTGCCGGTGAATGCGTCCAGCGCCTCGGGGCGGCACTCCTGCGGACCATCGGACACCTTGGCCGGCAGGCTGCCGGCATCGGCGGAGGCGTTGCCACCGGCATGGCTGCAGGCGGCCAGCGGCAGGATGGCCGCAAGCAGCAACAGGGGGGATCGACGCATGGCAGTACTCCTGGGTGGTGTTCAGTAGCGGCAGTGTCGCCGAGCGCTGTGTCAGTGATGTCAACGCGGCCTGGATCCACCCTCTCCGTTCATCCGCTTACCAGCGCCAGAGTCTCCCGTTCGCGCTGCTCTTCCCGCACCAGCCGCTGCAGCAGCAGCGCCAGGGTCACCACGTCCTGGTGGTTGTGGTCGGCCACCCGGCGCAGATTCAGCGCATCGCCGCCGCGCAGGAAGCGCAGCCATGCGGCGGGGGCTTCCGAGCCGGGCAGGTCATCTTCGCGCACAACGCGCAGCAGTTGCCGCTCGATGGTGGACAGCTTGCAGTTCTCCCACGTACCGCGGTAACGGCGGCGAGTGGGATACAGCAGGTCGACATGGTCCAGCGCGGTGATGGGATCGGCCTGGCGGGCCAGCCGATAGCGCGTCTTCAGCAGAGGGGCGTCGTAGCTGCGGCCGTTGTAGCTGCAGAACACGGTATGCGGCTGCAGCCAGCTGGCGAAAGCGGCCAGCATCTCCTCCTCGGCAGCCATCGTCGACATCAGCAGCTGCCGGATGCGCAGGCCTTCGCCACGCTGCGGGCACACATGCCAGTCGGCGGCACCGATCATGAAGGCGCGGGTGCCGGTGCCGCCGGCCAGGCCGGTGGTCTCGGTATCGAAGAACAGCAGGTCGCGCGCAGCCACGTGCTCACCCTCGCGCTTGGCGAAGGCCAGCGACAGCGGCATGGCGGGAATCGGCTGCGGCAGCAGTGACTCGATCAGGAACAGGCCGGGCGCAATCTCGTTGCCGGGCAGTTGGCGATCCTGCGCGCTGGCGCGTGCCGGCGCAGGGCCACCCCGCGAGCGCATGCCGAGCAGGCGATGCAGGCTGCCGACCTCGGGCCGTCGCAGTGCTGCTGGCGCAGGCGTGGTGGTGGCGGTGCCGGTCGGCTTGTGGCGGATCTCCTGTTCCACCCAGGCAAACACCGAACGCTCGGCCGGTGGCTGCCGCGCATCGTTGGCGGCCATCAGTGCCGGCGGCGTCTGCTGCGTCGGCGCGGCAGGCGTGGCTGCTTTCGGGTCACCGGCCTGCTTGCGAAGCAGCCGCAGCTTGTCCAGGCTCAGGCTCACGGGGCGATCAGCTCCATCGGGTCGCGTGTGCTCACCACCACATCGGCCACCTGCTGGCAGGCCTGCGCATCGAACAGGTCGAGCACGCGCAGCGCCAGCGCACGCGGCGAGGTTTCATCCTGTTCCTGCGCGGCCAGCACCGGACCGACGCAGGCCGGGCAACCCGCCTTGCAGTCGCAGCGCTGTACCAGTTCGCGCGCGCGCTGCACCAGCTCGGCCTGGCGCTGCCACAGCGGCTCGCTCAGGCCGACGCCACCGGGGAAGTTGTCGTACAGGTATACGGTCGGCACGAATTCCTGCAGCAGTTCCACCGCGCCAGGCTCGCCATCGCTGCCCCGCAGCTGGCCGCGCCCGCTCTGGTCGGCAATCGCGATCCAGGTGCCATCGCCGTTGCCCACCGACTTCTGCAGGTCGCGCGCATCGGCCATCACCGCCACCGTGGCTACGATGTGCAGTGCATAGGCGGCGCCGAGGAACCCGTCCAGCGCATCCTGCTTGCTGGCGAAGGCGCGCAGCAGCAGCGCTTGCGGCAGCTGCCACCACACCGCGGTGGTGTGCAGTTCCTGGTCGGGCAGGCTGACCGGGCCGTAGCCGATGTTCTCGTGGGTGTAGTAGCGGATCTTCTTGTAACCGGCCACGCGGCGCACCACGTGCACTTCGCCGTGGTGCGAATCACCACGGCCGGCCAGGCCGCCATCGAAACGGTCCAGCACCTTGAGCTTGGTGAAGTCGATGCTGTCGGTGTAGTAGTCCACGTGGGTGCGGGTGACGTAGGCCTTGCGGCCTTCCCAGTCCAGCGTTTCCACCTGGTAGGGCGTGGACTGCACCATGTGGATGGCGCCTTCGTACAGGGTCAGCGCTGCAGCGGAGTAGTCCACTTCGGCGATGATCTGCTGGCGGCCATCGCTGCGGTCGACCACCACGAAGTTGCCATCGGCCACCGCGCGCAGGCTGACCGCGTTGGCCGGATAGCTGTCGGCGATCCACTCCCAGCGTTCGCCTTCGCGGTGGATGACCTCGGTTTCGGCCAGTGCTTCCAGGAACACCTCAGGATCGATCGGGCCGAAGCCATCGCCGACCCGGAACGGCAGTTCGAACGCCGCGCAGCGGATGTGATCGAACAGGATCAATGGCTGGTCGGGCGCGATGCGTGCGTGTTCCGGCGACGCCTCGGCGAAGAAGTCCGGATGGCGCACCACGTACTGGTCCAGCGGCTGCGAACTGGCCACCATCACTCCGAGTGCGGGCTGCTGGCGGCGTCCGGCGCGGCCGAAGCGCTGCCAGGTGGCAGCCACGCTGCCGGGGTAACCGTTGAGGATCACCACGTCCAGGCTGCCGATATCCACGCCCAGTTCCAGCGCCGAGGTGCTGACGATGCCGTCGATGTTGCCGGCACGCATCGCACGCTCGGTCTCGCGGCGCTCGGTGGGCAGGTAGCCGCCGCGGTAGGCGCGGATGCGTGGTGGCTTGCGCGGATCGTGATCGAAGATGTCCTTCAGGTACTTGGTCAGCACCTCCACCATCAGCCGGGTCTGCGCGAACACCAGCGTCTTCAGCCCGGATTTGATCGCGATGCGGGCGATGCGGTTGCTCTGCGAGCGCGCCGAGGCACGCAGGCCCAGGTCGGGGTTGATCACCGGCGGATTCCACAGCAGCACCTGCTTCGGCCCGCTGGGTGCACCGGATTCGGTGATGGCGGTGACCGGTGCTTCGATCAGCGCCTCGGCATGCGCCTGCGGGTTGCCGATGGTGGCCGAGCACAGGATGAACTGCGGTTGCACCCCGTAGAACGCGCAGATGCGCTTGAGCCGGCGCAGCACGTTGGTGACATGGCTGCCGAACACGCCGCGATAGGTGTGTACTTCGTCGATGACGATGTAGCGCAGGTTCTCGAAGAACTGCGCCCACTTGGTGTGATGCGGCAGGATCGCCTGGTGCAGCATGTCCGGGTTGGAGACCACGATGTCGCCATGCAGGCGGATCGCCTGCCGCGCGTCGCCGGGGGTGTCGCCGTCGAAGGTGAAGGCCTTCACTCCGAGGTCGCCGGCGCGGTTGAGCTCCAGCAGTTCGGCCACCTGGTCCTGTGCCAGTGCCTTGGTGGGGAACAGGTACAGCGCCTTGGCCTTGTCCTGCATGGCAGCGCTGACCACCGGCAGGGTGTAGCACAGCGACTTGCCGCTGGCGGTGGGGGTAACGATGGCGACGTGGTCGCCACGCTGGCTGGCCTCCCATGCCTCGGCCTGGTGGCTGTAGAGCTGTTCGATGCCACGTGCCTTCAGTGCCGCAGTCAGGGCCGGTGGCACTGAATCGGGAATCGGCGCGTAGCGGCCTTCGCGGCCGGGAATGGCGAAGCTGCCGGTGATGCGGTCCTGGTAGCGGCGCTGCAGGCGTGCACTGAGCAGTGCGCCATCGCGTGCGGGCAGGCCATCACGGGTGGCGAGCTGCTGCTCCGCATCGGCGGTGCGCTTGGCGAGTTCGTAGGCCATGGAGGATGGAGCCGGGACATTCTTCGAGGGGTCACATGGCACCACATTCACGTCTCAGGATGTGAGACACAGCGATGGGATGGAGTGAATCATTCAGTGCCGTGCGCTGTGCGCTGTGCGCTGAACGCCTTTGCCACCTCCAACGAAATCTGAAGCCCGCACCCGTATCCTCGACACCTGGACGCAACAGGCAAGGGTGATGGCTGTGGCAAAACGGGCAACACAGGTAGCACTTCTGGCCGGCATGCTGCTGGCGGGCATCGCGCACGCGCAGCAGACGACGCCGGCGGCCGTACCCGTGCCCACGCCTGATCCCGTACCGGCGCCTGCCGTGCCGCCCGCTGCTGATGACGCGCCCGTGGTCCTGCCGCCTGCGCAGGGGAACGTGACCACGCTGGGCGAAGTGCGTGCGCTCAAGCCCGAAGACGACCAGCCGCTGGACCTGTACCGCTTCAAGAACCCGATGCGCGCGGAGAACAACCGCTTCAGCCGCGACTGGAGTGAGCCGCCCTCGCCCGAGCAGGTCAGCATGGGCGGCGGTTACATCATGATGGGCGTGGTCAAGGGCGTGATGGCTGCGGCCAAGGGCCTGAACAAGATCACCGGCGGCCCGGACCAGATCCAGTCGGCCATCGCCCGGCCGCCACCGGAACTGAGCGCCGAGCAGCAACGGCGCGCGCTGCAGTTCTGCGCCCAGCAGGACGGTTGCGGCGCGCCTCCGGAGAAGTAGGCGTTATCCTGCGGGCCTTCCCTTCGAGGCTGCCTGGATGCTGCTGCGTACCCTGTTCCTGCTTGCAACGCTGAGCCCGCTTGCCGCGTCCGCCAGCGACCTGACCGATGGCGGTTCGTGCCGCAATGGCGCGTTCCCTTCGGAACAATCGGGCTTTGCCCTGGCCAAGGTGGTGGGCACGCCGCGCCTGTACCTGCTGGGCGACATGGACGGCTGCCCGGCCAAGGGTGAACCCGCCTGCCGCCAGCGCAGCTACGTGGTGAGTGGCGATACGGTGGTGACCGGGCGTGATCTTGGTCGCTACCGCTGCGCGTTCTTCCCGAACAAGGTGGGTGGCAGCGCAGGCTGGGTGGATCGCAGCAAGCTGCAGGCGTTGCCGGTACCCGCGCCGACGCTGCACGCCTGGTCGGGAGACTGGAAGGACAGTGACAACGGCCTGCGCATCCGCGTGCGTGACGGCCAGCTGCATGTGGAAGGCGATGCCTACTGGCCCTCGGCCAACCCGACGCCGGCAGAACGCCCAGGCGGCCCGAACATCGGCGCGGTAAGCGCGCAGGCAGTACCGCGTGGTGCCCAGGTCGACTTCGTGGAGGACACCTGCACGGTGCACGCGCAGCTGCTGGGCGATGTGCTGATCGTGGCCGACAACAGCGAGTGCGGCGGCATGAACGTGCGCTTCAACGGTGTGTATCGGCGCAAGTAGATCCACGCCATCCGTGGATGAAACGCGCGGACGGCCCGGCGCCAACCAAGGCGGCATCTACCCTGCACGGCATCAGTAGATCCACGCCATGCGTGGATGGTGTTCGCGATCCAATCGGTGGGGTCAGGGCCCTTTCGCAGGCGAAAGGGATCCGACCCCGGGATCAACCCCTGGATCAGCGTCGGCGCTCAAGCCACCAGAGCAGCGATGCGCACAGCACGAACGCCAGCCACCACGGCCAGCGCGGCCCTGGTACACGCTGGCTCGCCTGCGCGGTTGCTGGCGCCGCAGTGGCCAGCCGCTGCGCGGTGGCATCAGTCATCGCCTGCCGGTGCAGGGCAGGGGCCTGCTTCGGATCGAACACGTAGCGCCACTGCGTGCGGTCGCCGTGCTGCAGGCGCTGCCAACCGGCCTGGCGCGGCCACCAGCCCGCGCATCGTGCTGTGCCGGTGGTGCTGTCGACGATCAGCGGCACGCCATCGCCGCGTCCGCCGAAGGCCCGCAGCGGTGCCTGCACGCCGCACAGCGACTGCCGTTCGCCGGCCCAGGCCAGTGCCTGTGCCTGTGCCGGCCATGGACCTTCGGTACCGGGCTGCGCGCGAGCGAGGGAGGCGAACACCGTGCTCCACAACTCACCGTGGCGATCCTCGCGACCGGCCAGTACCCAGCGCCAGCTGTCCGTGATCGGCAGCAGCCCGATGCGCCCCTTGCCGACGGCGCGCCACCCACCGATGGGCTTGCCGTCGCGATCCTGCAGCAGGGGGCGGCTGTCGGCTGCCTGCAGCGCCAGGTACTCCAGCGCCGGCAGCGCCGCGGCGTGCGACGCGCGGTCGGCGTCTTCGCCATCAGCGGTGGGCAGAGTGCCGGCGGCAAGCGGCCCGCGACGTGCCTGCAGCATCGTTGCGTCACCCTCGCCGGGCATTGCCGCAACCTGGCTGCCGGCATCGCCCTGCACGGGCAGGCCGAGATCGCGCAGGCGTTGCCGTGCGCTGGCTGATGGCGCGCCGGTACTGCGCACCAGCAGGCCCAGGCCATCGCGCAGGGCCTGGCGCACGGCCGCCAGCTGAGCGGCACCGAGCGCGGCCAGGCTGCGTTCGTCGAGCAGCAGCAGATCGCTGCGCGCCAGCGTGGAGGCGTCCAACGCCACGTTGCCGTCGCCCAGGCTGAGGCCTGCGCCGGTCTCGGCCTGCACCTGTACGCGGATGCCGGCATCGGTGGCCCAGCGCCGCAGGTACTTCAGTTCGGCGCCGGGGGCAGCCGAGCGCACCAGCACGCGCAGCGGAGCGGCGGCCAGTGTCTGCTGCGGCACCGGCACGCTGTCGGCCACATGGCCCTGCGCATCCAGCAGGCGCAGTTGGAACACGCTGCGGCCCTCGGCGCGGGCGATGCCGCTGAGCTGCACATGGCCGTCCGCCGCCAGTGGTGCACGATCGACCACCGCACCGGCCGGGTCCAGCAGTTCGGCCTGCGCGCGGTCTACCCCACGTGCCTGTGCGTGCACATCGAAGCGCGCACCGGGAGCGGTGTCCACGGGCGGCTGCAGGGCGATCCATCCGTTGGCTGCAGGGGGTGCCTGCCAGCGCGTGTCGGCGGGCAGTGCGGCATCGCGGTCACGCGCGGCCAGGCCGGCACCGATCAGTGTCACCGTGGAGGACGGATAGCGGCGCAGTGCAGTGGCCAGGTCCGGCACGCGCGCTGCACCGGCCATATCGGTTGCTTCCGGCAGCAGCACCCGGGTGCCGCCGGTGGGCAGTGCACCGGTCTTGTCGGCCCCGGCGCCGATCACCACCAGGCCGGCCAGGGAGGCGCGCTGTGAGGGCGGCAGCAGGCAGACGTACAGCAGCGCAGCGGCGGCCGCCTGCAGCGTGAGCACGGCGATAAGACGGCCGCGCCTCTGCGTGGGCGAACGCAGCTGGCGCGCACTGGCGACCAGCACGATCAGCGCCAGCGCCACTGCGACCCACACGTTCAATGCCGATGTGCTCATGGCTGTGCTTCCAGCGCGTCGAGGTAGCGCTGCCCCATGGCATCTGCCGCACGGCGTCGCATCACCTGCGGCAGTGGCCGCTGCAGTGCGCGCCACAGCTGCGCGCGCAGGCGCTGCCGGCACTCGTTGCAGCCGGCGTCGATGCGTAGTTGTTCGATGGCGGCAGCCAGGTCCAGTGCATCGGGCAGGAAGGCGTTGTTGCGCTGCTGCCAGGCGGCCAGCATGTCCAGATCGGGCGTGCCGTCCTCGTCGCCCAATCGCTGCCAGGCCTCGACGACGGCCGGATCGGGCGGCGTGCGCGCGGCCAGCGGCAGGTTGCGGCTGGCCAGCCCGGCACGGTCGCCGCTCAGGCGCCGGCTCTCGTCGATCGGCGGCAGCTCCGGGCCGACGCGCGCCAGATAGATGCGCTCGGCCTGCTGCACCTGCTTGATGAACGCCAGCGCTTTGTAGGCAAACGGCAGGGCCTGCTCGGGGCGGCCCTGGCGCAGCTCGCCTTCGGCCGACCACATCTGGTCCAGCGCGGCCTTCAAGGTGGCGCGTGTCTGCGGGTCAAGCAGCGTCGCCGCCTCGGCGTGGTCGTGGGTATGCCCGTACTCGGACAGCACGTCGGTGGCGCTGCCGAACACCGGTGGCGTGTCATTGCCGCTGGCTGCGCCACCGTGGTCGTGGCCGTGCTCGTCGTGTGCGCCGGCCTCGGCGCCGTGACCGTGCTCATGATCGTCATCGTGTGCGTCTGCCGCCGGCGTATCGCTGGTGGGCAGGTCGCTGGTCGGCGGTGGCTTCGGCGCGCCCTCGCTTTCTTCGCCCAGGAACTGGCCGTAGCGCAGTCGCAGGATGCGCTGGTCGACGCCGATCGCATCGCTGCGCTTGACGAAGGTATCAGCGGCTACGCTCCGGCGTTCGCGGATCAACGCCTCGGCGTCGATGATGATCTGCCGCTGGCTGCGGAAGTACGCGGGCAGGGTCTTCTTGATGCGGCCTTCCAGTTCGGCACCGAGCACGGCCTCGGCGCTGGGCAGGCGCAGGATCACGCTGCTGCTGCGACCGACCTGTGCTGCCGGCGCGTGGTTGTCGCGCACTTCCAGTTGGGCGATCACATCGTTGCCGGGCTGTGCGCCCAGCGCGGCCAGATCAAGGGTATGGGCAAAACGCCGTGCCTTCGCCTCGCCACTGCCGCTGAGCGCCACGCTGCGGCGTACGAAGGTGATGTTCTCACCGCTGCCCTGGGTGATGGTGATCGACAGCGTCGCCTGCGCGGAGACGCCATGATCGTCGCTGGCCTCGAAGCGCAGCGTCCACTGCCGTTGCCCGGGGGTGCCCAGCACCAGGCTGGTGGCAGGCTCGATCACGCGCACCGTCGGCGCACGGTCGGCGACCACGTCGAGCCGATGCAGGCGGGTGTCGGCCAGCGCCGGTTGGCTGACCACGCGATACAGCACCGGGGTACGCGCTACGTCCTGCGCCTGCCATTCACCATTGCGCTCGCGCAACGGAAGGCGTCGACCGTCGTGGAACTGCAGCCAGGCGCTGCTGGGTGCACGGTCGAAGCGCAGTGACCAGGACAGGCGACTGTCGGCGGCGACCTTGGCGTCGAGTGCGTTCTGCGTACGCGTGGGTTGGCCGGTGTAGGCCGGTGCGTCGATGCGCAGTCGAGTGGACTGCAGGCGCAATGGACCGGCCTTGGTGCTGCTTTGCGGCGAGGCAGGCGCCGTGGGGCGCGGTGCGCCGCTGTGCGGCCAGCCCAGTGCCAGCACGGCGACGGCGATGCCGCCGATCCAGCACAGCGCCACTGCCCTGCGTGGCCAGCGTGGTCGCAGCTCGGGGAGGTTGTGTTCAAGTGCAGCCAGCACGTGGGTGCGCTGGCGCTGTTGCAATGGGTTGAGCGCAGCGCCATCGGCAAACAGCAGATCGGCGCTGTCTTCGCTGGCGCCACTGGCATCGAGCCTGCGCTGCAACCAGCGTCGGTCCAGCTGCCGGGCGCGCATCGTCGCGGCGGCCGCAATGATCAGCAGGGCCACGGTCGCCACGACGCAGGCGATATCGAAACCGGACACGCGCAGCGCGAGTGCCGCTGACGCCAGCGCCCACGGCAGGCCCAGCAGCAGGGTGATCGCCGCGCGGCGCCGACGTGCGCGCTGCCATGCCTGTTGCAGCGCCTTCATGGTGCAGCCCTGCGTCGCGCGCTGCTCGCCATCCAGCGCTCAAGCGCGAACAGCAGCACGATCACCAGCAGCAGCCAGGCGGTGGGTTCGCGCAGGGGCGGCGTTGCGGCGGGCAGGGCCGCCTGGCGTGGTGTCTGGTCCTGCGCATCACCCAGCTGCGGCGTTGATGGCGGTTGCAGGGCCTGCAGCAGGTCGCGCGGCAGGCCGTCATCGCGCAGTGCACTGTTGCGGGCCACGTTCCATTCGCCGGGCAGATGCAGCAGGCGGCCCTGGCCGATGCGTTGCTGCCACAGCAGCGGTGCATTGTCTGCATCGCGCAGCAGTACGGGTGCACCCGCTGGCGGTTTCGCAGCGGTCAGCACCGTGCCGCCCTGCTGCAGCCAGCGCTGCCAGGTGCCAGGCAGCGCATCGGTGGCGGTCCATACGCCGATCTCGCCGCGGGCAGGCAACGCGTCGTCGGCCAGGGGGGCCGCCAATGGTTGCGTGCTCCACGCGCGCTGCAACGCGCCCAGCCATTGCAGCGCAGCGGCCGGTGCATCGCTGCGCGTACGCAGGCGTGGTGCCGGGGAAGCGTGTGGCGGCGCGGTGACGGCCAGCGCGTGTGGCTGCCACTGCACCTCGCGCGACAGCTGCAGGCGGGCACCATCAAGGCCGGGCAAGGGATCCGGTACGTGTACGGTCAGCGCGGTGCCGGCCGGCAACTGCGCGTCCAGCTCGCGCAGCAGGCTGGGCAGGGCAGCAGCGTCTGCCGGCGTGGGCTGGTCGATGGTGGGGAAGCCCGGCGCCAGCCAATGCCAGTTGCGCGCATCGGTGCTGCCGCGCAGCGCGGTCGCGTCCAGGCCCGGTGCCACCACCGTCCACGCTGCTGGCACGGGCGCAGGACCGGTCAGCGCCGGGCGCGCCAGCAGCAGGGCCAGTGCGGCCAGCAACAGCAAGCGCACCAGCAACAGCGGCCAATCATCGAAGCGGATGCGCTGGCGCGGTCGCACCTGGGCGCGCAGCCAGCGCAGCGCAGCGAAATCCAGCGGCGTGTAGGGATGACGGCGGGCGAGGTGGATAAGCAATGGCAGCAGCCATGCGGCCAGCGCCGCCAGGCCCAGCGGGAACAGCAGGCTCATGCGCCGCCCCTGCGGCCGAACAGCGCCTGCAGCGGCTGGTCCAGCGGCTGATCCAGCCAACCGGTCGCGCAGGCGATGCCACTGGCCTGCAGGCGCGACTGCAGCGCGGCGCGCGCCTGGGTGAAGCGCTGCAGGTAGTCGGCGCGGATCGCGGCGCCATCGCCGAGAAGTTCATCGCCCGTTTCCGGATCGCGGAAACGATGGCCTGCGTCGAAGGGGAAATCGCGCTCGTCGGTCGTCAGCACCTGCAGCAGCATCACCTCGCGGCGGGCGCTGGCCAACTGCTCCAGCAGCACGATGCCCGCGTCGTCGAAGCCATCGCCGATGGCCAGCAGCAGATCGCCGGGGCGCACGCGCTCCCACAGCGGTCGCAGCCGCTCTGCGGCCGGCCATGCGCCGCGCGCCTGCAGGGAATGCAGCTGCAGATGCACGCGGTCGCGCTGGCGCGCGCCATGCGCGGCCGGCACCAGCTGCAGGCCTTCGCCGTTGATCGCCAGCAGGCCGAAGCGATCACCCTGCTGCAGCGTCAGCTCGACCACGCAGGCAGCCAGCTGCCGCATGTGATCCAGGCGGCTGCGTCCGGGCGCTGTATGGTCGGACTGGCCCGCCGAGGCCGTGGCATCGAGCAGCAGCCAGACGGTGATCGGGCTTTCGCGCTCGGATTCGCGCACGAAGAAGCGGTCCGAGCGCGCATACAGCTTCCAGTCGATCTGGCGCAGTTCGTCACCGGGCTCGTACGCGCGGTACTGGGCGAATTCCAGGCCGGCGCCGCGGCTGCGGCTGGCATGCTGGCCGATGCCGCTCGCACCGCTGGCCAGGCGTGGCCGCAGGCGCAGCGCACGCAGGCGCGCACGCAGGTCGGGTGGCAGCAGCAGCGGCGTGCCTGCGATCACCAGTGGATCAACCCGGGAAGGGAACGGCCTGCAGCAGTGCGGCGACCACATCGTCGGCCCGCTTCTGCTCGGCTTCGGCGGCAAAGGACAGCAGCAGGCGATGGCGCATCACCGGTGCCGCCAGCGCCTGCACATCCTCGCGGGTGGCGGCGAAGCGTCCCTGCAGCAGTGCGCGCGCCTTGGCGGCCAGTACCAGCGACTGCCCGGCACGCGGACCCGCGCCCCACTTCACCCACTGGTTGATCGCCGCCGGTGCGCCATCGCCGGGGCGGCTGGCGCGGACCAGGCGGGTGATCCAGGCCAGCACGTCGGGACTGACATGCACCTGGCGCACCGCCGCCTGCAGCGCGACCACCGCTTCGGCATCCATCACCTTCGGCACGCTTTCCGTGGCACCGCCGGTGGTCTGTTCGAGGATCTGCCGCTCTTCTTCCTCGCTGGGGTAATCGACCAGCACATGCAGCAGGAAGCGGTCCAGCTGTGCTTCGGGCAAGGGGTAGGTGCCGGCCTGTTCGATCGGATTCTGC
Source organism: Stenotrophomonas sp. MYb57 (assembly GCF_002966815.1). Taxonomy (NCBI): domain Bacteria; kingdom Pseudomonadati; phylum Pseudomonadota; class Gammaproteobacteria; order Lysobacterales; family Lysobacteraceae; genus Stenotrophomonas; species Stenotrophomonas sp. MYb57. Next base: position 121,142 of record NZ_CP023271.1, read on the forward strand.
GTGGCCAGCACGAAGAACGGCGCCGGCAGCGTGTAGGTCGTGCCGGCGTAGCTGACCGTACGCTCCTGCATCGCTTCCAGCAGCGCCGCCTGGGTCTTGGGCGGGGTGCGGTTGAGCTCGTCGGCCAGCAGCAGGTTGGTGAAGATCGGGCCCTGCTGGAAGCGGAAATGGCGATGACCGGTGCCGTGGTCTTCTTCCAGCAGTTCGGTGCCCAGGATGTCGCTGGGCATCAGGTCCGGGGTGAACTGCACGCGCCGGAACTGCAGTTCCAGTGCCTGCCCCAGCGAGCGCACCAGCAGGGTCTTGCCCAGCCCCGGCGCGCCTTCCAGCAGGCAGTGGCCACCGGCCAGCAGGCCGATCAGCAGCTGCTCGACCACGGTGTGCTGGCCGACCACGGCGTGGGCCAGGGCGCTGCGCAGCGCGTGCAGGCGCGGCAGCAGGGAATCGAGGTCGGGGGAGGTCATGGGCGTGGTCCGTTCAATTGTTCAATGCGTACATCACGATGTTGACGCCGAAGCGGGTGTTGTCTTCGGCCAGGAAACGCTTGTTGCGCCAGTCGTAGTCCCACTCGCAGCCGTAATCCTTGTTGCTGTAGAGCAGACCCAGCCGGCCATCGACCTCGATGCCTTTCAGGTAGTCGTGCACCAGGTCATCGCCCCAGCCGTTGAGCTCGAAGCTGGTCGCGGGCGGGCCGTCGGGGAAGCGGAAGAAGCTGCGGTACAGCGCGTGGCTGTTGGGCAGTTTCTGCAGCGCCTTCGGCCCGAACAGCCGGCCCATCTGCGCTTCGAACGAGGTGGCGAACAGGCCGTCGATATCGTGGTTGCAGTCGTCGACGAAGACGAAGCCACCATTGCGCACGTAGCGCACGAAGTTCTGCCGTTCGGCGGCGTTGAACTCGACCAGGGTGTGCCCGGCCAGGTAGCAGAACGGCGCCTCCAGCATGCGCGGGTCGGCCAACGCCACCACGCGTTCCTGCGGGTCCACCCGCAGGGAGGTGTAGTCGATCAGCGAGGTGATCAGGTTGGACGGCATGCGCGCGTCCACGTCCCAATCGCCGGAGTCGTACTGCAGGCGTGTGAACCAGAAGTCGTAGCGCGAACTGCGCGGGCCTGCCTGCGCCCATGCCGGCAGCGCCGCCGCCGAAGCGGCAGCGGCCAACCAGCGCAGGCAGGCCCGCCGATCCATCAGACCGCGTCGGACAACGAGGTAAAGGTGAAATCGCGCAACTTCATCGGCGGAATCATCATCACGAAGTTGGACTCGTCACCGGCCACGCGCACCGGCTTGCCCAGCTCTTCGATGTTGTTGAGCATGATCACCGGCGATTCGTTGAAGCGGAAGTTCTTCACCGGGTACTTGATCTGCCCGTTCTCGATGTAGAAGGTGCCATCGCGGGTCAGGCCGGTCAGCAGCACGGTCTGCGGATCGACCATGCGGATGTACCAGGTACGGGTGACCAGGATGCCCTTCTGGGTGCCGCGCACCAGTTCGGCGGTGCTCTTCTCGCCACCGCTCATCAGCAGGTTGCCGGGCGTGGCCTTGGCGGTCTTGCCCTGCTTCTGTGCCCAGAAGCGCGAGTAGTCGAGGTTGGCGACCTTGCCGTTCTCGATGATGGCGATGCGCTCACGCGGCATGCCCTCGTTGTCCCACGGCAGCACCGGCGCGTCCGGGTGCCACGGGTCGGCATGCATGTTCACGCGCGGATCGTAGACCTGCTCGCCCAGCTTGTTGCCACCGCCCTTCTTCGACAGGAAGCTGCGCCCTTCATCGGCCGAGCGTGCGCTGAAGAAGTTCATCATGAAGCTGATCAGGCCGGCGGCTGCTGCCGGCTCCAGGATCACCGTGTACTTGCCGGGTTCCAGTGCCTTGGCTTCCTGCGACTCGGTCGCCTTGCGCATGGCGATGCGGATGTCCTGGTCAGCCTTGAAGTCGGCAGCGTCCTTCAGGTTGCGACCCACCCAGCCCGAACCACGGCCGTCTTCGGTGCGCACGGTGCAGGTGTAGTCGAAGTTGGTGGTGCGCTGGTAGCCGAAGTTGCCATTGCTGTTGGCCGTGGCGTAGAAACCCTGGCCGTCTTCGAGGAAGCCGGCAGCGATCAGCCCGTTGCCACGGCACGGCGCGATCGAATCGGCGGCGACCTTGGCGCGGAAGGCCGGATCGATGGCGGCGGTGGATTCGCTGAAGGTCGGGCTGGGGCGGTAGGTCTGCTTGCCGATGGCCGGCATGAACTCCGGGTTTTCCGGGGCCAGGCGGGCCAGGTCTTCGGCGCGACGCACCACGCGCTGCAGCGCCGCGTCGTCGAACTCGTTGATCGAGGCGGTACCCACGCGCTTGCCGAAGGCCACGGTGACGGCCAGTTCGGTGTTGTCGACGATGCCGCTGGTGGACACGTTGTTCAGGGCGAAACGGATGTTGCCGTTGATGGAACCGGCCAGTACGGCCGTGCACTCATCGGCCTTGGACAGGGCGATGACCTTGTCGAGGATGGCCTTGGCCTGGGCTTCGGTGAAGATACTCATGGTGTAAGGGCTCCTGACCGGTCAGCCGAGGCTGCGTGCGGTGTTGATGACGTTGATGCCGTTGAAGCGCGCGGTGGACGAACCGTGCGAGACCGCCGAGACCTGGCCGGGCTGGCCCTTGCCGTCGAAGAACGAACCGCCCAGGCGATAGTCGCGTTCATCGGCCACGGCGCTGCAGGCATTCCAGAATTCCGGTGTACGGATCTGGTAGGCCACGTCTTCGAGCATGCGGGTGATCTTTCCGTTCTTGATCTCGTAGAACAGCTGGCCGCCGAACTGCGCGTTGTAGCGCTGCTGGTCGATCGAGAACGAACCATCCCCGATGATGTAGATGCCGTTCTCCACGTCCTTGATCATGTCCGACACGCTCAGCGGCGACTTGCCCGGCGCCATCGACACGTTGGCCATGCGCTGGAACTGCACGCTGGACCACGAGTCGGCATAGCAGCAGCCATCGGATTCGGTCTTGCCGAGGATGTGGGCCTGGTCGCGGATGGTCTGGTAGTCGACCAGCTTGCCGTTGCTGATCAGGTCCCAGCGCTTGCACTTCACGCCTTCATCGTCGTACGCGACGGCGCCGAGGCTGCCCGGCTGGGTCTTGTCGGCGAAGATGTTGACCTTGTCGCTGCCGTACTGGAAATGCTGCTCGCGCTTGTCCAGGGTGGCGAAGCTGGTGCCGGCGTAGTTGGCTTCGTAGCCGAGCACGCGGTCCAGTTCCAGCGGGTGGCCGATCGACTCGTGGATGGTCAGCCAGGTGTGCGACGGATCCAGGATCAGGTCGTACTTGCCGGGCTTCACCGACGGCGCCTTCAGCTTCTCCTGCGCCTGCTTGGCCGCCGCGATGGCATCTTCCTTCATGTCGTAGGACGAGCCGTAGTTGACCACGCCATTGGGCGTGAGCACCTTGCCGGCAGCCGCGCCATCGAGGTACTCGTAGCCCAGGCCCATCGGTGCGGACAGGCCTTCGCGGGTGCGGAACTTGCCGCTGGCCTTGTCGATGGCGGTGATCGTCATCGGTGCCCAGATGCGGTGCACGTCCTGGTCGATGTAGGAACCGTCGGTGGAGGCGAAGTACTTCTGCTCGTTCACCAGGAACAGCATCGAGTTGACGAAGCTGGCACCGGCGCCCATCGCCGCAGCATTGACGTCCAGCAGCAGGTCGACCTTCTCCTTGATCGGCACCTCCATCGCGTTCTTGCGGATCGGCGTCTTCCAGCTGACCTCGCCGACGCCCGGCGCCTTGGCCAGCTGCACCGGCGCGGTCTGCACGCCCGCGTTGGCCTTGGCGATCGCCGCGGCCTGCTGCGCGGCACGGGCCACGTCGGCGGTGCTGAGCGCATTGGTGGCGGCAAAGCCCCAGGCGCCGTTGACGATCACGCGGATGCCCACACCGGTGGACTCGGTGTTGACCACGTTCTGCACCTTGTCCTCGCGGGTGATCACGAACTGCCGCAGGTAGCGGCCGATGCGCACGTCGCAGTAGGTGGCGCCGGCGCTGCGCGCAGCCTGCAGGGCGGCGTCGGCCAGGCGCTTCTTCAGCGCAGGGTCGAGGCTGGACTGCAGTTGCTCGGCGGCGATCGCCTTGCCGAAGAACGACGGCACGATCAGGCCGCCAGCGGTAAGCCCGGTCAGGGCCAGGAAGTCACGTCTGTGCAAGGCTGCTCTCCATGAAGGACGGGTGGCTCAAGCGCCGAGACTGCGCGCGGTGTTGATGATGTTGATGCCGTTGAAACGGGTGGTGGACGAACCGTGCGAGACCGCCGACACCTGGCCGGGCTGGCCCTTGCCGTCGAAGAACGAACCGCCAAGGCGGAAGTCGCGTTCATCGCAGATGGCGGTGCAGGCGTTCCAGAACTCCGGCGTGCGGATCTGGTAGGCCGCATCCTCGACCATGCCGGTGATCTTTCCGTTCCTGATCTGGTAGTACAGCTGGCCGCCAAACTGCGCGTTGTAGCGCTGCTGGTCGATGGAATAGGAGCCACGGCCATGGATGTAGATGCCGTTCTCCACGTCCTTGATCATGTCCTCCACGCTGAGCGGTGTCCTGCCCGGCGCCAGCGAGACATTGGCCATGCGCTGGAACTGCACGCTGGACCACGAGTCGGCATAGCTGCAGCCATGCGAGGCATCGCGGCCGAGGATGTGCGCCTCATCGCGCGTCGCCTGGTAGTCGACCAGGATGCCGTCGCGCACCAGGTCCCAGCGCTGGGTCTTCACCCCTTCGTCGTCGTAGCCGACCGCGCCGAGGCTGCCCGGCTGGGTCTTGTCGGCGAAGAAGGTGACGATGTCGCTGCCCCAACGGAAACCAGCATCGCGCTTGTCCAGCGTGGCGAAGCTGGTGCCGGCGTAGTTGGCCTCGTAGCCGAGCACGCGGTCCAGTTCCAGCGGGTGGCCGACGTTCTCGTGGATGGTGAGGAACAGGTTGGACGGATCCAGCACCAGGTCGTACTTGCCGGGCTTCACCGAGGGCGCCTTCAGCTTCTCGCGCGCCTGGCGGGCGGCGGCGATGGCGTCCTCGACCGGGTCATAGGAATCACGGTACGCAGTGATGCCACCGGGCAGCTGCACCTTGCCGCGTGCATCGCCATCAAGGAACTCGTAGCCCATGCCCATCGGCGAGGACAGGCCCGCACGGGTGCGGAACTTGCCGCTGGCCTTGTCGATGGCAGTGGCGGTGAACGGCAGCCAGATACGGTGGATGTCCTGGTCGATGAACGAGCCGTCGCTGGAAGCGAAGTACTTCTGCTCGTTGACCAGGAACAGGGTGGAATTGATGTAGTCGGCACCCGCATTCAGTGCGGCCGCATTGAGCGCCAGCAGCAGCTCGACCTTGTCCTGGATCGGCACTTCCATCGCATTGCGGCGGATGGGTGTCTGCCAACGCACCTCGCCGACCGCCGGGGTGGGCGCCAGCTGCACCGGGCGGGACTGGATGCTGGCATTGGCGCGGGCGATGGCGGTGGCCTGTTCGACGGCGGTGCGCACCGCCGCTTCGGTCTGCTGGTGGGTGGCGGCGAAACCCCACGCACCGTTGACGATCACCCGCACGCCCACACCGGAAGATTCGCGGTTGGTCACGTTGCCGACCTGGTGCTCGCGGGTGATCACCGACTGGTTGAGGTAGCGCCCGATGCGCACGTCGCAGTAGCTGGCCTTGGCCGAACGCGCGGCAGCGAGGGCGACCTCGGCCAGGCGCCGGCGCTTGGCCGGGTCGACCGGGGCCAGCAACTGCTCGGCGGCGATCAGCCGCGAATGCGGCAGGGCCAGGCCCGCCAGGCCCAGAGCGGAAAATGCCAGGAACTCACGTCGTTGCACAGCGTCTCTCTCTCACTTCCGTGCGGCCGGCAAAGGACCGATCCGATCACGTCAACTCCTCGACTTTCGCCAGCGGCGGGCATTCGGGCAAGTGACTGCAGTCATGGTCGGGGAGGGGTTCGGCAGGGCTTGCAGCCCTGCACCTGCTGTAGTGCCGGCCGCTGGCCGGCAACCTCAGCAGCAACGTCAACGTCAAAAGCGGGCTCTCCGTGGGATGGTGGGGCGGTGTGGGGTGGCAGGACACGCCGTAAACCCGTCCATGGGGGCTCGATGGCGCCATCCATGGCGCCAACGGTCCTGCCACCCCACACCACCCCACCTCTGACAGATCTCCGTGGCTGTTGGTAGGTGTCGACCTTGGTCGACACATCTGTCAGGTATCGAAATAAATCTGGGGTCAGATCCGTTTTCCGCAGGAAAACGGATCTGACCCCAAGAGCCGTTCCAGCAGATCGCGGAAAACTGTCGAAGGCGGGATGGGTCCGGTGGCGGGGGTGTCCGCGGCATGGATGCCGCGGCCAAGCCCCCAAGGGTGAGGGCGCTTTGCTTGCGAAGCACTGCTTCGCAAGCGCCCGAACGTACAGCCGCCAGCGGCTGGGCCGGTCTGGGGGTTTACGGCGTCCCCCGCCACCGGACCCACCCCGCCATCCCGCAGGAGCCAGCTTCTGCTGTTGCTCTGGCAGTTGCCGCGGCCTCTGCAGGTGCAGGGCGCAGCCCTGCCGAGCAATACCCCCCTCGTGCACAATGAGGCCGACCCCGCCTGGACGCCGTCTCGATGTCGAGCAAGCCGTATTCAGAAGCCTGCGAACGCAACCGCGAACCGATCGCCGCTGCGCTCGACCCGTGGATGGGAGATCGCCACCGGGTGCTGGAGATCGGTAGCGGCACCGGCCAGCATGCTGCTTTCTTCGCCGAGCGCTGGCCATGGCTGCGCTGGCAGCCCAGCGACCATCCGGATCATCTGCCGGGCATCGAGTCCTGGCGCGCGGAGGCGGCGCTGCTGAACCTGCTGCCACCGGTGGCGCTGCAGGTGGAGCTGCCGCCAGCGCCCGGCCTGAGCTTGCCGAAAGGCAGCACGTTCGACGCTGCATTCAGTGCCAATACCCTGCACATCATGAGCTGGGAGCACGTGCAGGCGTTGTTTGCCGCACTTCCCCCCCTGCTGCGCCACGGCGCTCTGCTGGCGGTGTACGGCCCGTTCAACTACGGCGGTCGCTACACCAGCGACAGCAATGCGCAGTTCGATGCGTGGCTGAAGGCGCGTGATCCGCGCAGCGGCATCCGCGATAGCGAAGCGGTGCAGGCGCTGGCCGCCGACAACGGCTTTACCCGCCTGGGGGATGTGGCGATGCCGGCCAACAACCGCCTGCTGCTGTGGCGGTTGGGGTGAATCACCGGTAGTGCCGGCCGCTGGCCGGCAACACATTGTCCGGGAAGGGCAGATGCCGGCCAACGGCCGGCACTACCACCTGCCACTATTACGCCACCTGCACGATATGCAGCGCCTTCGGGTTGCGCCACTGCGCCAGCAGCACTGCTTCGCGGGCCTTGGCCTTCTCGAAGTGCGCTTCCTTGACGTGGCCGAAGCCGCGGATGTGCTCGGGCACGCTGGCAATCTCCACCGCCAGCGCCAGGCGGTCGTCATCCAGTCCGTCGATCAGCTGCTGCACGGTTGCCTCGTAATCGGTGATCAGCTGGCGCTCCATGCGATGCTCTTGGGTGCGGCCGAACACATCCAGGCGACCACCGCGCAGGAACTTCAGCTTCGCCAGCAGGCCGAACGCCTTGAACATCCACGGGCCGTATTCCTTCTTCTGCAGCCGGCCCTGTTCGTCCTTCCTGGCGAACAGCGGCGGTGCCAGATGGAAGCGCAGCTGGTAATCGCCTTCGAACTGCTGCTGCAGGCGCCGCTGGAAGTCGCCGCTGGTGTACAGGCGCGCCACTTCGTACTCGTCCTTGTACGCCATCAGCTTGAACAGGTAGCGGGCCACGGTTTCGGTCAACGCGGTGGAGCCGCCGATGCGCTCGGCTTCGGCCGCGCGTACGCGCTCGACCAGGCTGCGGTAGCGGTTGGCGTAGGCCGCATCCTGGTAGTCGGTCAGGAAGGCCGAGCGGCGCTCGATCATCTCGTCCAGCGAGCGCGACAGGCGCGCGTCGTCCAGCGGCAGGAAGGCGACATCACCACCGTGCGTCGGCAGCCCGCGCAGCTCGCGCTCGTCACCGGTGTTGCGCGGTGCGGCGGTAGCGCCCCATTCGTTGCCTTCCCATTCGCCCGGCGGCAGCGCATGCAGCGGCCCGGGCGTGTTCTCGGTGTCGGTGTGGCGGTTGCGCACCAGGCCGGCCGCCTGCTGCACGGCCTGCGGATCGACCGCGGCCAGGCGGCCCCAGGCGAAGGCCTGCTGGTTCATCGCCACGGCCGCGCCGTTGAGTTCGATGGCGCGCATCAGCGACTCGAACGACAGCGGCACCAGGCCCTGCTGCCAGGCGTAGCCGAGGATGAACAGGTTGGCGGCGATCGCATCGCCGAGCAGCGCGGTGGCCAGCTGGGTTGCGTCCAGCAGCAGCGGCTCCTCGCCACCCAGGGCCACGCGCACGCCGGCGATGATGTCGGCGGCGGGGAACTGCATGTCCGGGCGGGTGGTGAAGGTGCCCGGCATCGCTTCGTAGGTATTGAGCACCACCTGCGAACGGCCGGCGCGTACCTTCGACAGCGCCCAGTAGTCGTTGACCACCACCATGTCGCAGCCCAGCACCAGATCGGCTTCACCAGCGGCGATGCGCACCGCATGGATATCGTTCGGGCGGCGGGCGATGCGGATGTGCGTGGTCACCGCGCCACCCTTCTGCGCCAGGCCGGTCTGGTCGAGCACCGAGGCGCCCTTGCCTTCAAGGTGACCGGCCATGCCCAGCAGGGCGCCGATGGTCACCACGCCGGTACCGCCAACGCCGGTGATCAGGATGTTCCAGGGTTGCTCCAGGGTGCCGCGAACCACCGGTGCCGGCAGGTTGTCCAGCAGCGTGGAGGCATCGCGCTTGCTGCCCTTGCGCGGTTGCCCACCGTGCACGGTGACGAAGCTCGGGCAGAAGCCGTTGACGCAGGAATAGTCCTTGTTGCAGTTGGACTGGTCGATGTCGCGCTTGCGACCGAACTCGGTCTCCTTCGGCAGCACCGACACGCAGAAACTCTTCTTGCCGCAGTCGCCGCAGCCTTCGCAGACCAGCGAATTGATCATCACCCGCTTGGCCGGGTCTTCCAGCTTGCCGCGCTTGCGGCGGCGACGCTTCTCGGTGGCGCAGGTCTGTTCGTAGATCAGGATCGAAACACCCTTCACTTCGCGCAGGCGCTTCTGCACCGCATCCAGCTCGCTGCGGTCGTGGAACTCCACGTCGCTGGGGAAATGCTCGCGCTGGCGCGTCCACTTGGCGATGTTGTCCGACAACACCATGATGGTATGGATGCCCTCGGCCCGCATCTGCTTTGCGATGTCCGGCACGCTCAACGGGCCGTCCACCGGCTGCCCGCCGGTCATCGCCACCGCGTCGTTGTAGAGGATCTTGTAGGTGATGTTGACGCCGGCGGCGATCGCCTGGCGGATGGCCAGCGAACCGCTATGGAAATAGGTGCCGTCGCCCAGGTTCTGGAACACGTGCTGGGTGTCGGTGAACGCGGCCTGCCCGGCCCACGTCACGCCTTCGCCACCCATGTGGGTGAAGGTGTCGGTGCTGCGGTCCATCCAGGTCACCATGTAATGGCAACCGATGCCAGCCAGCGCACGCGAACCGTCCGGCACGGTGGTGGAGGTGTTGTGCGGGCAGCCGGAGCAGTAGTGCGGCACGCGCGGGAAGCTGGCGCGCGGCAACGCAAGCTCGGCTTCCTTCTCCTGCATCCACTGCAGGCGCTGCTCGATGGATTCGTTGTTGAAGAACTTCTGGATGCGGCGACCGATCACGCCGGCGATGGTGGCCGGGGTCAGTTCGCCGGTGGACGGCAGGATCCACTCGCCGGCCTCGTCGTACTTGCCGACGATGGACGGGCGCTGGCCCCAGCTGGCCGGCCAGTTGAAGAACTGCTCCTTCATCTGGCGCTCGATGAAGGCACGCTTCTCCTCCACCACGATGATGTCTTCCAGGCCCTGCGCAAAGCGCGCGATGCCTTCCGGTTCCAGCGGCCAGGTCATGCCGACCTTGTACACGCGGATGCCGATGTCGGCGCAGGCCTGCTCGTCCAGGCCCAGGTATTCCAGTGCCTGCAGCACGTCCAGGTAGCTCTTGCCGGTGGTGACGATGCCCAGCCGCGCACGCGGCGCGTCCATCACCACCTTGTCGATGCCGTTGGCACGCGCGAAGGCCTGCGCGGCTTTCACCGCATAGCGGTGCAGGCGCATCTCCTGGTCCAGCGGCGGATCGGGCCAGCGGATGTTGAGGCCGCCGGCGGGCATGTCGAAGTCCTCCGGCAGCACGATGCGCCGGGCCAGCGGATCAACCTCGACCGAGGCCGACGATTCCACCGTCTCGGCAATCGTCTTGAAGCCGACCCAGCGCCCGGTGTAACGGCTCATCGCCCAGCCGAGCAGGCCCATGTCGAGGATGTCCTGCACGCCGGCCGGGTTCAGCACCGGCATCATCGCGCTGACGAATTCGTCCTCGCTGCCATGCGGCAGGGTCGAGCTGCGGCAGGCATGGTCATCGGCGGCCAGTGCCAGCACACCACCATGGCGCGACGTGCCGGCGGCATTGGCGTGCTTGAACACGTCGCCGCAGCGGTCCACGCCCGGGCCCTTGCCGTACCACATGCCGAACACGCCCTGCACGTTGGCACCGGGGAACAGGTTGGTCTGCTGGGTACCCCACACCATGGTGGCGCCCAGGTCCTCGTTGAGGCCCGGGGTGAACTTCACCTTGGCCGTTTCCAGGTGCTTGCGCGCGCGCCACAGTTCCAGGTCGAAGCCGCCCAGCGGGCTGCCGCGATAGCCACTGATGAAACCGGCGCTGTCGATGCCCGCAGCTTCGTCGCGCAGGCGCTGCATCAGCGGCAGCCGCACCAGCGCCTGCACGCCACTCAGGTAGATCCGCCCTTCGTTGCGGGTGTACTTGTGGTCGAGCGTGTAATCACGGTCGAGCAGGTCGGCTGAAGCGGGCGAGGTGAGTTGCGCGGTACTGGTCATGGCTGGCCTGTCAGGATCGGCTGGCACCGGCCGCGCAGGTGCACGCGGCGGGAAAGGCGCGAATTGTAACAGTGGGGGGCCAGGGCCCCCGGCACTCGCGCCGGGGCCGTGCTGGGGTTAGGATCGGGGAGAGAGAGGGAGGGTTGGTGTTTCAACCTTGGGGGAATTGGGATGTCAGTTGCAGGACAGTTCCTGGCCGGCGTGTTGCTGGTTTCGGGAGCGGCCACTGTGTGGGCCGCGCCGGCATTGCCGGCACCGCAGGAGTTCTATTTCGACAGCGACGCCGCTGCCGCGCCGATCACGGTGGTGCAGGGTGAAGGCGAAGACCTGGTGGCACAGCTGCTGAAGCATCGCGAGCGTGGCCGCAAGGGGCTGGAAGCCACGGCGCAGCTGGCGTCGGTGGCCATCGCGCAGGGGCGCGCGGAACTGGGCGACAAGCTCTATCGCGAGGCACTGGCCGAGGCGCCGGTGCAGAGCGCGCTGGGCCGCAGCGTACGCTGGAACTATGGCTGGGACCTGTTGCGGCAGGGCCTGGCGCTGGCCGCGCTGGAACAGTGGCAGGCCGCTGCCAGCACCCTGCGCAGCAATCCGGGCTGGGTACCGCCGAGCTATGCGTTGGCGCTGTGGCGGGCCGGCCAGCAGCAGGAGGCGGTGAAGTGGTATGCCGCCGCCGTACGGACCGAGCCGGGGCAATGGCGCGACAGCAGCCATTACGCGCAGCTGTTGCCGCAATGGCGCGACGACGAACGCGCGACGTTGGCCGAAGTACAGCAGGCCTGGGCGGCCGCGCCTCCAGCCTGGCCCTGAGGTTGGGGGTTCGGCCGGGTTGCGCCCGGCACCCGGAGAGGCAACGGCCGAAGCCGAAGCAAAAGCGGGTTTGCTGAGGGATGGCGGGGTGGTGTGGACAGGCAGGACACGTCGTAAACCCATCCCTGGGGGCTCGATGGCGCCATCCATGGCGCCAACGGTCCTGCCTGCCCACGCCACCCCACCTCTGACAGATTCCCGCTGCTGTTGGTAGGTGTCGACCTTGGTCGACACGTAGATCCACGCCATGCGTGGATGAATCTGCATCGGAGTCGAATTATCGATATCTGATCGAAATGCAGCCGAGGGTGGGCTCGTCGCTACAAAAAGCGGCCAGCCAACCGCTTTTGCTTTTGCTCTTCTTTTTTCTTTTCCGTGGCTGATCGCCCCCGGAAACTGTCAGAGGTCGGGCGGGGTGGGTTCGCGGGGGTGTCCGCGGCATGGATGCCGCGGCCAAGCCTCCAGGGACGGATTCACGGCGTCCCCCGCGAATCCACCCCGCCCGACCAAGCGCGGCTTTTGATTCTTGCGGCCAACCAGCAGCCACGAGGGGCTGCGCCGTTCGCAGGAAACCCTCAGTCGTCCGCGGACACCGTGCGCCCCGACGCCCATTCCCGCAACGCCGCCACCTGCTCGGCCATCAGCACCGACAACGGCCGTGTCGTGCGGATCTCGCCCATCAGCAGCTCGGTGTCCAGTGGCCGGCCTTCGGCATGCGCCGAATACAGCCCGGCCACGATCGCCTGCTCGATTTCCGCACCGGAAAACCCGTTGGCCGCTGCGGCCAGTGCCGGCAGCGCGAAGTCGTCGGCATTGAGCTGGCGCCGTCCCAAGTGCAGCCGCAGCAGTTCCACGCGCACATCGGCCGAGGGCAGGTCGACGAAGAAGATCTCGTCGAAGCGGCCCTTGCGCAGCAGCTCGGCCGGCAGCTCGTGCACCTGGTTGGCGGTGGCCACGATGAACACCGGCGCCTTGCGCTCGGCCATCCAGGTCAGCAGGTAGCCGAGCACGCGGCGCGACACGCCGCCATCCTCGGTGCCGGTGGCCAGGCCCTTTTCGATCTCATCCATCCACAGCACGCACGGCGCCAGCTGCTCGGCCGAGGCCAGTGCCTGGCGCAGGTTGGCTTCGGTCTCGCCGTGGTACTTGTTGTACAGCGCGCCCACGTCCAGGCGCAGCAGCGGCACGCCGAAGCCGGCGGCGGTGGCCTTGGCCAGCATCGACTTGCCGCAGCCCTGCACGCCCAGCAGCAGCATGCCGCGCGGCGGGTCCAGCCCGGCCGGTGCCGAGCCGGCGATGAAGGCGACGCGACGCTGGTTGATCCAGCGCTTGAGCCGGTTGGCGCCGGCCACATCGCCGAAGCGCGCGCTGTCATGTTCAAAGAACAGGTGGCCGCTGCGGTTGAGCAACTCGAACTTCAGCCGCGCCAACTGTGGCAGGTCGTCGTCGCGCAGCGCGCCATCGGCATAGATCAGCTGCCGCGCGATGCGCCGCGCATCGACCAGGCTCAGGCCCTGCAGGTTCTTCAGGATCTTCTTGACCGCCTCGCTGTCCACTTCCACCCGGCGCCCGCCGTGTTCGCGTGCATAGGCATCGGCTTCCTCGCGCAGCATCTTCAGCAGTGCATTGGCGTCGGGCAGGCGCGGGTTGAAGCGCACTGCCAGGGCTTCCAGTTCGGCGGGCAGTTCCACCTTGGCGCCGATCAGCACCAGCACGTGCGGTTCGCTGTGGCGGCGCTGGATCAGGTCGCGCAGGGCACGCTGGTGGCTGGCGTAGCCCAGGTAGGGGTGGAAATCGAGCAGCAGGTACACGCCGCGCTGGTCGGCCTGGCGGATCATCTGCAGTGCGGCGCTGGCATCGGGCGGACCGACCGGCTCGTCCTCGCGCTCCAGATCGATGCGACGCAGGCCCTCGGTGATCGACCAGCGGTGCAGGGCCCGCCAGACATGCATCAGCGTCTGCCGGAACAGCTCGACGATGCGACCCTCATCCTGGGTCTCGACCACGATCAACGGCGTGTTGGCGCGGATCAGTGCGCTCAGGTCCTGCAGTTCGCTCATGGCGGTTCGATCCTTCGGGGGCGCCACGATAGCAAAGGCCGGGGGCACTGGTTCAGCACGGCTCTACCTTCCGTCACCATCGGCGGTGTACGCTCGGGGCACGTACCCGGAAGCGAGGCTGGCATGAAGACGATCCTGGTGGCCGGTTCCAAAGGCGGGGTGGGCAAGACCACCATCGCCACCCACCTGGCCGCGTACGCGGCATTGCAAGGCAAGGCCACGGTGATCGCCGATGCCGACCCGCAGGGCTCCAGCACCCGCTGGGCACAGCGCCGGGCCGGGCTGGAAAGCGCGGTGCTGCCGATCGACGTGTACCGCAAGAAGCAATGGGCGCAGAAGCTGCCCGACGGTACCGATACCGTGGTGATCGATGCACCGGCCGGCGCGCTGGCCGACGATATCCCGCATTTCCTCGACGCTGCCGATGCCGTGGTGGTGCCGGTGCTGCCCTCGGCACTGGACATCGAAGCCATCGTCGGCTTCCTCAACAGCCTGGCCCAGGTACCGCGCGTGCACAGCCGCAAGCTGCCGGTCGGGCTGGTGCTGAACCGCACCAAGCCCTGGACCCAGACCTCGCAGCAGGCCCTGCAGATGCTGGCTGACTGGCCCTATCCGGTGGTCGCCCAGCTGCGCGACAGCCAGAGCTATGTGGTCATGACCGGCCTGGGCCGCAGTCTTTTCGATTACCGCTCCGCCCAGGTGCGCGAGCACCAGGCCGACTGGGAACCCCTGTTGTCCTGGCTGAAGCTGTAACAGCCGTAGGTCTCCATCCCTTCATTGGAATCCCGCAATGCGCGAACTGATCCTGCTCCGCCACGCCCACGCCGAACCGGCCACCACCGGCCAGGCCGACCTCGACCGGCCGTTGTCGCCGGTGGGGCTCGCTGAAGCCGAAGCCGCCGGCAAGTGGCTGAAGGAGAACAACCTGCTGCCGGACTGCGTGCTGTGTTCACCGTCGCGGCGGACCCGCGAAACCCTGGAAGCGGTGATGGCAGCCATCGGCTATGTCGAAAAGCGCCTGGAAGACCGAATCTACGAGGCCACCCCCGGCACCCTGGCCGCGCTGGTGGACGAGCGCCGTGACCTGGACCGGGTGCTGATCGTCGGCCACAACCCCGGGCTGGAGCAGCTGGTGGCGCTGATGACCGATGGCACCAGCAGTGATTACCGTGGCATGCCGCCGGGCGGCGTGGCCGTGCTCGGTTTCGCCCGCGAGGCGACGATCGAGCCGGGCGTGGCCAGCCTGAACGCCTTCTGGTGGCCGTGAGCCGATGAGGTTGGCGTTGCCGGGCCGCTGTCTGCTGCCAGTCGTTCTGGCGATCGGCCCGGCCTGGGCCGCCACACCGCCACCGACCGCGCTGCCGGCGGTCGTGGCCGAACCGCCGCGTACGCTGCAGCTGGATGTGGTGCGCTCGCAGATCGGTTTCGAAGTCCGCACCCGCTTCGGCCAGCGCATCGAGGGCGTGTTCCCCCGTTTCGAGGGGCGTATCGAGGTGCTGTCCGATGGCCGCCACCAGGTCCACCTGAAGATGTTCACCCGCACCGTGGAGATTCCCGGCAAGGACCGCTATACCGGCTGGATGCGCGGCCCCGAGTTCTTCGATGCCGGCCGTTACCCGTTCGTGGAGTTCGACTCGCTGCCGTACTGGCCGGAGACGGTCGCCGAGGGCGGCGGTATCGACGGCCGGTTGACCCTGCGCGGGGTCAGCCATCCGGAGACGCTCAAGGTCGAGAAAGCGGAATGTGCCCGACCCGGCTATGATTGCGACGTCGTCAGCCGCGGTACCGTGCAACGAGGTCGGTATGGCATGGACAGCTGGCAGCTTGCCTTGAGTGACCGAGTGACTTTCGTATTGCGTGCGCGCCTCAGCGAGGCGCCGAAACCGTGAATCCCTTGCTGCGTGTATTGGCGCTGGCAACCGTGTTGCTGGGCAGCGGCTGCGCGTCGCTGTCGCATGCCCAGCGTGATCGCGCCGAGGCGATTGCCGTGCAGGCGCGCTCGACCCAGGTCGATTGCCAGCAGGCCGACCGCTGCGCGCTGGATTCGCCCCTGCGGGCACTGGCCGGCCGGGCGTTCAGCGAATCGACCCCGGACCAGCCGCGGCACTACGCCACCCTGCTGGACGAGGGCGAAGGTGCGCTGGTCGCGCGTCTGAACCTGCTGCGCAGCGCCACCCGCAGCATCGACCTGCAGACCTACATCTTCGACAAGGACGACAGCGCCCGCCTGGTCATCGACGAGCTGCTGGCGGCATCGCGGCGCGGGGTGAAGGTGCGGTTGCTGATCGACCAGCTTTCGGCGATCTCCGACCTGCAGATCCTCGGCGCACTGGCCGGTGCCCACGAGAACTTCCAGCTGCGGGTCTACAACCCGACCTTCGGCAAGGCCCGTCTGAACTACTTCGACTATGCCGGCAGCGTGCTGTGCTGCTTCCGCCGCTTCAACCAGCGCATGCACAACAAGCTGCTGGTGGTTGACGATGCGATCGGCGTGGTCGGTGGGCGCAACTACCAGGACGACTATTACGACTGGGACCGCGAATACAACTTCCGCGACCGTGACGTGCTGATCGCCGGCCCCGAAGCACGCGCGATGGCGGCCAACTTCGATGCCTTCTGGCGCGCGCAGCGCAGCGTGCCGGCCGAGCGCCTGAACGATGTCGGCCGTACCCTGCTCAAGCAGGGCGTGCCGCTGCTGCCGCCGGCACAGTTCCGCAGGCCCGAGCGGGTGGAGCGGGTCAGCGAGGAAGCCAACGACGTCGCCTTCGTCACCCGTTCGTTCGTGGATACCGCCCTGCCGGTCGCCTCGGTGCGCTATGTGGCCGATCTGCCGCGCAAGCACCGGCGTGAGCGCGCCGACGCCCCACTGGCCGGGCAGCATGTCACCGAGCCGCAGCTGGACGCACTGATCTCCAGTGCGCAGCACGAAGTGATTCTGCAGACGCCCTACCTGGTGCTGTCCAAGCCGGCACAGAAACTGTTCCGCGAGCTGCGCAAGCGCCCGCAGCCGCCGCGCGTGGTGGTATCCAGCAACAGCCTGGCCGCCACCGACAACCCGATCGTGTATGCGCTGTCCTACAAGTACAAGCGGCGCAACATGCGCGAGCTGGGCTTCAACATCTTCGAATTCAAGCCGTTCCCGCTGGATGCCCCGGTCGATTACCGCAACCTGCTGCCCGACCCGATCGCAGCGCCGGGCAGCGATACCGGCCGCAATCCGCTGCTCGGTGGCAGCGCGGCGGGCAGCAATGCCGGTGGCGGTAGTGGTGGTGATGCGGTGGCCGCTGCGGATGTGGACGACCGGCCGGCGCGGGTGATCCATCCGCGTACCGGCAGTGCGTATGAGAATGCCCGTGCGCGCCGGCGTGCTGCCGGCAGCGAAGTCGAGACCCGCCTGCTGCGTACCGAAACGCGCCCCTCGTTCCTGGGCAGCAAGGCGGTCAACAAGCCGCTGCCGGTCACCCGCAAGGGCGCGCGCATGGGCTTGCATGCGAAGTCGCTGGTGGTCGACCGCCGCATCGGCGTGGTCGGCACCCACAACTTCGATCCGCGCAGCGAGAACTACAACACCGAAGGCGCGGTGATCATCGACGATCCGGCCTTCGCCGAGCAGCTGGCCCAGAGCATCCTGCGCGATACCCACCCGCAGAACTCCTGGACGGTGGCGCCGCGTGCCAAGCCGCCGGTCCTGTCCGGCCTGAACTACAGCGTCGGCAAGGCCTCCGAGGCGCTGCCGATCCTCGACTTCTGGCCGTGGCGCTACGCCACCGACTACGAGTTCAAGCCCGGCCCGGACTGCCCGCAGCCACTGCCGCGGCAGAGCGCCGATTTCCACCGTTGCTATGTCGCGGTGGGCGACTTCCCCGAGGTCAATGTCGGGCCGAAGTGGCTGCTGGTGCGCATGCTGACCGCATTCGGCGCCGGCCTCGTTCCCATCCTCTGAAGGTAGCCGCATGACCCAGGTATTCCGCGAAGCCGTTTCCATCGAGCAGCTCAACGCACTCAGCCGCAATACCGCCATCGATACCCTCGGCATCATCTTCAGCGCCGCTGGCGAGGACTGGCTGCAGGCGACCATGCCGGTGGATGAGCGCACCCGCCAGCCGTACGGCATCCTGCACGGTGGCGCCTCGGTGGTGCTGGCCGAAACCCTCGGCAGCAGCGCCGGCAACCTCTGCGTGGATACCGCCAAGCAGGTCTGCGTGGGCCTGGAGATCAACGCCAACCACGTACGCGCCGTGCGTTCGGGTACGGTCACCGGCACCGCGCGCGCGGTGCACGTGGGCCGCAGCACCCAGCTGTGGGAAATCCGCATCGAGGACGAGCAGGGCCGGCTGGTCTGCATCTCGCGGCTGACCCTGGCCGTGGTGGCGGCCGGGCACGGTTGAGCCGTCGCGGCATCGGTGACGGCGGCGGAACCCAGCGTTCCCCGCCGATGGCCGCCGTCAATGAGACTTATGGCCGAATTCGGCTGGCAGCGATGGCAGCCCTCCGGTATCGTGCGTGGATGACTTCCCCCACTCCGGCCCCCCGCGGCGGCGTGGCGCGTGTGTGCCGTTACCTGTACCGCGTACCGCTGCTGTTGGTCCACATCACCGTGTTCCTGCCGCTGATCCTGATCGGCATGCTTCCGCCATGGGGCGAGCTGCGCGTGGGCGATGCCACCTTCGGCGCCAAGGTAGTGAACTGGTGGCAGGGCGGCCTGATGTGGATCTTCGGCTTCCGCCTGTCGCGCGTCGGCCAGCCGCTGCCGGGCGCAGTGCTGTTCGTCGCCAACCATGTCAGCTGGGTCGATATCTCCATCCTGCACAGCCAGCGCATGATGGGCTTTGTCGCCAAGCGCGAGATCGCCAGCTGGCCGGTGGTCGGTTGGCTTGCCGCGCGCGGCCAGACCATTTTCCACCAGCGTGGCAACACCGAATCGCTCGGTGGGGTGATGCAGGTGATGGCCGACCGCCTGCGCGCCGGCAAGGCGGTGGGCGTGTTCCCGGAAGGGCGTACCCGCGGCGGCCATGACGTTGGCCCGTTCCATGCGCGCATCTTCCAGGCCGCCGTCGAAACCAGCGTGCCGGTGCAGCCGGTGGCGCTGATCTACGGCGTGCGCGGGGATGCACAGACCATCGTGGCCTTCGGCCCGGGCGAGAGTTTCTTCGCCAATTTCCTGCGCCTGCTCGGTGAGCCGGCGCGGCATACCGAAGTGCATTTCCTGGAGCCGATCGGCACCCAGGACCTGGAAGGCCGTCGGCGCATCGCGGAAACCTCGCGCGCGCGCATCGTGGCGGCCATGAGCGGGGATTGAGGCGAGGGTGGCCGTGTCTCCGCCACCGACCCTCGACGCTGATGCGCCGATGCTCACCGCGTCCGACTATCAGCCGCCGCGCTGGCTGCGCAATCCGCACCTGCAGTCGATGCTCAGCTCCAGCCGCATGCGCCTGCAGCGCGGCCTGCTGCTGCTGGCCGCCACCGGCGCGGTCAGCGAGGAGCTGATCCTCGATGGTGGCGAAGGTGTGCGGCTGCAGGGCTGGCACAGCCATGTCGAAGGACGCGAACCGCGCGGCATTGCCCTGCTGCTGCACGGCTGGGAAGGCAGCGCCGAATCCAGCTACATGCGCATGGCCGCTGCCCGCATGCTGGAGCAGGGGTTCGACGTGGTGCGGCTGAATTTCCGCGACCACGGCAACACCCATCACCTCAATCCCGGCATCTTCCACTCCAACCTCATCGACGAAGTGGTGCATGCCGCAGGCGATGTCGCCCAGCGCTGGCCCGATCTGCCGCTGGTTGCAGCCGGCTATTCACTGGGCGGCAACTTCGTGCTGCGGCTGGCCCTGCGCGCGCCGGCCGCCGGTGTACCGCTGCAGCACGTGGCCGCGGTCTGCCCGGTGCTCGACCCCGGGCTGACCATGGAGAACATCGAGAACGGCCCGGCGATGTACGACTGGTACTTCCGCCGCAAGTGGGCCGGCTCGCTGCGGCGCAAGCGCGATCTGTTCCCCGAACTGAGCGACTGCGACGACCGTGTGCTGAACATGGACATCCGTTCGCTGACCGCCTGGCTGGTCGAGCGGCACACCACGTTCGGTTCGTTGCAGGCCTATTTCGATGGCTACTCCATCGCCGGCGACCGCCTGTCCACGCTGCAGGTACCTGCTGACATCCTGATGGCGCAGGACGATCCGGTGATCCCCTACGCGACCTTCCGCGATTGGCAGCTTCCGCAGCAGGCGCGGCTGGAAACCGCCTGCTGGGGCGGCCACTGTGGCTTCCTGGAAAACTGGCGCGGCGATGGGTTCTCCGAGCGCTGGGTCGCACAGCGCCTGCGGCGGGTCCTGCCGGGCTGAACCGGCACCGGCGCGCGGCCCGCTACAATGCGGGTTTGACCTTGAACCGGACGGCCATGCAAGACCAGATCCTCCAAGCGTTGCGCCAGAACGATGCCGGCCAGGCCGTGCAGCTGGCCCAGGCGTGGACCCGTGACGAACCCGGCAAGGCCGAGGCCCACCGCTGGCTGGCGCTTGCGCTGCAGCAGCAGGGCCAGGCCGAGGCCGCGATGGAGGCGTTGCAGCAGGCGCTGCAGCTGGCCCCCGATGATGCGCAGCTGCACCTGCAGCACGCCGGCCTGCTGCTGGCACTGCGCCAGTTCGACGGGGCCGATGAAGCCCTGCTGCGCACCACCGGGCTGGACCCCAACGCCTTCCCGGCCTACCTGATGCAGGCGCACCTGGCGGTGGGCCGCAACGATTTCGACGAGGCCCAGCGGCTGTCGACCCTGGCCTCGCGGCTGGAGCCGGACCATCCGGAACTGCTGACCATCGATGGCATGGTCGCGCTGCGCCGCGGCGACGCCGACCGTGCGCTGGCCCTGCTGTCGGCGGCCAGCCAGGCGCTGCCGGACGATACCCGCGTGCTGTACGCACTGGGCTTTGCCTATCTGGGCAAGGACATGCTGGCGTTTGCCGAGCAGGCGTTCCGTCGCGTGCTGGCGTTGAACCCGAAGATGTCCTCGCTGCACGGCATGGTGGTGCAGCTGGCCTTGCGCCAGGGCAACGTGGAGGCCGCCGCCGAGGCAATGCAGCAGGCGCTGCAGGAGCCGGAGCTGGACGTGCCGCCGATGCGCCGCCTGGCCGGCGAACTGGCACTGCGCAGTGGCCAGCCGCTGCAGGCGCTGGAGCACCTGCTGCCGCTGCTGCAATCGCTGCAGGGTGATCGCCAGGTGCTGCAGCTGCTGCTGATGTCCTGGCAGCGCCTGGGCCGCGAAGATGAAGCCCGCACACGCCTGGATGACGCTCTGGAAAGCAATGACCAGCTGCATGACCTGTGGCTGGCACGACTGGCCGTGGAAGACGTCGGCAGTGCCGGCGCCGTAGCCGTCGTGGAGCGCTGGATGGCAGCGATGCCCGGCCACCTGCCGGCGCTGGAAGCGCGCATGCGCCTGCATGACATGGCCGGCGAGCATGAGCAGGGCGAAGCCATCGCCGAGCGCATCACCACCCTGGAACCGGGCCGCGTCAGCGGTGAAAGCCGTCGCGTCGAGGGGCTGCTGCAGCGTGACCCGGCCGCCGCCGTGGAGCGCGTGCAGGCCCTGATCGCACAGGCACCGGAGGGACACCGCGCTGATCTGCGGACCTGGCTGGGCGAGATCCAGGATCGCGCCGGGCAGCCGGAAGAAGCGCTGCGTACGTGGATGGCGCTGCAGACCGACCAGGCTTCGCAGCGGCTGCCGTTGCCGCCGCAGGCCAAGGCACCGCCGAGCTGGCCGGAGATGGCCAGCATCGACGAAGCGACGCGCGACAGCGGCTCGGCGCCGATCTTCCTGTGGGGCGCCCCGGGTTCGGGCGTGGAGCGGGTGGCAACCGGCCTGGCCGCTGCCAGCCCGGTGCTGCGCAGTGATCGTTACACCGCCACGCCACCGGACGATGCCTTCCAGAACTACAACACGCTGCAGGACCTGGCGTCGGGCGTGCTGAGCCCGGAACGCCTGGTCGAGCGTTGGCGCGAGCACCTGCCCGCCCGCGGCCTGGAAAGTGACACCGTGATCGACTGGCTGCTGTGGTGGGACAACGCGCTGTTGTGGGCATTGCGTCCGCAGCTGCCGCAGGGTCGCCTGCTGCTGGTGCTGCGCGACCCGCGCGACATGCTGCTGGACTGGATCGCCTATGGTGCCGCCGCTCCGCTGGCGATGACCTCGATGGCCGAAGCCAGCCAGTGGCTGGTGCGTTCGCTGACCCAGATCGCCGCGCTGCACGAGGAAGACCTGTATCCGCACGTGCTGCTGCGCATCGACGACATCGGCAACGATGCGCATGCGATGGCCGACCTGCTGGGCCGCGTGTTCGGGCGTCCGATGCCGCCGGCTGCACAGCTGGGTGCACCGCGCCTGCCTGCCGGCCACTGGCGCAGGTATCGCGACGTGATGGGCGCCGCGTTCGCCCAGCTCACCCCGGTCGCGGTGCGCTTGGGTTACCCGGAAGAGTGAGGAGCATTTGATGCAACTGAGCAGTCACAGCCTGGCCAACGGTGCGCCGATCGACCGTGAGTTCGCCGCCGGCGATGCCGCCGGCTTCGCCCCCGACCGCAACCCGCACCTGGCCTGGAGCGGTGTGCCCGATGGCACCCGCTCGTTCCTGCTGGTGTGCGTGGACCCGGACGTGCCAACGGTGCCGGAAACGGTCGGCCGCGATGACATGAGCGTGCCGCGCGATCAGCCGCGCTGCGATTTCGTGCACTGGGTGATGGCCGACATTCCGGCTTCGGTGCAGGAGATCGCCGCTGGCAGCTGCAGCGATGGTTTCGTGGTGAAGGGCAAGACCGCGCCGGCCGGCCCGGCCGGCAGCCGCCAGGGCCTGAATGATTTCACCGGCTGGTTCGCCGGCAATCCGGACATGGCCGGTGATTACCCCGGCTACGACGGCCCGTACCCGCCGTTCAACGACGAGCGCGTGCACCGCTACTTCTTCCGCGTGTTTGCGCTGGATGTGGCCACGCTGTCGTTGCCAGAACGCTTCACCGCCGCCGATGCGTACCGTGCCATGCACGGCCACGTACTGGCCGAAGCGGCGCTGCACGGCACCTACACGTTGAACCCGGCATTGGCCTGATAACAGCCTTCGGGTAGTGCCGGCCGCTGGCCGACATCCGCTGTACGTGGCAGCCGGCCAGCGGCCGGCTCTACCCACCAGCGAAGAAGGGCGGCCAGTGGCCGTCCTCTTCATTTCGCCGGCAGCGGCGCGGGTTTGAACACCAGCACTTCGCCCTTGGCATTGCGCACGACCAATGCACCGGTGTCGTCCAACGCGAGGGTGGGTGCGGTATCGCGACCGTGAAACAGCGTTTCGGCTCGCCTTTCCTGCGCATCCACCTTGGGATTGATGCACAGCGCGGTGGTCCGGATGCCGCTCTCCAGGATCAGCCGGTCGTCCTGCAGGTGGTAATGACTGCTAGCCTGGTTGCACAGGTTCAACTCGCTCATGTAGCCGGGCTGGAAGCGCAGCGTGTACGGCGCCCGGCCCCTGACGAACAACGCGTCGATACGCTTGCCCTGCGCGTCGGTGGCGCGCGTGAGCTGCCACGGATGGGCTTCAAGCTGGTCGGTGGTGGGTGTGCTGGCGGCGCGTGCACTGCTGCCAATGCCAATGCCGATGGCCAGCCAGGCCAGTGCGAGCATGTACGTCCGTTTCATGCCGATCTCCCTGATGCATGTGGGTAGTGCCGGCCGCTGGCCGGCATGTTCCGCAGGTCGCCTGAGCTGTGTGCAGCCGCCGGCCAGCGGCCGGCCCTACCCACAACGAAGAAGGGCGACCTCGCGGCCGCCCTTCTGCATTACTTCTTCTCGATGGCCGACTCGACCACCATGTCCAGCACGTACGCCTGCGACGGCGCATCGGCCGGCGGGTTCTTCACTTCGTAGCGCTTCACACGCACCACGTTGCGCACGCCGTCTTCGTGGGTGTAACCCTCGATGTTGCCGTAGAAGTTCTCGAACTTGCCCGGCTCGCCCTGCTTCAGGCCCTTGTCGTCGAACTTCACTTCGCGCACCTGCAGGCACTGGTAATCCGGGATCAGCGGGTGCGAGCACTTCTCGGTCTTCGCAGCCACTTCCAGGAACACGGTTTCGCCGGCGCCGCCATAGCGCGTTTCAGCGGTCGGTTCCGGGTTGAACACCAGCACGTCGCCCTTGGCGGTGGTCAGGGTCAGCACGCCGTTGGCATCCTGTTCGGCTTTCAGTTCGCCCTGCAGACGGCTGGAGACGGCTTCGTCCAGCGCCATCAGCGCTTTGTCGGTGCAGGCCATCATGGTCGAGGCCATCGCGCTCACGCTCAGCTTGCCATCGGCCAGGGTGTAACCGCCGCCCATGCGGTTGCAGGTGTTGCTGACCGACAGGCGGCCATCAACGAAGTCCAGGGTGACCGGCTTGTCTTCGCGGGCGAACAGCGCATCGATGCGCTTGCCATCGGCCGCGGTGGCCTGCTGCAGCAGCCAGTGCTGGCTCTGCAGGCGCTGCGCATCCAGGTGTGCCAGCGCCTTCTGGTCGCCGGCCTTGGCCGCGGCCGGGGCCAGATCGTCACCGCCGGTACCGGCCGGGGCAGGGGTCTGGCTGCAGGCGGCCAGCAGGGCCAGCGGGAGGAGCAGGGTGAGCTTGCGGTTCATGGTGATTCTCCTTGGGGAACCGAGGGGGAAACGGACCGGGGCCGGCAACGGGGTTGCCGTGCCCCGGCGCTGTTCAGCTGCCGGACGGCAACCACAGCAGCAATGCAGCGCCCAGGGCGATGCGGTAAATCGCGAAAGCGGTGAAGCGATGCGACTTGATGTAGCCCATCAGCCACTTCACTACGACGAAGCCGGTGATGGCTGCGGCAAGGAAGGCCACGCCAACGTCGGTCCAGTTCTCGCTGCCCAGGTTCCCTTCCTTGGCCAGCTCCAGGAAGGTGTAGGCGCTGGCAGCGAACATGGTGGGAATGCCGACCAGGAACACGAACTCGGCAGCGGCCGCGCGGCGGCTCAGGCCCAGCAGCATGGCCAGGAAGATCGCCGAGGCCGAGCGCGAGGTACCGGGGAACACGCCGGCCAGCACCTGCGCCAGGCCAACACCGATGGCCACCGTCCAGGTCACCTGGTCGCGATCGGGCAGGCGCGCGGTATAAGCCTCCACCAGCAGCATCCAGATGCCGCCGATGATCAGCGCCCAGGCCACCGGGCTGACGGTTTCCGGCAGCGACCAGCCGGCCTTGCGCACCACCAGGCCGACCACGGCGGTTACCAGGAAGGCCGCGCCGAGCTTGAACACGTACTCGCGGTTCTCGCGCTGGCCGAAGCCGGTGGCCAGCTGCAGCAGGCGCTGGCGGAACACCAGCACCACGGCCAGGATCGCACCGGCCTGGATGATGATGTTGAAGAAGTCCGATCGCGCGCCCAGCCAGTGCTGGGCGATCAGCAGGTGGCCGGTGCTGGAGATCGGCAGGAATTCGGTCAAGCCTTCGAGGATGCCCAGCAGCAGGGCGGAGAGCAGGTCGGACATGGACGGTGCGGGCGCGGGCGGCGGAAGAAGCCCGAGAGAATAGACGATCCATGCCGCACCAAACGGGTGCGTGCGGTAATCCGCGCACCCGTTTGGTGCATGTGCGTCTGCACCGCGCTGGGGCAGGCGCTTTGAAATCAACAACTTGTGAAGGCCGAAAAGTTGGCACGGTCGTTGCTGTACCTCAGCAGGCATTCATTCCCATCCGAGGTCGTACCGATGTCCGTGGAAAACGTTGAGAAGCTGATCAAGGACAACCAGATCGAGTTCGTCGATCTGCGTTTCGTCGACATGCGTGGCGTCGAGCAGCACGTCACCTTCCCGGTCAGCATCATCGAGCCGTCGCTGTTCGAAGAAGGCAAGATGTTCGATGGCAGCTCGATCGCCGGCTGGAAGGGCATCAACGAATCGGACATGGTGCTGCTGCCCGATACCGCCAGCGCCTACGTCGACCCGTTCTATGCCGATCCGACCATCGTGATCAGCTGCGACATCCTCGACCCGGCCACCATGCAGCCGTACGGCCGCTGCCCGCGCGGCATCGCCAAGCGCGCCGAGGCCTACCTGAAGTCCTCGGGCATCGCCGAAACCGCGTTCTTCGGCCCGGAGCCGGAATTCTTCATCTTCGATTCGGTCCGTTTCGCCAATGAAATGGGCAACACCTTCTTCAAGGTCGATTCGGAAGAAGCCGCCTGGAACAGCGGCGCCAAGTACGACGGCGCCAACAGCGGCTACCGTCCGGGCGTGAAGGGCGGTTACTTCCCCGTGCCGCCGACCGACACCCTGCACGACCTGCGTGCGGAGATGTGCAAGACCCTGGAACAGGTCGGCATCGAAGTGGAAGTGCAGCACCACGAAGTGGCCACCGCCGGCCAGTGCGAGATCGGCACCAAGTTCAGCACCCTGGTGCAGAAGGCCGACGAACTGCTGCGGATGAAGTACGTCATCAAGAACGTCGCCCACCGCAACGGCAAGACCGTCACCTTCATGCCCAAGCCGATCGTCGGCGACAACGGCAGCGGCATGCACGTGCACCAGTCGTTGTCCAAGGGCGGCACCAACCTGTTCTCCGGTGACGGCTACGGCGGCCTGAGCCAGCTGGCGCTGTGGTACATCGGCGGCATCTTCAAGCACGCCAAGGCCATCAACGCCTTCGCCAACTCGGGCACCAACAGCTACAAGCGCCTGGTGCCGGGCTACGAAGCCCCGGTGATGCTGGCCTACTCGGCGCGCAACCGTTCGGCCTCGTGCCGCATTCCGTGGGTGTCCAACCCGAAGGCACGCCGCATTGAAATGCGCTTCCCCGATCCGATCCAGTCGGGCTACCTGACCTTCACCGCGCTGATGATGGCCGGCCTGGACGGCATCAAGAACCAGATCGACCCGGGCGCACCGAGCGACAAGGATCTGTACGACCTGCCGCCGGAAGAAGAGAAGCTGATCCCGCAGGTCTGCTCCTCGCTGGACCAGGCGCTGGAAGCGCTGGACAAGGACCGCGAGTTCCTCAAGGCCGGTGGCGTGATGAGCGATGACTTCATCGACGGTTACATCGCGCTGAAGATGCAGGAAGTGACCAAGTTCCGCGCGGCGACCCACCCGCTGGAATACCAGCTGTACTACGCCAGCTGACCGGCTGCGATGGCGGTGGGTAACCCCTCCCACCCGCCGCCATCGCATCCGTCTTTGCGGCTGGGGAGCCGCAGGGCGGGCTCCGGCCCGCCGTGGTAGAGCGGACCGTTGGTCCGCTGCATTGGAAACGCGGGCCCTTGGCCCGCAGATCCAGGGGCAAGAGAGACCGGACACGCGACATGGGCCGCCCTCCCTCCCGCGTCGGCCGTGCAAGGAGAGAGGCACGGCTGTCCCGGCCCGATTCGTGTCCGGTGCAACAGCCACGGCCATCACCACGATGGCCCGTGGTTGCCTGATGCCATCGCGCGTTCGCGCGCTGGCCCCATCCACCATCGGGACATGCGCATGAAACTGATCTCCGCCATCATCCGACCGTTCAAGCTCGACGAGGTCCGAGAGGCCCTGTCCGATGCCGGCGTGTCGGGCATCACCGTGACCGAAGTGAAAGGCTTCGGCCGCCAGAAGGGCCACACCGAGCTGTATCGCGGTGCCGAGTACGTTGTCGACTTCCTGCCCAAGATCAAGATCGAAACCGTGGTCACCGACGAACGTGCCGACGCAGTGATCGAAGCGATCCAGTCGTCTGCAGGCACCGGCAAGATCGGCGACGGCAAGATCTTCGTGACCGCTGTCGAGCAGGTCATCCGCATCCGCACCGGCGAAATCGGCGCCGACGCGCTGTAAGCCCCCTTCCGGAGACTCCCCCATGAAGATGCGCCTTCTCACCGGGTGGCAAGCCCGGTTCCATCTGGTGTGCCTGCTGATGCTGTTCAGTGCGCTGGCCGCCGGTGCCTGGCCAGGCAGTGCACATGCCCAGGCCCAGGTCACGCCGCTGCAGAGCGAAGCCGTGGCCGTCGAGCCCTTGCAGG
This sequence comes from Stenotrophomonas sp. MYb57, assembly GCF_002966815.1. Lineage (NCBI taxonomy): Bacteria > Pseudomonadati > Pseudomonadota > Gammaproteobacteria > Lysobacterales > Lysobacteraceae > Stenotrophomonas > Stenotrophomonas sp. MYb57. Next base: position 149,021 of record NZ_CP023271.1, read on the forward strand.
ACCCGACCGCCGCTGCGCCTGCGGCTGCCGAAGCAGTGGCCGCGCCCGCCTATGACCACGGCGACGTCGCCTGGATGCTCACCTCCACCCTGCTGGTGCTGTTGATGGTGGTACCGGGCCTGGCCCTGTTCTACGGCGGCCTGGTGCGTTCGAAAAACGTGCTGTCGGTGCTCAGCCAGATCCTGGTGGTGTTCTCGCTGGTGCTGCTGTTGTGGGTGGCCTATGGCTACAGCGCAGTGTTCAGCGCCGGCAATCCGTTCTTCGGCTCGTTCACCGAATTCGCCTTCCTCAAGGGCTTCACCCCGGAGTCGGTGGGCAACACGCCGATCAAGGGACTGCCGGACTACCTGTTCGTCGCCTTCCAGTCGACCTTCGCCGGCATCACCACCGCGCTGATCGTCGGTGCCTTCGCCGAGCGCATCAAGTTCCGCGCGGTGCTGCTGTTCTCGGCGCTGTGGTTCACCCTCAGCTACATCCCGATGGCGCACATCGTCTGGGGCGGCGGCTACCTGGGCGAACTGGGCGCGATCGATTTCGCCGGTGGCACCGTGGTGCACATCAACGCCGGCGTGGCCGGTCTGGTGGCTGCATGGTTCGTCGGCAAGCGGCTGGGCTACGGGCAGACCGCGTTGAAGCCGCACAACGTGCCGTTCACCTATATCGGCGCGATGCTGCTGTGGGTCGGCTGGTTCGGCTTCAATGCCGGTTCCGCCGCCGCCGCCGACACCGTCGCCTCGCTGGCCTTCCTCAACACTGTGCTGGCCACCGCTGCTGCGGTGCTGGGCTGGACGCTGGTTGAAGCGATCAGCAAGGGCAAGCCGTCGGCACTGGGCGCCGCCTCGGGTGCGGTGGCAGGCCTGGTTGGCATCACCCCGGCGTGCGGTACCGTCGGCCCGCTCGGCGCGATCGTCATCGGCCTGGTTGCCGGCGTGGTCTGCGTGTGGGGCGTGACCGGCCTCAAGCGCCTGCTGAAGGTGGACGACACCGCCGACGTGTTCGGTGTGCATGGCGTGGGCGGCATCGTCGGTGCGATCCTCACCGGTGTGTTCAGCGCGCAGTCGCTGGGCGGCACCAAGGCCGATCTGGATATCGGCCACCAGGTGTGGGTGCAGGTGGTCAGCGTCGGCCTCACCGTGCTGTGGTCGGCCGTGGTGACCGCAGCCATCCTGCTGCTGGTCAAGGTGGTGGTCGGCCTGCGGGTCACCGAGGAGGCCGAGCGTACCGGCCTGGATGTCACCTCGCATGGTGAATCGGCCTACGAGGCCTGATGCATCTACATGGTGGGTGCCGACCGTTGGTCGGCACTGCACCTGCTCTGGTAGGTGCCAAGCTTGCTTGGCACTGCTCCTGCGCTGGACTACTCCTGCTCTGGAGGGTGCCGACCGTTGGTCGGCACTGCATCTGCTCTGGTAGTTGCCAAGCTTGCTTGGCACTGCTCCTGCGCTGGATTGCTCCCGCTCTGGTGGGTGCCGACCGTTGGTCGGCACGGTCGGTGGCCCAGCCACGCATGGCGTGGCTCTACTCCTGCTCTGGTGGGTGCCGACCGTTGGTCGGCACGGTCGGTGGCCCAGCCACGCATGGCGTGGCTCTACTGCATCGTCCCGGCTTATCGCGCACAATCGGGGCATGCACCCGATCCGCACTTCCCTGATGCTCTCGGCCTGCCTGCTGCTGGCCGCCTGTGCCTCCACGCCGCAGGAAACCCGCAACCCGCTTGCCACCTGGGTGCCGTCGCCGAACCAGAACGCGCGCACGCCGGTCATCATCGTCATCCACCACACCGAGCAGAAATCGGTGCAGCAGAGCCTGCACACGCTGCGTACCGCCAACAGCGGCGGGCGGGTCAGTGCGCATTACCTGATCGGCGCCGATGGCCATCGCTACCAGCTGGTGGCCGATGAGCGCCGCGCTTGGCACGCCGGCTCCGGGCGCTGGGGCACCATCACCGATCTGAACTCCGCGTCCATCGGCATCGAGCTGGACAATGATGGTCGTACGCCCTTCAGCCCCGCGCAGATCGAATCGCTGATCGTGCTGCTGCGCGACCTCACCGAACGGCTGAACATCCCGCCGCGACAGGTGATCGGTCACGCCGACCTGGCGCCGACGCGCAAGGAAGATCCCAGCCGCTTCTTCCCGTGGCAACAGTTGGCCGAAGCCGGTTTCGGCGTGTGGCCGCGCGCTGCCGATGGTGCTGCGCCGGAAGGATTCGATGCATGGGCCGCGCTGGCGCGCTTCGGTTATCCGCTCGACAACCGCGAAGCAGCGGTACGGGCGTTCCACCGCCGTTTCCGTGGCAGCGACACCCTGCCGAAAGCCCTCGACGCGGAAGACGCGCGCATCCTGCATTCGCTGTTGCTGCAGACCCCGTGACCAACCTGGTAGCGCCGGGCCATGCCCGGCGAGCGCGAAGCGCGGCCCCGGTTGGGAACCGCCGGGCCATGCCCGGCGCTACCCGCCTTCCATGCCCAACGCTTCGCGCAGCGTGGCCACATGCGCGCGCCCAACCGGCAGCTCGCTGCCGTCACTCAACACCAGCCAGTAGCGACTGCCCGAGGCCGCATGCAGCGTGCGGACCTGGCGCAGGTTGACCAGGTAGGAACGGTGGCAGCGGACGAAATCCGCCGGCAGCACGCTGGCCAGCGCGGCCAGGGATTTGTCATGCAGTTCACTGCGGCCGTCGCGCAGACGCACCTGGCTGTAGTCGCCGTCGGCGCGGATCCAGAGCACGTCCGCCAGTTCGACGGTCGCTGTGCCCTGCGCGCGCCAGATACCCAGATAACGCGCGCGACCGGCGCGGACACCCCCGGTGTCGAGCAGCCGTTCCAGCGCCTGGGCGAGGCGCTCGCGTGAGAAGGGCTTGGGCACGAAGTCGAGTACGCCGTGTTCGAATGCCTGCAATGCGCGCTCACGGTGTGCCGACACCACCACGCACTGGTAGCGCCCGGCCACCGCGCGGCGCAGCAGTTCGAAGCCATCATCGCCGCCAAGGTTGAGATCCAGCAGAAGGCCGTCGTAGACGCTGCGCTGCAACCGGTCGCCGGCCGCTTCCAGATCGGCCACCGCATCGAAACGCGCCCGTGCGCCGGCCAACTCGCCGCACATGCGCAGCAGGCGCTGTCGCACCAGGGGCTCGTCCTCGACGATCAGGATGCGCATGTCAGCTCGATCCGGCCGCACCAGCAGTCGCCGTCGATGCCCTGCACGAAGCTCCAGCCGGCGGGGCTGGCCGCCGCCAGGCTCGCCTCGATGTAACGGGTACCCGTGCCACGGCCGCGGTGCGGGGCCGAGCCTCGCGCACTGCGCAGTTCCAGTATCCAGCGCGCGTTGTCGCGCTGCACGTGCAGGCGGAAAGGGTGCCGTGCGCAGGCAACAGCGCCGGCATGGGTCAACGCGTTTTCCACCTGCGCATGCAGGATGCCGGGCGGCAGCGAAATCGCCGCATCCTCGCCATCGACCTCCAGCACCATGCGCTGGTCCAGGGCAAGGCCGACGATATCCAGATGGCTGCGGCACAAGGCCAACTCATCCTGCAGGGGAACGCTCTGGCGGGTGCTGCTGTCGCGCAGGCGATCGAACTGATCGGCCAGCGACTCCACCAGGCGGCTGGCGCGCATCGGCGACTGCTCGATCAGTTCCTGCAGGCAGGTCAGCGTGTTCATCAGCCAGTGCGGCTGGATGCCCCGTTGCAGCAACTGCAACGAAAGCCGCGCGCGTTCTTCGCGCAGCCAGGCGTTGTGCCGGTCCAGCGCCTGCAACTGGGCGGCGTGGCGCAGCAGAAGGAACACCATCAGCACCGCCAGCAGCAGGAAGTAGGGGCCATCCAGGAAGGCGCCGCGTGCAACCAGCAACGCCAGCAGGCCTGCAGACAGCAACGCCAGGATCGGCCATCGGTCCTCCTGGTCGGCAGGCGCCCGCAACAGCACCCAGGTCGAAGCGAGCAGGCTCAACAGCAGCACCGCCGCAGAGCGGGTGTCGAAACCGGGCAGGGCGATGACGGCGGCCGCGATCAGCGCCAGATAGCTGAAACAACCGGCTCTGGGCAAGGCCACTTCGAAGCGACGCGCAAGATAGGCCGGCAGCAGCAGCGCCGCGATCACATGCAGGGCCAGCAGCGCGACCAGGCGAACGCCATGCCAGGGATAGGGGTAGCCCAGCAATGATCGCCACGCCTCGACCGCGGGCAGTGCCAGCCCCACCACACCCAGTGCCAGCAGCAGGCGCGCGCCAGGCGTGCGCGTCTGCCCACGCAGCACCGCCAGGAAATACAGGCAGGCGGCTGCCAGCGCACCGGTGGCGAAGGCCGCGATCAGCCATGGCAGAATGATCTGGCCGTAAAGCACGGGCGCGGGCGCGATCAGCACCATCGCATCGGCGCCATGCAGGGTGAAGCGCTGCTGCTGGCTGGATGCAAGCACCAGCAGCTCATCGGTGGCGTTGCCCGACGCCGGTGGCAGCACGCGCACGACGTCTACGCGCCCCGGCGTCTCTTCTTCCGGCGTGCGACCGACAACGCCATTGCTGATCCATGGCACCCCGTTCCAGTACAACTGGCTGGCAGCGCGCAACGACAGCCTCACTGTACGTCCATGATCGGCGCCGCTTTCCGGCGCTGGCACCTGCCAGCGCAGCCAGTACGGGCCAAGCCACTGCGCCAGCTGTTGCTGGTCCAGCGGCCGCCACGCCAGGTTCTGCGGTGGGTGCGTTGGCAGGCCGCCGGATGCACCGGCAATCGCAGGTGCCATCTGCGCGCCCTGCACAACCCTCATTTCCGGCGGCGGCATCGACACGATCAGCCACGCAGCCACTGCCGCAAGCAGCGCAGCAAGGACAGCCAGGGTTCGTGTGATCTGCATGGCGGCCATCGTATCGGTTGTGTGGAGACATTGGACCGGCGTCTGGAGACGTTCGGCGGATGGACGCGACCGCAGCGCTGCAAGGGAGCAGATGCTGGCGGCGCACATCCTTCCATCGGAGTTCAACATGACCCGCAGCGCCTGTACGTCTTCCGGCAGTTTCCAGGCTCGTCGCCCTGTCGTGGCCCTCACCCTCGCCGCGCTCTGCCTGGCCCTCGCGGCCGCCCTTCCCGCGCAGGCCGGTCCGGCAGCGCTGGCCTTCGAACCCTACACGCTGCAGACCAGGAACCATGGCGATATTGCCGCCGAGATCGCCACGCTGGAGGTCCCGCGCCGGCACAGCGAGCCGGATGGTCCGCGCCTGCACCTGAAGGTGGTGCGCCTGCGTGCGACGGCTGGCACTGGCCGCGCCGCACCGGTGGTCTACCTGGCCGGTGGTCCGGGTGGTTCTGGCATCGATACCGCACGTGGTCCGCGCTGGCCGGTGTTCGACCAGGTGCGGCGCGAATCCGACGTGCTCCTGCTCGACCAGCGCGGCGCCGGCTTGTCCGAGCCGCCGCCGGAATGTCCGCATGAAACACGTTTCGACGACGCCCAACCGCTGCAGCGCGATACGGCCCTGGCCGCAGTGCAGGCCACGGCGGCGAAGTGTGTAGCGTTCTGGCGTCAGGCTGGTGTCGATCTCGGCGCTTACACCACGGCCGAGAGTGCCGGCGACCTCGATGACCTGCGGCGCGCGCTGGACGTGCCGAAGATCAGCCTGTGGGGCATGAGCTATGGCACCCATCTGGCCTTGGCCACGGTGCGCCTGCACGGTGCCGGTCTTGATCGCGTGGTGCTGATGGGATCCGAAGGTCCCGACGATACGCTGAAACTGCCCCTGAGCAGCGACGCGCTGCTGCAGGAGCTGGCAGTGCTTGCGCGCAAAGACGGCTTCGACGATCTCGCCGGATCGGTCACCCGCGTGCTGCAGGCACTGCGTGAGCAGCCGCGACAAGGCCACAGCCACATGCACGACGGTCGCCAGGTCACCATCGGCCTGTACGACGCGCAGATCGTCATCGCCAACATGCTGGGGCAGCGCATCACCCAGCAGTGGCTGCCGTTGGTGCTGCGTGAGGCCGATAGGGGCAACTACGACCCGCTGGCCGATCTGGTGCTGATCGGGCGCGCCCAGTTCGTACAGTTCCCGGCCATGGGCCTGGCAATGGACGTCGCCTCCGGGCAGAGCCCGCAGCGCCGGGCGCTGGCCGAAGCACAAGCACGCCAGAGCCAGTTCGGCGACGGGCTGAACTTCCCGTTCCCGGCCATCGGCGAGAGCCTCGGCCTGGCCGATCTGGGTGATGGCTTCCGCGGCCCGCTGCACAGTGAAGTGCCGGTTCTGTTCATCAGCGGCACGCTGGATGGGCGTACGCCCCCGGCCAATGCCGATGCGCTGCGGCCGGGCTTCAGCAACGGTCACTCGCTGCTGGTGCGCAATGCCAGCCATCACAACGAGTTGTGGACAGGCAACCCGGCCATCGCCCGCAACATCGTCGACTTCCTCGCCGGCCGCGTTGTCAGCGATACCGTGTTGGACGTGCCGCCGCCGGTGTTCGCCACCCGCAGCAGTGAGCTTCTGGGCGGCAAGCGATAAGGCCCGTCGTGTGGTGCAGGATGCGATCCCGGTCCTGCGCCACGCCCGATTGCACTACATTGGGGCAATGACTGACCTCATCGCCCCCTTCAACCGCACGTGCTGGAGCCTTCTCGCGCTTGCCGTGCTTGCTGGCTGTTCCACCACCGGCACCCGTCCGCAAGCGCCTGCCGCAGCAACGCCTGCCGCCACCTACGCCAAGGTCGACTGGAAGGCTCTCCCGGCCGTATCCGATACCGACCTGCAGGCCGGCTTCGCCGCTTGGCGCAGCAGCTGCACCCGCCTGAAGAACGATGCGACCTGGGCCAAGCCCTGCGCGACCGCCAGCACCGTGTCCGACAAGGACGCTGCTGCGATCCGCGCATTCCTGCAGCGCGATCTCGATGTCTATTCCCTGCGCGCCGGCGGCCATCGCGCCGACGGCCTGATCACCGGCTACTACGAACCCATCTATCCGGGCAGCCTCACCCGTACCGACACCGCCACCGTGCCTGTGTACGGCACACCCGATGATCTGGTGGTGGTGCAGCTGGACAGCGTCTATCCCGAACTGAAGGGCAAGCGCCTGCGCGGTCGCGTTGAGGGCAAGGTGCTCAAGCCCTACGACGATGCCGGCAGCATCGCCAGCAAGGGGGCCAAGGCGCCGGTGCTGGCCTGGCTGACCGATCCGATGGACCTGCAGCTGCTGCAGATCCAGGGTTCGGGGCGGGTGCGCCTGGCCGATGGCAAGCAGGTGCGGCTGGCCTATGCCGAACAGAACGGCCATCCCTATCGCGCGATCGGCCGCTGGCTGGTGGAGCAGGGCGAGCTGAAGAAGGAAGACGTCACCATGGACGCGATCCGGGCGTGGGCGAAGGCACATCCGACACGCGTACCGGAACTGCTGCGCAGCAATCCCAGCTACGTGTTCTTCGTGCGCAGCGCGGACAGCCCGGAAGGTCCGCGCGGTTCGTTGAACGTGCCGCTGACCGCCGGCTACAGCGTGGCGGTGGATCGCACCGTGGTGCCGCTGGGCAGCCTGCTGTGGCTGTCCACCACGCGCCCGGACGGCACGCCGGTGGTACGCCCGGTGGCCGCGCAGGACACCGGTGGCGCCATTGCCGGCGAGGTACGTGCCGATCTGTACTGGGGCAGCGGCGATGCCGCCGGCAAGCTGGCCGGCGACATGAAGCAGCAGGGCAACCTGTGGCTGCTGTGGCCGAAGGGTGTGGCGTTGCCGCAGTAGGTCAGCAGGGGGCAGATCCCCCTCCGCAGGAAAGGGATCTGACCCCCATATGCCTGATAATGGCGCCATTCCGAACTTTCCGGTCGCGCATGCGGCCAGGACCCATGCAATGAAATACGCAAAGAACAACGCAAAATCCAACACGAAGAAGTACTACAAGCACTGGGCCGAATCGGGCCTGGGCAAGGGCAACGTGCTGATGGAAGCCCGTGGCGAGAAGATCGTGCGCCAGGTGGAAATCTACGGGGCCAAGGTCGTGTGGGCCGATGAAACCGGCCATAGCGATGACCGCTTCGTGCTGGCCGACCAGCCGGTGTCGTTCATGGACTTCGACGAAGACGACGAGATCAGCGCGCGCGAGTTTGAAATTGCCTGGAAGAAGGCCCGGGAAGCCACCGGCTACCCCGTCTAAGGTCGAGGGAGCTGCAGTCATCGGATGGCTGGCGGAATCGAAATGTTATAAAGTTTCATTTCCAGCCTCCCGCCCGCCCCCTGATGAAGACTCCCACGCTGGTGGCCGCGCTCGCGGCCGCCCCGTTCGCCCCTGAAGCATTCGCCCAGTCCGCCGACGCCGCGCTCACCCTGGGCAAGGTCGATGTGCACCAGCACAGCGAGGGGCAGCTGAGCGCACACCAGGTGCTGACCTCGGTGGACGTGCTGGGCGCGGACCAGATCGAAAACCGCAACGTGTCGCACAGCTGGGAACTGCTCGGGCAGATGCCCGGCATCCAGCTGACCGAAACCCGGCAGGGTGCAGAGTCGGGCAAGGTCAGCTTCCGCGCCTTCAACGGCGAGGGCTACCTCAATGCCATCAAGACGCTGATCGACGGTATCCCCAGCAACGTCAACAGTGGCAACCAGCGCTTCATCGACATGCTGTTTCCGCTGGAAATCAGCTACATCGAAGTGGTGCGCGGTACCAACGATCCGCGCTACGGCCTGCACAACATCGGCGGCAACGTGAACTTCGGCACGCGCCAAGGCGGCACCTACACCGACGGGCGACTGGCCTATGGCAGCTACAACACCCGCGATGTGCAGCTGGCGGTGGGCCGCGAAGCCGACGGCTTCGCGCAGAACTACTTCGTCGGTACCCAGGCCAGCGACGGCTACCGCGACCACGACAGCTCGAAGAAATACGCGTTGGGCGGCAAGTGGTTCTTCGGCTCGCTGGAGGAGGGGCTGCGCATCGGCCTGACCGCGCGCGCCTACCATCACGAGGCCGACGAACCCGGTTTCATGACGGCGGAAGAGCTGCATGCGGGCCGCCGCCGCAGCGACCTGCGCAACGCCAATGACGGCGATGACCGCGACATGCGCCAGTTCGCCGCGCACCTGGACATGAAGCTGTCCGACGCGGTGACCTTCGGCACGCGGCTGTACTACAACCGCTATGAAGACGACCGTCGTGTGACCTTCAGTGACCTGCCCAGCGGCAACCTGCCGCGCCAGCGTCGTGTCTGGGACGAGCGCCAGACTGGCCTGCTCGGCACGCTCACCTGGCAGGCCAGCCCCACGCTTACCGTGGAAGGCGGGCTGAACTACGAGCAGCAGGACAACGGCTACCGTCGCGAGCGCTACGCCTACGCCGAGCCCACCGATTTCAGCCAGGCACCGGCACGCGTGCAGAACAACGACCGCCACAGCTTCGACAACTGGGGCGCTTACGTGCAGGCCATCTACCAGCCAGCCGACGCATGGAAGATCGTGCCGGCTTACCGTGTGGACCGTTTCAGCGGCCGCACCCGGCTGATGAACGGCGCCACCGGCCGCCTGCAGGACTACGGCAGCATCGGCCAGCCCAAGCTGAGTGTCATCCACAGCCTGGGTGAGCACACCCACGTCTACGCCAACTGGGGCCGTACCTTCCAGGTGCTGACCGGTTCCACCGCGCCGGCCTACCTCACCCCGGGGCAGGCACCGATGCAGCCCTCCACCAACACCGGCATGGAGCTGGGCCTGAAATTCCAGCCCTTCGCCGGCAGCCAGGCCCGGCTGGCGGTATGGCAGCAGGACGCGGAAAACGAAGTGTCCAACATGCCGGCCACCGGCACCACGGTCATGCTGGGCAAGACCCGCCGCCGCGGCGTGGATGCGCAGATCAGCGCGCAGCTGGGTGACGCGTGGACGCTGTGGGCCTCGCATGCCTACCAGGAGGCGAAGATCACCCGCGACGACCGCGCCGCCGGCGTGACCCTGCAGGGACGCGAAGTGGCCGCCACCCCGCGCCACATCAGCAACCTCGGCCTGGATTATCAGGCCAGCGATGCCCTGCAACTGGGCCTGCAGGTGCGCGCGCAGGGCGATTACTACCTGGAAGAGCGCAACGCCACTGGCAAGTTCGGCGGCCTCGCCGTGCTCGACCTCAGCGCGAAGTATCAGATCACCCCGGCCTGGAGCGTGGACCTGCAGCTGAAGAACGTGACCGGCCGCGAGTATGCCTACGCGTGGTACGACAGCTTCTTCTGGGACAGCGCCCGCCCGATGTTCTCGCCCGCCCCGGGCCGCGCGGTCTTCGTCGGCCTCAACATGAAGCTGTAACCGCAAAGCCGGTAGTGGTTGCTCGACCTGCAGGGGTCAGAGCCCTTTCCTGACGGAAAGGGATCCGACCCCGGACCCCGCAGCGCAAGGGGTCAGATCCCTTTCCGCGAGGAAAGGGCTCTGACCCCACACCCACGTTTTGCACTACATTGGTGCAATGTCCGACCCCGCGCCCCCGCCGTCCCTCGATGCCCTCGGCACGCCGCTGGCCTGGGCCGGGCCCGATGGCCGCATCGCCGGCTGCAACCCGGCCTTCGCGCGCTGGCTGGGCGTCAGCGGCCGGCGCCTGCTCGGCCAGCCGTTGGCCGCGCTGGAAGTGCAGGGTGAGGCGCTGGCCCATTTCCTGGCCCGCGATGAGCGCGACAGCCTGCGCCTGAACCGGCTGGCGTTGGCGCTGCCGGGCGAAGCCGCGCGTTTTGCCGAAGGCTGGATGAGCCGCCGCGACGATGGCGGCTGGCTGCTGGAGGCGCATCCGGTCGATGAGTTCCCCGGGCTCGACCCGACCCAGGCCCTGCCCAGCGCGCTCAGCGCAGCGCTGAAGGGCCTGGCGCACGAACTGCGCAATCCGCTGGCCGGGTTGAAGGGCGCCGCACAGCTGCTGGCCCGCCGCGCGGCGCAGCGCGATGCCAGCGAACGCGAACTGATCGACCTGATCGGCTCGGAGATCGAGCGGCTCAATGGCCTGCTCGAGCAGCTGCTGTCACCGGCACCCGCCGCGCCACATGCGGCGCTGAACATCCACGCCGCGCTGGAGCGGGTGCTGCGCCTGGCCGAGAACGAGGCCGGCTGGGCCGTGCGCCTGCAGCGCGACTACGACCCCAGCATCCCCGAATTCGATGGCGACGCCGACCGCCTCACCCAGGCGGTATGGAACCTGGTGCGCAATGCCATCCAGGCCGGTGCCGGCAACATCACCCTGCGCACCCGCGTTGAACACGGTGTGCGCATCGCCGAGCAGCTGCACACCCTGGCGTTGCGGCTGGAAATCGCCGACGACGGCCGTGGCGTGCCCGAAGAACTGGCCGAACATCTGTTCCTGCCCCTGGTCAGCGGTCGCGCCGAAGGCACCGGCCTGGGCCTGGCGCTGGCCCAGCAGGTCGCGCGCGAGCATCGCGGCACGCTGACCTACCGGTCGCGCCCGGGCCATACCGTATTCACCCTGCTGCTGCCGATCGGCAACGGCACCGCCACCGCCGAGGAGGCCCCGCGCGATGTCTGAGTCTTCCGCGTCCCCGCCGTGCATCTGGGTGGTCGACGATGACCGCGCCGTGCGCTTCGTGCTGTGCACCGCGCTGCGCGAGGCCGGCTACCAGGTGGTCGACTTCGACAGCGCCGCCCCCGCACTGCAGGCGCTGGCTGATAGCCCGCCGCCTGCGCTGCTGTTCACCGACGTGCGCATGCCCGGCGACGATGGCCTGGTGCTGCTGGACAAGCTGAAGGCCGCGCTGCCGCAGCTGCCGGTGGTGGTGATGTCGGCCTACACCGACGTCGCCAGTACCGCCGGTGCGTTCCGCGGCGGTGCGCACGAGTTCCTGTCCAAGCCGTTCGATCTGGACGACGCGGTGGCACTGGCCCAGCGCGTGCTGCCTGCGGTGGCGCCGGCCATGGCCGCGCCGACTCCCGCCGCAGAAGCCGCCAGCGACCAGCCGCCGCAACTGGTGGGCGATACGCCACCGATGCGCGCGCTGTTCCGCGCCATCGGCCGCCTCGCGCAGGCGCCATTGGCGGTGCTGATCATCGGCGAAACCGGTACCGGCAAGGAGCTGGTGGCCAACGCGCTGCACCGCGAATCACCGCGTGCGCAGCATCCGTTCGTCGCGCTGAACACCGCCGCCATTCCCGCCGAGCTGCTGGAAAGCGAGCTGTTCGGCCACGAGGCCGGTGCGTTCACCGGCGCGCAGCGGCGCCACATCGGCCGCTTCGAGCAGGCCAACGGCGGTACCCTGTTCCTCGATGAAATCGGTGACATGCCGTTGCCGTTGCAGACGCGCCTGCTGCGCGTGCTCGCCCAGGGCGAATTCTTCCGCGTGGGCGGACGCGAACTGATCCGCGTCGATGTGCGCGTGGTCGCCGCCACCCACCAGGATCTGGAAGGACTGGTCGCGCAGGGAAAATTCCGAGCCGACCTGCTGCACCGCCTGGACGTGGTGCGCCTGCAGCTGCCGCCGCTGCGCGAGCGCCGCGAGGACATCGCGCAACTGGCCACCACGTTCCTGGCGGCTGCCGCGCGCAGGCTCGATACGCCGCCCAAGCGGCTGACCGCCGCCGCCCTGCAGGCGATGCGCGAGCACGATTGGCCGGGCAACGTCCGCGAACTGGAAAACGTGTGCTGGCGCATGGCCGCACTGGCCGCCGCCGATACCATCGGTGTGGCTGATGTTGATACCGCGCTCAACCGCACCCGCAGCCGGCGCAGCAGCGCGGCCGCCGGTGACCCGGGCCAATGGGAAGCGCTGCTGTCCGAATGGGCACGCCGGCAGCTGGCCGAGGGCACCGAGGGCCTGCACGCGCAGGTGCGCGAACGGGTCGACCACGCCCTGTTGGAGGCCGCCCTGCAGATCACCCACGGTCGTCGCGCCGAAGCCGCCGCGCGCCTGGGCCTCGGCCGCAATACGCTTACCCGCAAGCTGGGCGCCGGTCGCCGCCGCGGCGGCCATTGAACGGTGCCTGCACGCGATCCTCGCACCCGCTTGCCGAACTGTTGATCCTCCATGGACGATGCCGTCCGTAGTGTTACCTGCAAGGAGTCCTCGATGCGTTTGTCCTTCGCCCTTCTGCCGCTGTCCGCTGCCGTGCTCCTGTCTGCCTGTGGCAGCGCACCGAAGAAGCCGCAGCCCACACCGCCGCCGGTGGTCACCACGCCCGTGGCCCAGCTGGCCGAAGCAAACCTGGCGCCAGCCTCGGCCAGCATCGTCAGCGGCCGTCTGGTGTTGAAGACCGAAAGCGGTGGCGTGCACTTGACCGGCCTGGTCGGCGGCCTGCAGCCGATGCAGCAGGCCGGCTTCCACATCCACGAGCGCGGTGACTGCAGCGCGGTGGACGCAAGCAGCGCCGGCAACCACTTCAATCCCGCCGGCGTCGCCCACGGTCGTGCCGGCAGCGGCAAGCACCACCTCGGTGACATCGACAACCTGCAGGCAGACGCGCAGGGCCGCGCCAACATCGATGTGCATCTGAAGGGCGTTACCCTGGGCGGAGGCGCCGCCACGGATATCGCCGGGCGTGCACTGGTCGTGCATGCCAGGGCCGACGACTATCGCAGCCAGCCCGCCGGCAATGCCGGCGTCCGCATCGCCTGCGGCGTGATCCGGGTAACCCGCTGATCACACCACCGGCATTTCCCAAGGAGAGTTTCCATGCGTCTGATCCACACTTCGCTGTTCGCGGCCATCGCTGCACTGGGCCTTGCCGCCTGCAACCAGCAACCGGCAGCACCGGCAGCCGAAGCCCCGGCCACCACCCCGGCCGAAGGTTCGGCAGCACCGGCCGATCCGGCCACTGCACCGGCTACCGCAGCGGCCCCGGCAGCCGATGCCTCGGCCACTGCCGAACTGGCACCGACCCAGGGCAATGAAACCAAGGGCTCGATCACCTTCAAGCTGGTCGACGGCAAGGTGCACGCATCCGGCCAGATCAGTGGCCTGAAGCCGGGCAGCGAGCACGGCTTCCATATCCACGAGAAGGGTGACTGCAGCGCGCCGGACGGCATGAGCGCCGGCGGCCACTTCAATCCGGGCAAGCAGGACCACGGCAACGTGGCCACTGATCCGCACCACGGTGGCGACATGCCCAACATCAAGGCCGACGACAAGGGCGTAGCCACCATTGATGGTCCGGTGTCGAGCAACGTCAACATCGGCAAGGGTGATGATTTCGACATCATCGGCCGTGGCCTGATCGTCCACGCCGACGCGGACGACTACAAGACCCAGCCGACCGGCAACGCCGGTGCGCGACTGGCGTGCGCGGTGATCAGCAAGGCTCCGTAAGGGCGGTTCTTCTGGAAATGGAAAACGCCGGCAAACGCCGGCGTTTTTCTCTGCCCCCTGTAGAGCCGGGCCAGGCTCGGCTGCGCTTCAGGCGGCCTGAGTCGAGCATGGGCTCGGCTCTACAAACGATCAGTCAGCGGGACCTCAGGAGCAGTGCATCGCGTCGCTGCCGCAGTTCAGCGCATTCGGCGGGGCTGCTTTCACACAGGATCGAGATGTCGGTCTGCATGTGGGTCTTACCCGTCGTGGCATCGATCACTTCGCGCTTGAATGTGCGCACCACGGCTGGTCCCGTGTGGTGGGGCGGTACCATCACCAGCCAATGGGTCAGGGTCACCGGCTTCAACCGTCCCTTGGTCGTCTCAATTTCCCGCATGATCGCGCCAACACTGGTGTTGTAAAGCGTCACTCCGGGCTGACTGGGCTGATCCGGCGCAAGATCTACGCCCTTCATGTTCGGCAGCTCTTTGACGAAGCCGGCGACGGTGCCGAACTCCAACAGTGCGTCATTTGCGATCACGACATCATCCGGCTCCGGTTCTGACGCCGCCGGGGCCGGCAGCTGGCTCCGCGGTTGGAAGTTGAACGACTGGGTGAAGCTGATCCAAGGGTGCTTCACGGGCGTGTCCCGCGGGCAGGTCAGACGCCAGTTCCGTGCGGCGGTGAGCAGCGTGTCATCGATGCGCGCATCACCACTGCTCCTGCCGATCTTCACCTCCGTTATTGCCGGATCGCCGGCCATCGGGCGCAACCAGACCTCCACCGAGCCGCGCAGACCGCTGGACCGCAGTGCGCTGGAGAACCTGGGCTCGTTGTCCGCCCAGCTCAGGCGGTCCAGCCGGCAGGCCGGCTCCGGAACAGGCACGACCGGTTGCGCGATGCCGCCCTGGCCCTGGCACAGATACTGCCAGCTGAGGGCAGCCTTCCGGGCTGCATCATCCAGCAGCCGGTTGCGGGAGCCGTTCAGCACACGCGCATCGTGGGCGCGGCCCTGCGCATCCACGCTGACCTGCACCTTGACCGTGTTGCTGAAGCTGACATTGCTGTCGTAGACCTCGGGCTCTGCCACGGCAGCAGCGAAGGCCGGCGCAAGTGTGCAGGTGGGTGTCGCGGCAATCGGTGCTGCCGCCTGCGCCATGATGGGAAGGCCACATATGGTGGTGGCAAGCAGGGTCAACCCTGCCGATTGAATCGTATGCAGCATGCAGTTCGTCGTTGTCCGCGCATGAGCGGTCCATGCACAAGCCCGTAATGATCACACATCGAGCCGCCGAACCGGTCGGCGGCGCGTGGTGCGGCTTGATCAGCGCGCCAGCAGCTCGCGCGCGTCCTGGCCGGCTTCGCAATGCACGAACAGCACCGGCACACCGTGCGCTTCCAGCACCGCGGCCATCTGCCGCTGGCGCATCAGGAACTGCTCGTAGATGCCCTGCAGGCGCTCGCAGTCGCCCTTGCCGTGGTTGTAATGCGCGCACCAGCCGGCCGGGTCGAACAGCGCCATGCGCGCTTCGCCCTGCGTATAGCGCAGCAACGGCTCGGGCGCGTCACTCAGCCACTCGTCCTGGCCCGGGGCCAGGATCGCGGTTTCAATCAGCGGCCACAGCGCGGCCAGTCCCTGGTTGTCGTACTGCATCGACATCATCGCGGCCAGGTCGTTCACGGTGAAATAGCGTGCGTGCTCCACGCGCGCACCGAACGTGTTCTGTGCCATCAGCGCGGTATCGGCATGGGCCATGCCATTGGCCAGCAGCACCTCTTCCAGGGCATCGGCCACGGCTGTCGTGGTGGCCACGTCGGTACCGGTCAGCAGGAACGGCACCACCCGCAGGCCACCGCCTACCAGGGTAGCGTCGGCCTGGAACGGCAGCGGCACATCACCGCTGGCATCGGCGCCGAAGGCCAGCACGCGCGGGCCCTGGTTGCTACCGGGCGCGCGCATCTGCAGTTCTTCCAGGCGGCGATGGATCGGCCAGCCGGGGCGAAGCACTTCGGCCGGATCGAAATGGGCGGCGGCGAACACCAGGTCCAGCTCGGCCACCTGTGGCACCAGCTTGGACAGGTCGCGGCCGACGCGTTCGGCCAGTTCACCGGCCTGTTCAGCGCTGAGCACCGCCTGGCGGGGGATTTCGCCGCCGGCCAGTTCCAGGGCCAGCACGCCAAGGGCATTCATCGCAGGGTCGGGTTTGCTCATGGTTCCACGGTTGGCCCATCACAGGGCGGCAGCTACACTTGGCCCCATTATGCCTGCTCTGTCGTGCAGGCCATGTTGCAGACACCCTCATCCATGCCAGGTATCTCCATGCCCAACGCTCGTCCCGTCGCCATCCTCGGTGGCGTCCGCATTCCGTTCTGCCGGCAGAACACCGCGTACTCGGATGTCGGCAACCTCGGCATGTCGGTGCGTACGCTGGGAGCGCTGGTCGAGCGCTTCGGCCTGCACGGCCAGCAGCTGGGCGAAGTGGCGATGGGTGCGGTCATCAAGCACTCCAGCGACTGGAACCTGGGCCGCGAAGCCACGCTGTCCTCGGGCCTGTCGCCGTTGACCCCCGGCATCACCCTGCAGCGCGCCTGCGGCACCTCGCTGGACAGCATCATCACCGTTGCCAACAAGATCGCCCTGGGGCAGATCGAGTCCGGCATCGGCGGTGGTTCGGACACCACCTCCGACGTGCCGATCGTGTATGGCAAGAAGCTGCGTGTGCGCCTGCTGGCTGCCAACCGTGCCAAGAGCACCGGCGACAAGATCCGCGCACTGACCTCCGGCTTCAAGTTCGCCGAGCTCAAGCCGGAGTTTCCGGGCGTGGCCGAGCCGCGTACCGGCAAGAGCATGGGCGACCACTGCGAGGACATGGCCAAGGAGTGGAACATCTCGCGCGACTCGCAGGACGAGTGGGCGGTGTCTTCGCACAAGAAGCTGGCCGCAGCCTATGAGCGCGGCTTCTTCAATGACCTGATCGCACCGTTCCGCGGCGTCGAGCGCGACAACATCCTGCGTGCCGACACCTCGCTGGAGAAGCTGGCCACGCTGAAGCCGGCCTTCGACAAGGTATCCGGCCGTGGCACCCTGACCGCAGCCAATTCCACCCCGCTGACCGATGGCGCCGCCGCCGTGCTGCTGGCCAGCGAAGAGTGGGCACGCGCACATGGCCACGAGCCGCAGGCCTACCTGCGCGACGCACACGTGTCGGCCGTCGATTTCGTGCACGGCGAAGGCCTGTTGATGGCGCCGACCGTGGCCGTGCCGGAGATGCTCAAGCGCAACGGCCTGACCCTGCAGGACTTCGACATCTACGAGATCCACGAAGCCTTCGCCGCACAGGTGCTGTGCACCCTGCGTGCGTGGGAGAGCGAGGATTACTGCCGCAACCGCCTCGGCCTGGATGCGCCGATGGGCCGCATCGACCCGGACAAGATCAACCTGCTGGGTTCGTCGCTGGCCACCGGTCACCCGTTCGCCGCCACCGGTGCACGCGTGATCGCCACGGCGGCCAAGCAGTTGGCCGAGCGCGGCGGTGGCCGTGCGCTGGTGTCGATCTGCACCGCCGGAGGCATGGGCGTGGTGGCGATCGTCGAACGTTGAACGCCACGGTAGTGCCGGCCGCTGGCCGGCAACGTTGGAATTGAAAACGCCGCCCGATGGGCGGCGTTTTCGTTGATTGCATCCCCTGGTGGGTGCCGAGATTGCATCCTCTGGTGGGTGCCGACCGTTGGTCGGCACACCTTCAGCCAGGGTCACGGCATCCGCGGGTTGCCAAACGCGTCGCGCTCTTCATTGGCGTCGTACACCGGCGGCAGCGGTGCAATCGACTGCTCCTCGACGGTCGCATGCCGCGGCGGGTCAACCACCGCTGCCGGTGCACGCACCAGCGCCACGCTGTCTTCGCCACGCTGCAGGCGCAGCGCGTTGGCCAGGCACTGCGCGGCCAGCACGTGTTCGCCACGTTGCGCGAAGGCTTCGCCCAGCGCTTCCCATGCAGGGGCACCAGCACCCGCGGCGATGGCTTCATGCAGGAACGCATCGGCCGCGTCCCACTGCTGCTGCGCCAGCGCGATGCGGCCCTGGGCCAGGCGCAGGGCGGCCGAGTCGTCATGCACATTGCGCCAGCGCTGCAGGTTGGCCTGGCGCGTGGCCAGACGTTCGGCCGGCAGACGGCCATACACGGCCACCAGTTCGTCATCCCAGCGGTGGTCCAGCGCCTGCTCAAGCGCCAGCAGTGCCGGTTCGTCCCAGTCCAGTGCAACTGCACGGGTGGCGTAGGCGGCAACCACGTCCGGCGTCGGTCGCAGCGCCTTCGGCGTGGCTTCCCACTGCGCAGCCAGGGCGTTGACGTCACCCGCTTCCAGCAGTGCCTGCGCGGCCAGGCGTGCTTCCAGCTCGCTGCTGGCCTCGGCCGGAAGCACCTTGGTCTGGCGCAGCGCGCCCAGCTGGCCGTAAGCCTCGTGCGCGCGGCCAGCACGTGCCAGCGCTTCGGTACGCAGCCACAGACCACGCGGCGGCAGCGGCTGGATCGCCGCCACATCCAATGCGTTGATCGCATCCACCGGCAGATCGTTGGCCAACAGCTGCTCGGCACGCAGCAGTGCCTGCAAGGTCGCATCGCTTTCGCCCAGGCGCTGCAGCAGCGCCTCGGCAGCGGGTGCATCGGCCCGCACCTGCGCGCTGCGCACGGCATTGGCCAGGGCAACCCCGCTCACTTCCGGATCCTTGGCGGCGCCATCCAGCAGCTTCTCGGCGCGCTGCCACTGGCCATGCTCATAGGCCAGCAGACCATCGATCAGGCGCACCCGGCCCTGCTTGCGGCGGTAGCGGCCCCAGGCACGGAACGGTGCGGCGATCAGGCTCCACAGCAGCCACAGCACCAGCACGCCGATCACCGACAGCAGCGCTACCTTCGGCAGGTTGCTGTGGTAGTCGTAGCCGCCATAGCGCAGGGTCACTTCGCCGTAGCGGTTCAGGTCATCGGTGCCGAGCCATTGCGCGGCAACTACGCCAATGGCCACTGCCAGCAACAGCACGACCAGTGATTGCAGGGGTTTCATACGGGCTTACCTCCGGTCGGTCTGGGTACGCAGTTGTTGCAGGGTGCTGCCAAGCACGGTGTCATCGGCCTGCAATGGCAGCGAGCGCAGGGCATGGAGTTCAGCACGTTGCGCGCGCAGGTCCGGTGAATCCGGCCAGCGCCGCTGCGCCCAGAGATCGATTCTGTTCAGCGCGGCATCGCGGCCTTTGCCGTCGCCGCGCTCGATCGCTGCGCGGGCCAGGGTCAGTTCCAGCTGCAGCGCCGTATCGATGGTGGTGCGCTCGGCCGACGTCAGCGGGCCGTTCAGGCGGCTCGGGGTGATATCCACGAAGGGCGCCAGCGCGGCCTGCCACCACGGTTTTGCGGTGTTGTTGGCCGGCGTCTGCGCGATCTGCGAAGGCAGGCCCTGCAGGGCCTTGCCCAGCGCGTCCAGGCGTTGCAGTGACAGCACGCGCGGGCCAGCGCCCAACGCATCCAGCGCGTTGCGTTCCTGCACCAGTGCCTGGCGCAGGTTCAGGCCGTCGCTGTCGGGCAGATCGGCCAATGCAGTGGCGGCCAGCGCATACAGCCGGCGTGAGCCTTCCACGTCATCGGCGAAGGCCAGCCGCTGTGCGGCCTGGGTCAGCAGCAGTTCGGCCTCATCGCGCTGCACGGCCTGACGGCCCTGGTTGGCGCTGTCGGCCAGCTTGGCCAGGTTTTCTTCCAGCAGGGCACTGCGTTGCGACAGGCCCAGCACTTCGTCGCGCAGCACCCGGTTGGTGGTGGCCGCATCCTGCAAGCGCTGGCTGGCAGCACGCTGGTCGCGGCGCAGGGCCTCGACCGTAGCCTCCAGCCCCTTCAGCTGCACGGCGGTGGTCTGCGCCTGCGCCAGCTGGTCGCTCTGCTGCTTCTGCCAATAGTGGTAGCCGGCATAGCCGCCCGCGCCCAGCACCGCCAGCACGGCGAGCGGCAGCAGCCAGCGCATGGGGCGATGGGGCGATGGAGCGGGCGGCAGAGTGTCGTTCATCGGGCTTCCTTGTCGGCGGCAATGCCGGAACAGATCCGGCAGGCAGCGTTGTGCACAGCATCACTGTTGCCGACGACACCGGCAAGCCGCTGCCGGGTGCCTGTTCAGGTCGCTGCCGGGCCGGTGAGCGCAGTGTGTGCAGCGGCCATCAACTGAACGCTGGTAGGGCCCTCGCTGCGCACCACCCGGGTCAGCCCCAGGGCCTGCGCCTGCGCGCCCAGCCGGTCGCTGGCGACCAGCGCGATCGCGTTCGCCCGCAGCCGCTGCTGCCAGTGCGCAGGCAGCTGCTGCCAGAAACGCTGCAATGCCTCGCCACTGCTGATGGCCAGCAGCCAAGGCGTTGGAGAACGGGCCAAACGCGCCAGCATGCGCCGTGACAAGCGCAGCGGCAGCCTTCGGTAGACATCAGCGCGGGTGATCTGCGCGCCCGCGGCCTGCAACTCAGCGGCAATCAGGCCCCTGCCTCCCGGTGCGGTCACCAGCCCGATCTGCATGCCCCGCACATCGCCCAGCACCGGCATCGCCAGCAGGCCCTCACTGTCCATCCGCTGGGGCGCATGGACGTCAGCGACGCCATGGGCCAGCAGGGCACGCGCCGTGCCTTCGCCCACCGTCAGCCACGGGCTGCGCTGCGCCGCCGCCAGCGGTAGCAGGCTGGCCGCTGCGGCCACGGCCGCCGGGCTGGTGAACACCACCCGATCGCTGGTCAGCGCCCGTTGCAGTTGCTGGCGCGCGGCGCTGCCCTGCAGACGCTGCAGCCGCCAGGGCGAAAGCGCGACGGTACGGCCTCCCAGCCCTGCTGCGGCGTGGCGCAGCGCCGCCTGCTGGCCCTGCGGGCGCAGCGAGATCAGGGTCCAGCCAGTGGGTATCGTATGGTTGGCCATTACCGTCATTATGCGGGCCCTTCGTTGTCGTGGTTGCTGCTGATGGCTGTTGATGCCCTGACCTCTTCGCTGGCTGCCCTGCAGGACGTGCTGGACTGCATGCCGGCGGTCCGCGCGATGCAGATCCGCCTGGATGGCTATGCCGACGGCGTGCTGCGCATCACCGCGCCGCTGGTGGCCAACGTCAATGACAAGGGCAATGCGTTCGGCGGCAGCCTGGCCTCGGTGCTGACCCTGTCCGGCTGGGCGCTGGTCAGCCTGCGCCTGCGCCTGGCCGGCCACGACGCCGAGGTCTACGTGGCCGACAGCAACCTGCGCTACCTGGCACCGGTCTATGAAGACCTGCATGCCCATGCCGAAGCGGCCGGAAGCGGCGCCTGGGAGACCTTCCTGGCCACCTTCCGCCAGCGCGGCAAGGCCCGCATCAGCATTGTCGCCACCCAGCCCGGTGCCGACGGCAAGGCCGCGGCCGAATTCAGCGGTCGCTTCGTTGCCTTCGCCAAAGGGTAGGATGGCAGGCTGACGCCCTGCGGAACCCACCGATGCGCCGCCTCATCCAGATCCTCCTGTGTTCCCTGCTGCTGCTCAGCGCCGCCGCCGGCGCTGCCGCCGACGACCTCAGCCGCAAGCAGCGCAAGCTGCTGGAAGAGACCCAGATCGCCTACGGTGCCACCATCCGCTGGGGCAGCATGGACGACGCCATCGCCTATCTGGACCCGCAGCTGCGCAAGTCCAAGCCGCCGACCGAGTTCGAGCTCAACCGCTATGCGCAGCTGCGCGTGTCGTCCTACCGCGAGCGCAGCAGCGCATCGCTGGACGGCGGCCAGGTCGAGCGCCGGGTCGAAATCGGGGTGATCAACCAGAACACCCAGGCCGAGCGCACCGTGGTGGTGACCGAGCGCTGGCGCTGGGATCCGGAAGCCAAGCGCTGGTGGCAGAGTGCGGGCCTGCCGGACCTCTGGCAGGGGCAGTGACGGGGCGCTCCCGGCTTGTGCGACAATCGGCGCCCGCTTAATCGACCCGTGACCTGAGTGAATTACGAAGAGTTGCTGGCCTTCGCAGGCCGAAACCCGATGCTGTCCGCGGCCCTGGTCGGCCTGACCGTGGCCCTCATCGTCACCGAAATCCGCCGCCTGTTCCGGGGCTTCAAGGGCATCAAGCCCGCCGAACTGACCCAGCTGATCAACGCGGGCGGCACGGTGGTGGTTGATCTGTCGCCCAGCGCTGATTTCGAAAAGGGCCACATCGCCGGCAGCCGCAGTGCCCAGGCCAGCGCGTTCGGCCCCGAGCACAAGCTGGTGGCCAACGCCAAGCAGGCCCCGGTGGTGCTGGTGTGCCGCAGCGGCAACGCGTCCGAGACCGCCGCCAAGGCGCTGAAGAAGGCCGGCTTCGAGAAGGTCTTCGTGCTCGACGGCGGCATCCCCGCGTGGCAGCAGGCAGAACTGCCGCTGGTCAAGGGCCGCAACTGATAGCAGGCGGTGGCGGATGTGGCCTTGTTTGCGCCCTCCGCCGCCCCCATCGCAGTAATTCGACCATCGTTTTCATTGCATTCACTGGAGTTACTGGAAATGTCCGAAGAGACCACCAACGGCGCTGTCGCGCCGGTCGATGCCGCCACCGGCCCCGCGTTCACCGTCGAGAAGATCTACGTCAAGGACGTTTCCTTCGAGTCGCCGAATGCCCCGTCGATCTTCAACGACCAGGTGCAGCCGGAACTGCAGCTCAACCTGAACCAGCAGGTCCAGCGTCTGGGCGAGAATGCCTTTGAAGTCGTGCTGGCCGTGACCCTGACCTGCCAGGCCGGCGAGCGCACCGCGTACGTGGCCGAAGTGAAGCAGGCTGGCGTGTTCGGCCTGGTCGGCCTGGACCCGCAGTCGATCGACGTGCTGCTCGGCACCCAGTGCCCGAACATCCTGTTCCCGTACGTGCGTCAGCTGGTCAGCGACCTGATCCAGGCCGGCGGCTTCCCGCCGTTCTTCCTGCAGCCGATCAACTTCGAAGGCCTGTACGCAGAAACCCTGCGCCAGCGCCAGGAGCAGGGCGACGCACCGTCGCTGGCTGACTCCGAGCCGGCCGGCAACGCCTGATCCCGGCCGCGACGTCACGGATGAGCACTACCGCTGACAAGATTGCCGTACTCGGCGCCGGTTCCTGGGGAACCGCGCTGGCGACGCTGCTCGCCCGCCACGGTCGCCAGACCGTGCTGTGGGGGCGCGATGCCGCCGTGGTTGAGGCCATCGACCAGCGCCACGAGAATCCGCGTTACCTGCCGGGCATTCCGTTGCCGGAATCGCTGCGCGCCACCACCGACCTCGCGTCGGCGGTGGAAGGTGCCGCCTGGATCCTGGTGGTGACCCCGTCGCATGCATTCGGTGAAACCGTGCGCGCGCTGGCACCGCTGCGTCCGGCCGGTGCCGGTGTGGCCTGGGCCACCAAGGGCTTCGAGCCCGGCTCTGGCCGCTTCCTGCATGAAGTAGCGCGCGAAGTGCTGGGCGAGGACGTGCCGCTGGCCGTTGTCACCGGGCCGTCGTTCGCCAAGGAAGTCACCCTGGGCCTGCCGACCGCGATCACCGTGCACGGCGACGTGCCCGAGTTCGCGCAGACGGTGGCCGAGGCGATGCACGGTCCGGCGTTCCGCGCCTACACCGGCGACGACATGGTCGGTGCCGAGCTGGGCGGTGCGATGAAGAACGTGCTGGCCGTGGCCACCGGCGTCGCCGATGGCATGCAGCTGGGCCTGAACGCCCGTGCCGGCCTGATCACCCGTGGCCTCAACGAGATGCTGCGCCTGGCGGCAGCGATCGGCGCCAAGCCGGAAACGCTGATGGGCCTGGCGGGGCTGGGCGACCTGGTGCTGACCTGCACCGGCGACCTGTCGCGCAACCGCCGCCTGGGCCTGGCCCTGGGCCGCGGGCAGACGCTGCAGGACGCCATCCGCGAAATCGGTCAGGTGGTCGAGTCGGTGCAGACCGCAGACGAAGTGATGCGACAGGCGCGCCGTCATGGTATCGACCTGCCCATCTCCGACCGCGTGCGCGCCGTGCTGCATGGCGAGCAGACCCCGGAAGAAGGATTGCGTGCGCTGTTGGCACGCGAACAGAAGCCGGAGTATCCGGATACGCTGTTCAAGTGAATCGAAAACCCCGGCCCAGTGCCGGGGTTTTTTTTTGCGTGCGCGAAAGCCATCCACGCATGGCGTGGATCTACTGTGGAACCCGCAGCGCCCATCACCGCGACCGCGGCGGCGTGTTGGTGTTGTCCATGTCCGAAAAAATCATCCACGGCCCACCCGCCACGCGCTTCAACGTCAGCGTGAACTTCCCGGTATCGCCTGCGTTGCTGCCGTAGGTGTAGGCACCAATGATGTAACCGGTGGATTCCTCTGCGGCATAGGCCAGCGCACGCAGCCGCAACGGGCTGCTTCCCTGGCCGGCATACGCCGCCTCGATCGCCGCGCGCCCGCGCACGGGCGGCTGGTTGCTCTGCAGGATGAAACCGTCCTCGGCGAACAATCCCGCCAACGCCTTCGCATCACCGGCGCGCCACGCCTGTTCGTAATCGCGCAGCACGCGATCCAGCGCGGCGGGCAGGGGGACATCGGGTAGCGAGATGGATAAGGGCGCAGCGGGCTGTTGCGCAATCACAGGCACGGCCAGCAACAGGCCACTGAGAAGCATCGAGGCAAGTAGTGAACGGCGCATGCGTCTGCATCCTGGCAGTGATGGAAGGCGTGATTGCCAGAGTATCCACCTTGGCTGGCGGGTAGAATCACGCGGTCGCCGGCTGGGCGAATGGACACAGGACAGGGAATGACGTCTCGAATGATGGGAATGGCAGGGCTGGTCGCGTTGCTGGCTGCGTGCACGCAGGCACCGGCACCGGAAGCAGGCACCGCAGCTGCACCCGCCACTACTGCTGCGCCGACGGAAGCCCCAGCCGCCACGGCCACGGTGGTCGAGAACGCGCCTTCCGTCGAAGACGGCGTGGACCCGTCGGTGTGGGACAACGAAGGCGAGCCGGAAGGTGAGACCCCCGGCGCCGAACTCACCTGCGCAGACAATCCGCTGGCGACTTATTTCTTCACCCTGGTCGGCGGCAACACCGTGGACGACTGCGGCCGCAAGGACCCGAAGGTGCTGGCCGCGTTCGACGCCCTGATGAAGAACACTGCGGCGGCCGAATCGCCCGACAAGAACATCCCCTCCCTGCGCGAACGCCTGCTGAGCGGTCCCAGCGGGCTTGGCGAATTGATGGTGCTGCAGGGCGAGCCGTGGTGGCTCTACACGGCCTGTCAGGCGCACCAGTGCTCGACCACCGCGCTGGCGATGCTGTATTCGCCGACGCACTCGAAGATGGTCGGCCGCCTTACCACTCGCTGCAACGTGTGGTGGCTGGGCGAGCCGAACGCGGAGCAGCGCGCGCTGATCGAGCGCGAGCGGCCGGTGGACGAGGCGATGCTGAAGGAAGAAGGCGATTCCTGCGAATGACCGGCGGTAACGCCGGAAGATTCTCCGGCGTTACGCCTCAGGCCGCATCCGCGCGCTGACCTGCGCGGTCAGCGCCAGGCACGCCATCATCAAACCCTCCATCACCCGATCGCCCACGTATTCGTCGTCCGGTCCGTTCTGGCGGACGCGCTCGGCCGCCAGCAGCATTTCCAGCGCGATGCGCAGGCCAGCCAGTGCGCAGTCCGCATCGGCCAGCGCCATGCGGCGGCCGGGCATCTGATGACGCTCCGGCCACGGCTGGCCGTCGGCGGCTGCGCCTTTTCCAATCCGCGTCAGCGTGGCGATGAAAGCTCTGGGATCGATCGCAGATGCTTGTTCTGATGACGCATCGCCAGCTGCGCGATAGGGATGGGGGCGGGGGAATTCCGGTGCAGTCATGGCTGGGGCTCCGTGCAGGACAGACGGTAACCGCCACACAAAGGTGGCGGGCGGAGACGTGGCTCGAAAACCGGGCGCTTGTTGAAGCCGGCAGGCACAGGGCCTCCACGCTCCGCCCGCCATAGCCGGCAGACGGATTGCCAGCCGGCGTCACGCGGGGTGACGCCGGCTGGCAAGCGTAATCAAACAAGCGCACGGGTCTTCGAGGCCCGGCCATCCTTTTTCGATGGCCCGCCATCTGTACCTCTGTGGCTGCGCAACGCCAATCAGACAAGTTGCATTCAACGCTTGATGCAAGACGCTTTCGGCATTCTCCCACGCTGTTAAGCCACCCCAGACGCCGATGGCGCAAGGGCCTTAAGCGATAGAGGAATATGCGACATGGGTCGTGATTGCCAGCGTAGTGGGCTGACACCTCAGCGAGGCAATAACGACAGAACTCCGCGACGCGGCGATACAGCGTGGGGCTAGTCGAGCTCTATGAGAAAGCGCGTGGCCATGGCAGATGGCACCACAGACGCCCCGACCCGCTTCAGTTCAACCAGCCCATAGCCTTCCATCATCCGAAGGGTACGAGAAAGGCTTGGAACCTTGCGCCCGCAGTGCTCGGACAGTTCGGTGAGCGACCTGGGTTGAAGTTCGCGCAGC
This sequence comes from Stenotrophomonas sp. MYb57, assembly GCF_002966815.1. Lineage (NCBI taxonomy): Bacteria > Pseudomonadati > Pseudomonadota > Gammaproteobacteria > Lysobacterales > Lysobacteraceae > Stenotrophomonas > Stenotrophomonas sp. MYb57. Next base: position 175,713 of record NZ_CP023271.1, read on the forward strand.
AGCCGCAACAGCCGGCGGTTCTCATCGCTCAATACTGCGGCCAGGGAAGACAGGGTGGAGAAGGCTATCGCCCCCTCCGTAACCTGCGGCGGTGCCGATCTGTCCTTTCGTTCTCCGCCGATGACACAACGTCGGAAGGTACTTTGGACTGGCGAACGGCACGTATCGGAATCTGTCATCGGTGCGGGATTGCATTGGGACCGATAGATCATGTCTGGCCGAGCACGCGCTGGATTGAACAAACGGCGCATGGATGGTGCAACCGAAGGCTGTGTCTGCTTCCGGCCAGCAGCCGCCGCACGAGGCTCACGATCACGCTTGCCTCACCCGTTCGGGGCAGGCGGGGACCCGAGCCTGCCGGCAGACTGGCGACCTTATCCTTGGAAGGACAACGCAATGAGCACCTCCAACCGGAAGACGGCCAGCTTCGGCGTGCCGTGGGAATCGGCCTATGGGTATGTACAGGCCGTGCGCGTGAACAATTCGATCTTCGTATCGGGCCAGCTCTCGCACACGCCGGAGGGACAGCTGGTGGCGCCGGCCGCTCTGGGCGCTGATGGAAAGCCTGCCAACTTCGACACCATGGAAGCGCAGATGAAGCGCACCTACGAGAACGCGCAGGTGTTGTTGGCCGAGCTGGGTGGATCGTTGGCGGATGTGGTTGAGGAAACCCTGTTTGTCATTGATGTGCCTGCGGCGTTCGCCGCCAGCAGCAAGGTCAGGCCTGCCGTCTATGGCCAGCCTGTTCCCCAGGTGGCCAGCAACCTCATCGGGGTTTCCGCGCTCGCCTTCCCCGAACAGTTGATCGAGATCGCGTTCCGCGCTGAAGTGCAGCCGTAGCCGGACCCTGAAGCGAAGGAGCACCCCGTGCTGACATGGAAAGCCCGCGGGCGCATTCACGCCCGCAGGCCTTCCTCACGTTGGCTCCGCAACTTACATGCCCAGGTCGGACAGCCCCGGGTGATCATCCGGGCGGCGCCCCAGTGGCCAGTGGAACTTGCGTTCGCTGTCCTTGATGGGCATATCGTTGATGCATGAGAAGCGGCGCTCCATCAGACCATCCGCGCCGAATTCCCAGTTCTCGTTTCCATAGGAGCGGAACCAGTTTCCAGAGTCGTCGCGCCATTCATAGGCGTAGCGCACGGCGATGCGGTTGCCGGTGAATGCCCACAACTCCTTGATCAGGCGGTACTCAAGCTCTTTCTTCCACTTTCGGGCAAGGAACTGCCGGGCTTCCTCGCGGCCGTTGGTGAACTCGGCGCGGTTTCGCCACTGGGTGTCGAGCGAATAGGCAAGCGCCACTTTGTCGGCATCGCGGGAATTCCAGCCATCTTCTGCCAAGCGAACCTTCTGGATCGCCGATTCGAGAGTGAACGGGGGAAGAGGGGGACGGGGTGCTTCTGCGGACACGGTGGGGCCTCCAATGGAAATGGATGAACGGGGTACTGCGGCGGGATTTCGGTTACTGCGGCGTTAGCGCGTGGCTTGCTTCAACAACACCTGCGCAACTTCCCTTGCGGTGTCTGCGGCGTCGTAGTCACCCATCACGCGCGATACGGTGATGGCGCCTTCCATCAGAAGCAGCAGCTGCTGCGCCAGAACGGCCGGCTGCGCGATGTTTAGTTGCCCGGTGAGCTCCAGCGTGTAATCGAGCAGTTTCTGCTTGTGATGCTTGGCGATCCTGCGGATCGGGTCGTGCGAATCGCCGACCTCACCTGCCGTGTTGATGAAGGCACAGCCGCGATAGCCCTCGGACTTGAACCAACCTTTGAGCACCGTGAACATGCCCAGGATGCGCGCTTCCGGGCTGCCGGCCTTGTCGCATTCCTGCCTGAACCAGTTGAGCCAGCGCACGTCCCGCGCGTTCAATGCGGCTGCGGCAACCTGGTCCTTGTTTTCAAAGTGTCGGTAAATGCTCTTGCGCGCAACGCCAGAGGTCTTCACCAGCAGATCCATGCCGGTCGCATGTATCCCGTTCTGGTAAATCAGCGCCTCCGCCGTGTCCAGGATCTTCAGTCGGGTGTCGGTCGTTGTCTTATCCATGGCGCCAAGGTAGAACGATCGTTCTACCTTGTCAACCAGCGATTACACATCAGCTCGGCGGCACAGTTGCCGAAGGCGACCTGCCAGGTAATCCGGACATTTCCAGAACCTGTAGCGCCCGGCCGGGTTGACGAATATCTGCTCGGATTGCATGCACACGCCAGCTTCCGCTTTCGGCCAGAAGCTGACATCGCGAGGCCCTCTAGTCGCTTACAGAAGCATTCCCCCTGAGGCCTCAATGCGCTGACCGGTAATCCAATGACTGCTTCCCGCCAGCAGGTTTGCCACGGCCATGCCGATGTCGTCGGGGCGACCCGTACGTCCCATCGCCGTGTGCTGTGCCACGTAGTGGTTCACGGCGGCATCGTCGCGCACTGCACCGCCGAAGAAGTCGGTCTCGGTGGCGCCAGGGGCTACGGCGTTGACCGCGATGCCCCTCGGTCCCAGCTCGAGCGCGAGATAGCGGGTGGCGGTTTCCAGTGCGCTCTTCATTGCTGCGTACACCAGGCTGCCCGCAGCCACGTGGCGGGTCAGGCTGGTGGAGATCTTGATGATGGCGCCGCCATCGGCCAGCTGCGGCGCCAGCAACTGGGTCAGCAGCAGTGGCGCTTTGAAATGCACGCGGTACAGCAGGTCGATGTCATCGCCGCGGATCTCACCGAACGCCGATGGTGCGTGCAGCCCTGCATTGTTCACCAGCTGTTGGAAGTGCGATGCACCCCAGCGCTGCAATTGTGCCCGCACAGCCGATGCGAAGGTCTCCAGTGATCCAACCGCATCCAGATCCAGCGGCAGCATCGCGGCGCGTACGCCATAGGCTTCGATCTGGCGCAGGGTTTCGGCGGCCTGAACCTGCTGATGCTGGTAGGTAATCATCACGTCGCTACCCTGCCTGGCCAAGTGGAGGGCAATGCTGCGGCCAATGCCGCGGCTGCCCCCGGTAACCAGGGCGATGGTGCGCGGGGTGTGTACGCTGTTCATGGTGGCTTTGTCTCGTGAAACGGAGCGTGACATGCTGCGCCCACGGTGCCGTCCGCACTTGCCCAATTGCACACGATCCTTGCCCGATTCCCCTGCTACCTGTGATCGCCAAGCCCCGCTGCGTGCATTAGCGCTGCAGGCGCAGGCGGTGCTGCGCGCACGCAGCCTGGACGCGGAGCCGCTGCTGGAACTTCTGCCCGGCGCTTGGCTGGCGCGTACAGGATCAACGCGCGCTCCGGCCCCGGCTCTGTACCGTCCCGCGGTGGCGGCGGTGCTACAGGGGGCCAAACAGGTATGGGTGGGCGATGCGGTGCTGGAATATCGCGCCGGCGATGCACTACTCACCCGTCAGCCCGTTCCCGCTCGCGGGATGGTGGCCCGGGGCAACCACCAGACGTATTTTCTGGGGCTGGTGGTGGAGTTGGACACCGTCTTGTTGCGACAGTTGCTGAGCCAGTTGGGCAACCCACCTACAGGCCAAGCGCCTCATCCTGCGCCATTCAGTGTGGTAGCGCTGGATTCACCCGTATTGAGCTGTCTGCTGCGTCTGCTGGAGCTGGCCCTCGACACGCCCGACGCACAGCGGCTGCTGTGGCCTGCCCTGCAGCGTGAGCTGCTGTTTCGTCTGTTGCAGGGTGAAGCAGGGCCAGCACTGCTGGCGATGGCCCAGCCATCTCCCTTGGCACGGCGCATGGCGGGCGCGATTCGCACCCTGCAACGCAGCTTCCGGCAACCGCTTGATGCGGCGGCGCTGGCCAGCCGTGCAGGCATGGGCAGCGCGCTGTTCTATCGGCATTTCCGTGCGGCAACGGGCCTGTCACCGCTGCAGTACCAGAAGCAGCTGCGCCTGATCGAGGCACGTCGCCTGCTGCAGCGGGGCGGCACCAGCATCTCCGCCACCGCGTTCGCCGTGGGCTACGAGAGCCCTTCTCAATTCAGCCGCGAGTTCAGTCGGCTGTTCGGCCACGCACCGCGCGAGGCTCTCCCACTGATCGCTCGATGAGTATCAGTCTTGCTCGGCCACTTGGCGCTGCAGCATCGCGATTCCGGCTTCCAGCGTAACCGCCGGACGATAGCGAAGCTCGCTGCGTGCACGGCTGTCATCCAGCGTGACCTCCACCGCTGAAGATGCGAACTCCTGGCGGGTCATTGGCGCACGCAGAGGCAGCCGCAGTCTGCGGAACAGGTCATCCAGTCCGATGAAAACGCGCAGCAGCGCACGCGGCACCTGTTTTTCAGGCGGTTGTACGCCATAAGCCAGCAACTGAGCGCCAATCAGACGGCGGAACGGCACGGGCGCACCATCGCAGATGTGGTAGACACGGCCGCCCGCACCACGCGTCAAGGCGCAGCAGACCGCTTCAGCCAAGTTGTCCACGTGGGTGGACGAGGTGAGGTAGTGCCCGCCGTCGATCCAGGCGAAGCGGCCGCTGCGTACGGCCTGCAGCAAGTAGGGCATAGCGGTCGTGTTGTCGCGGCCCCAGACAAATCTTGGTCGCAGCACCTTCACTGCGAAATGCGGTGTGGATAGCGCGATCGCCACCCGTTCTGCTTCAGCCTTGCTCGCGCCGTAGATGCCTGCTGCGCGCGCCGGATACTGATGGTCCTCGCGCGCCTGATGCAAAGGCGCACCGGTGGTCAGTGCCGATTCGCTGCTCAGCACGACGGCCACCGACACACCTGCAGTACGGGCGGCCGTCAGCACGTTGCGGGTGCCTTCCACGTTGGTCTGCCACTGGCTGGGTGAAGCATTTCGGTGGTCGGTGTCGGCGGCCGCGTGGATCAGCGCGGCGCAGCCCTCCATCGCCGCAGCGATGCCGGGGTCCAGCAGATCGCCGTGTACCGGCTGGGCGCCCAGCGCCTGTACCACCGCCGCCGCCTGGGGGCTGCGCACCAGCGCACGCACGTGGTGACCGTCTGCACACAGGCGGCGAATCAGATTGCGGCCCACGTAGCCGCTTCCTCCGGTCAGGAAGAGGGTGGAAGAACTCATCAGGGTTACCTCGGGGGAGAGAACGGGTTCAGCGCGGCGGCGTGTCGATCAACGCGCCAATGTCCTGCAGCAGCTGCTGCCGCTGCGTGGCCGGCCACTGCACGTAGTCCAGCGACTCCAGCAGCTTCATACCCTCCAGCGCGAGGTATGCCAGCAACGCGCTGCGTGGGTGCGTGGCCTGCTGCTGGATCTCGGCCAGGATCTGCGCCTGGTTGTGCTGGATGGGCGCGCGCAGCTGTGGATCCTGGGCCATGGCCGCGCACAGCGCCAAGGCCACCGGCTGGAATGCCTCGGGAAAGGGCTGGGCCGCTGCGGCAATACGACCGCGCAGCAGCGCATCCTGATTGAACCCCTTGGCCGCCTCGCGGTTGAAGGCGTTGTCGCGGGCCACCGCACGTTCGACCACGGCCTGGATGAGACCGGCCTTGGACTGGAAGTCGTAGACCACCGAGGCCTTGCTGACCCCGGCTTCGGCGGCCACCGCATCCAACGTCAGGCGCGCCGCGCCCATCTGGGCGACCACGCGCTCGGCAGCATCAAGGAGCTGCTGCGGATCAATACTTTTGCGACGGCCCATCACCGGATTCCATATTTAACCATCCGGTCGATTATAAATATGGGTGCGTTGATGTAAAGCCCTCTGGGCGGCCTACAGCGCGTCGTAGAGTGCGCCAGCGCCTGCTGCATCCACTGCTGGATGTTCGCTTCGCGCTGCCGGTGACGCGCTCGACCGGCGGCCGTCAGCTTCACCCGCACCTTGCGCCGGTCGTCGGCAGCCTGCCGCTTGTCCCCGTAGCCAGCACCTACAAGACCTTTCAGCAGCTGGGTCACGGCCGCAGTGGAGGTTTCGGTGCCCTCTGTCTTCAACCTGACGTGCGACTAGTCGCGGGTTGACGGCGTACCCGGGCCCGCCAACCGTCTGCAGGACCAGGCAAAGCTCAGCTCTACGCTTGCTGCCGATTACGAGCGGAACACTGATTTGACCCTCGGCGGAAGCTTCATCTACCAAGACGGGGGTTACATCCGCAATACGTTGAACCAAGCCAGGTTCAGCGCCGCTCGCCGGGAGTTCGGCGTCTATGGTCTATGCAGCATCAGCAGGAAGAGCAAGCTCCGCGTGAGCGTGGGCAACTGCTGCAGCAGGCGATCATTTCGGGGAACGCCTACTTCGACGAGAACGGCTCGACGGATATCGAGCGGCGCCGCAAGACGGCGCTGTTGTATCGGGCAACGCTGGAAATCAAGTTCTGAACGGTCATCGACGATCGGCGCGACCACGAGACTAAGGAGATGGCCTGACCTGCGCAATGTCTGCATTCGGACAGATCGGTCGTTCACCTCCCGCAGGGGGCCCGGGTGTCCGCCACGACCAAGCCTGAAAAGGCCGCAATCACCCTCGCATCAACCTACACAACGGTTCCATGGGATGATGCGGTGCCCACCGGACGAGCGACCATGCAGAAGCTGACGGACCCCAATCTGCTGGACGACATCGCCGAGATTGGTCGAATCCAGGCCGTGCCGCGAATCCTGGAGACCGTCGCCCACATCACGGGCTCACGATTCACGGCTATTGCCCGCGTGACCCAGACAACCTGGACCGCGTGCGCCACCTTCGACACCCTGGGGTTCGGGCTGGTTCCTGGCGGCCAACTGGTGCTTGAGACCACCATCTGTGACGAGATCAGGCAGTCGGAGACGTCAGTTGTATTTGCGCATGCAAGCGAGCACCCGATTTACTCCCAGCATCACACGCCACGGATCTACGGGCTTGAGAGCTATGCGTCCGTTCCCATCCATCGGCCAGACGGCAGCTTCTTCGGCACGCTCTGCGCGATTGATTCGACACCGGCCAATTTCGACGTAGCCCACGTCCAACGCTCCATGGAACTGCTGGCCGACCTGGTAGGAAGTTACCTCGACAAGGAAGATCGCCTTGTGCGAGCGGAATCTGCGCTCTCCGACGCGCATCGTGTCGCCGACCTGCGCGACCAGTTCATTGCCGTGCTGGGTCATGACCTGCGCAGTCCGCTGCAGGCCATCAGCATCGCCGCAGATTCGCTGGCATGTGAGGCGGGCACTGAGCGCCAGCAACGGATGCTCGCGCACATCACCTCCGGCGTTGCCAGAATGGACGGACTGATCAACGACGTGCTTGATTTCGCCAGGGGACGTCTGGGCGGCGGCATTCCCATCGCGCTGCAGCTGACAAGCACGCTGGAAGAAGACCTGAAACGGGTTGTGGAAGAGGTGGCAATCGCCACTGGTCGCCAGGACATCAAGGTCCACATAAAGATAGACGACGACGTGGTCTGCGACCCGAGCAGATTGGCACAGCTCCTGGCCAACCTGCTCACCAATGCAGCGGTACACGGAGAGCGCTCGTCCCCGATTACGCTGACCGTCCACTCCGAGCCGGAAATGCTCACGCTCGACGTACACAACGAGGGACACATTCCATCAGCGAGGTTGGACGCGATTTTCAGCCCATTCTCACGTGAAAAGAGTGAGCGTCCGCGGCCGGGTCTCGGCCTCGGCATCTACATTGCGTCGGAGATCGCGCGGTCCCATGGCGGCACGTTGGAGGTGGAGTCCAGTGCGGCCGCCGGCACCTTGTTCACGTTCAAGATGCCCAGGCTCGAGCTTCCGTAGCGGTCTGCCGCGACCACGTCCGCAGCCTTCAACCGGGTTTCATTTGCGGGCGTGTCGCGCGTCTTTTTCATCCACGTCCTTCGCAGACGCGCGACTCTGCGCGAACTCCGGGAACGTTTCTTCGATCGAGTCCTTGTCCGGCAGCACGTAGAACACGCCGCCCTTCTCGAACGTGGGATGCACGATCTGCTCGTAGAACCCGGGCGAGACATTGATGCAGCCGTGGGTGACACGGTTGTCGTCCGGCGTGGCCGATGCCAGTCGTTCGCTGCGCTTCTCTTTCGGGGTGCCCGGGGGAAGCGGGTGCATTGAAACGGCGGAATCGTAGTCCACCCACAGCACGCGTCCGGCGTCCTCGGACGGGCCATAGGCGCCAATGAAACGACCCGCCGGGGTGGTGCGGTCGTGGCCGGGAATCGCGCTCAGTGCGAGCTTGGCGACGCCGGGTGCCGAGTGATCGCCGATGGCCGAACCAAACAGCGCTGGCGCTGCGCCGCGCAGCTTGCCGTCACCGCCGAAGACCAGGACCTGCGCAGCCGCCTTGTCCATGATCGCGAACGGATAGCCCTGGTTGTCCTTGCTGGCCACGACCCAGCCGGCCAGTTCAATCACCGTATCGGACACTTCCTGGCCCTGCGGAAGTTCATCGGCGGCGGTCGCCGTTTCCGTGGGTGCGTCCTTGGCTTCCTTGGCGTTCCTGGCGCTGGCTGCGCCGGTTCCTGCCAGTGCCAGCGCGATGGCCAGCGTGGCCGATACGGCCCGGCGTGCAGGGAGTGAGTACGTACGAATGGGAAGGCTCCTTCGGATGACGACCGAGAGGCTGAAAGACACCAGTGGCCGGTGAAGGCCACTGGTGTCTGGTTCAAGCGTTCATCAAAGTAGGTGGGAGAGCGGTTACCCGCGCGGCTTGCGGCCGGGGACCCTTTCGAGCTGCTGCACGCGGCCTTCGATCTGATCCAGACGCTGGTTGGCCTGCTGTGCAGACTGGTTGGCCGATTCGGCGCTCTGTGCCGCGCCCTGCACCTTCACGTCGAGCTGGTCGAGACGCGAGTTGATCGTTGCAAATTCGTCTTTGTAGGTGGCGCAAGCACCGAGGCTTACGGTAGCAACGATGGCTACGGTGACGGCACGTGCCGCGTTGATTTGCTGCTTGGTCAGGAACATTCCACTCCCTCCTTCGTCTGGGGAGTCTGGAATATAGCGGCGTTTGTTCCCGCCGCTGCGAAGTGCTTTCAGCTGCAGTTGGAAGACGTGGATGGCCTGTGAAGGTCGCGCAATGAGCAATCCTTAACAAGCGGGAACAAGCGAGCTCTGCTGCATCGGTTGATGTCCTTGTGCCACTTCGATCTCTCCAATTCATCAGCCTGAAGCCGACTCATGTTGTTCCTCTCAATGGGCGCAGATGAGCGTGGCGCACAACATCGACGCGCGCACCGCGCTTCCGTGAGTGCAGTCCTCCCGTGCGATCAGTGACCGAAGCGGCTTGGCAGGTCGGCGTGCATCCAGCGAGCTACTACACGGCGCATCGAGAGTTCCCTGAACAGGAACCTCATTCATGTACCGGTCAGTTCAATATTCAGGGCCGATTTCATCAACAAACGGATAATTCACACCTGTCGAACGCCTCTCCTCCCTCCCCTCCCGAGGGGCGTTCGACGAAACCAAAATAATGAAAGGTGTATCCCGATGATCAAGAATTCGCTGCTTGCCCTGGGTCTGTTGGCCGCGCTGCCGTTCGCCGCATCGGCTGCCGATGGCCTGTCGTACAACTACGTTGAAGGCGGCTACGTGAACACCGATGCCAAGGGCGGCGACGCTGATGGCTGGGGCGTGAAGGGCTCGGTTGCCGTGCACCCGAACTTCCACATCTTCGGTGATTACAGCAAGCAGGAAACCGACACCTTCAAGAACGATGTCGACCAGTGGCGCATCGGTGCCGGCTACAACTACGGCATCGCACCGAACACCGACCTGGTGGCTCGTGTTGCATACCAGAAGTTCGACATGAAGCACGGCCTGGACTTCAACGGCTACTCCACTGAAGTGGGCGTGCGCACCGCGTTCAACCCGTACCTGGAAGGCTATGCGCTGGCCGGTTACGAGGATTACAGCAAGAAGCACGGCATCAACCCGGACGGCGAGTTCTACGGCCGTGTCGGCGCCACCGCCAAGTTCAACCAGAACTGGGGCCTGAGTGGCGAAGTGAAGCTGGCCAAGGCCGGCGACCGCGAGTGGTTCGTGGGCCCGCGCTTCAGCTGGTAACAAACGCCTGTCGTTAGTGCGTGTAACTGGCGTGTGATCTCTCTCCCACACGCCAGCGAAGCCCGGCCTCGTGCCGGGCTTCTCTTTTTCCGGCATCGCTTTGCCACAATGAAGCATGGGCGATCCCTCCACTCCCGCTGGCACCGGCTCGGCCTACCAGGAACGCCTGGCGCCTGCGCCGCTGCGTGGCCAGTTCGGCCAGCTCTGGCAGAGCCAGTTGCCCGCTGATGCCAGTGGCAACATCACCGTGCTGCCCGATGGATGCGTGGACATTCTCTGGCGTGATGGTGCGCTGTTCGTGGTGGGGCCGGACCGTACCGCCGCACACCCGCAACTGGCCCCCGGGGCACAGGTGCTGGGCGCGCGGTTCCGGCCAGGCCAGGCATCGGCTGCGCTCGGCATCGACTTGTCCGGCATCGTCGGCCAAGCCGTGCCCCTGATCGAATTCAATGCCCGCTGGGCGACTCAGGCTGCGGCCTGGATCGGTCACGCCGCGCCCGACCAGCGCCTGCAGCGCCTGGCTGACAGCCTGCAGAGGAACATGCCGGCGGCCGTGCTGGACGAACACACACGCCGCGCGCATGCGCTGTTCGCGCACGCTGCCAGAGGCGATGCCAGCATCGACGCACTCGCCGCACAACTGGCCATGAGCCCGCGCACCCTGCGTCGCTTCAGCCAGACGCAGTTCGGTTACGGAGCAAAGTCGCTGGAGCGGATCCTGCGTCTGCAGCGGTTCCTGCGCTGCAGCCAGACCCAACCCGCGCACAGTCTGGCGATGCTGGCCGTGGAGGCCGGCTATGCCGACCAGGCCCACCTCAGCCGCGACGCCCGCGAGCTTGCCGGCCTGACGGCAAGCGCGCTGCGCCAGCAGTGGGGACGTTGATGGCCGTTTCGTTCAAGACCCGGGCCCGACCCTGACCGATGCTGGGCGCTTCAACCACGGAGCCGCACCATGAGCCACGCAGACACCACCTCTGCCGAACGCCGCATCGACAACATCGAATTCAACGTCGCCGACATCGCCCGCAGCAAGCAGTTCTATGGGCAGGTCTTCGGCTGGTCCTTCACCGACTACGGCCCGTCCTATGCCGAGTTCGATGACGGCCGCCTCAAAGGTGGCTTTGTCGCCGACCAGGCAGTGACGCCCTCAGGAGGCGCGCTGGTCATCGTGTACTGCGTGGACCTTGCCGACGCGCAGCAGCGCATCCTCGCAGCGGGCGGCGAGATCGTGCAGGCCGTGTTTGCCTTTCCCGGCGGCCGTCGCTTCCATTTCCGCGATCTGGACGGGTACGTGCTGGCGGTGTGGAGCGACGCCAGCTGATCCGTCTGCCTCTACAATCCGCCAATGGAAACGCACATCGATGCCTATGTGAGGCAGGCCGACGGCAACTGCATCAAGGTGATGCTGTTCAATGGCCGCTCGCGGGCCTCGCTGCAGGCGCTGGGCTTCACCGCTGGCGATGAAAACACCCTCACCCTGCCGGTCCCCGACGATGCAGCCAAGGCCGCCGTCTTCCTCCGCCTGCGTGATCTCGGCGTCGCCTTCTCGGCGGGCAGGGAGTGGTGCCCGGCCGACGTGTTCGAGCATCTCCGCGATGGCGGTGTGCTGGAGGGACCCTACCTCCGGGTTGCGTGGCGCACGCCTCGACAGTTCACCGTGACCACGGCGTAGCCACAGCATGGACGTGATCGAGATCGATGGAGCGAATCTGCTGCGCGATGCTGCGGACGGCTGGCAGCTGCAGGTGTCCGTGGTCTCGCAGGACCGCACGCGGCTGGCCTGCATCCTTCGTGTCGGGCAGCGCTTTCGCGTCGAGCGGTTCCTGCGCGGACACATGCGGCCGCAGTGGCACGGGGAGTGGTGGGTGCAGCAGCCACAGCACTCAATCACCGACAGCGGGCAGCAGGCACAGGTGCTTGCCGACGAGTGGCTGGCGCCCGTCGGCTGACCACCGCGAACTGAGAACCGCTCCGTCGCCGGCAAGGTCGTTCCGCTATGATCGCCCGCACATCGCCGCAGGCGATGTGCCCGCCTCAAGCCAGCAGGAACCATCGTGAACGCCCAGCCCGCACCCATCACCGCCCTCAACCACACGCTCGACAACGAGCCGCAGCAGATCACCGCGCCGCTGACCCATTCGGCTGCGTTCCTGGTGCTGACGGTGAAGGACGATGCGGCGTCGCTGGCGAAAGTACGCGAGGTGCTGGCCAGCACCGATGACCTGATCAAGAACACCGCCATCCGCGAGATCGAGCGCACCTTCACCTGCAACGTGGCCATCGGCCACCGCGTGTGGGCGCCGCTGGTGGGCAGTACGCCGCCGCGCGAGTTGAAGCCGTTCCAGGAAGTGAAGGGTGCGACCCACACGGCGGTCTCCACGCCGGGCGACCTGCTGTACCACATCCGTGCACGCACGATGGATCTGATCGTGGCCTTCGAGCGCAACCTGATGATGGCCTTCGGCGATGCGGTGGACGCGGTGGATGACGTGGCCGGTTTCCGCTACTTCGACGGCCGCGACCTGCTCGATTTCGTCGACGGCACGGCCAACCCCGAAGGCCTGTCACTGCCGGAGGCGACTATCGTCGGCGACGAGGACCCCGACCATGCCGGTGGCAGCTACGTGGTGGTGCAGAAGTACCTGCACAACCTCGATGCCTGGCGCGCGCAGAAGACCGAAGCGCAGGAAGCGATCATCGGCCGCACCAAGCACGACAACATCGAGCTGGACGACGCGCCGGCCGACGCGCAGAAGTCGCACAAGACGCTGTGCACCATCGAGGATGGCGACGGCGAGCACGAGATCCTGCGCGACAACATGCCCTTCGCCAATCCGGGGCGTGGCGAGTACGGCACCTACTTCATCGGCTACACGCGCCGGCTGTGGGTGATCGAGAAGATGCTGGAGCGGATGTTCATCGGCAATCCCGCGCCGCTGCACGACCGCATCCTCGATTTCTCCACCGCGACCACCGGCGTCACCTTCTTTGCGCCCTCGCGCAAGGTGCTGTCCGACCTGGGCGACTGATCACGCCGGGTGGGGCAGCCAGGTAGATCCACGCCATGCGTGGATGGATCAACCGGTTGCCCGGAACAGCCACGCATGGCGTGGCTCTACTGCGCCGCCATCTGCCTGTCATCTACGGCGCCGACCATGACGCGTTGGGATGGACGTGGAGACGTGGGTGATGGCTTCTGCAGGCAACAAGCGCACCTCGCGCCGTGGCTGGCGCCCGTTGGCATGGTTGCTGGGCCTGTTGGCGCTGGGGAGCGCCAGCGTGTCCGCACAGGACGCGCCTGCGCATTGGATGGCCTATGCCGCCTCCGTCAGCGGCGAGTTGCAGCAGCGTCTGCAGCAGGAGCAGGATCCGCACGCGCAGCGCCTGCTGGCCTGGCTGCAGGAGCATCCCGATGCGCCGGCGCCGTTGGTGGTGAGCGTGTGGGTCGCCGGCGATGGCGCCATCTCGAAACTGGAATTCGACAGCCTGGGTGATGCACAGGTCGATGCCGATCTGCGTGCGGCGCTGCAGGCCACGCCGTTGCCGGCGGCGCCGCCGAAGGACATGCGACAGCCACTGCGATTGGGGCTGACCCTTACCCAGTAGATCCACGCCATGCGTGGATGCCGGGCATCGGTAGACGCCAACCTTGGTTGGCGCTCACCTGCCGACCAAGGTCGGCATCTACCAAACGCAGCCACGCATGGCGTGGCTCTACTGCGCAGGTACTGCCTGCGGCTCGCGCGCGGCGGCGCGCCACGCCCGCAGCCCGAACAATGCCAGGCCCAGGAAGAACACGTACAACGCAGCAGTCACGTGCAGCGATTTGAACAGATACGCGCCCACGTAGACCACGTCCACCACGATCCACACCCACCAGCAGGCCGTGTGCCGGCGTGCCTGCCACCATTGCCCGACCAGGCTCAGTGCAGTCAGCATCGCGTCCAGCCACGGCAACGCTGCATCGGTGAAGGTGTGCATGCCGGCGCCAAGCGCCACGCCGCCACACAGGCCGATGGCCAGGTCGCGCAGCAGCTTGCCGCGCGCCAACGGCACGATGCGGATGCTGCCTTCATCGGCGGCGTGCTGGCGCCAGTTGATCCAGCCGTAGACCAGGAAACCACCAAAGGCAACCTGCAGCAGCGTGTCCGAGTACAGCTTGGCTTCGGCGAACACTGCGCCGTACAGCGCGACCGACAGCAGGCCGACCGGCCACGCGGCCAGCCGTCGCTTTGCCATCAACCACACCCCGAGGATGCTGAAGAGCGCGGCAGTCCACTCGAGCGCGACGCCGCTCACAGCGCGAACGTCACCGACAGGCGCGCCTGTCGCGGCGCACCCGGGAACAGGTAGTAGTCACCGCCGCTGCTGCCGGTGTCGCGCCAGTAGAAGCGGTTGAACAGGTTGTCCACCGACAGGTTCCAGCTGACCGCACGGTCGTGCAGGCGGTGCTGGAAGCGCAGGCCGGCGTCGAACACCGAGTAGTCCGGTGCGCGCACACCGCCGTCGGCGCGGGCCACGTTGGAGGAGGCATAGCGCCAGCCACCGGTCACATCCAGGCCTTCAACGAACGGCAGCGCGTAGGCCAGGTGCACGCTGGCGCGCACCTTGGGCACGTTCACCAGCTGATGGCCTTCATAGGCCGGGGTGCCGGTGTCGCGTGCGCGCGCCTGCAGCACGCTGGCGCTGGCGACGATCTGCAGCGCGTCGGTCAGCTGGCCGTTGGCGGTCAGTTCCAGGCCGGTATGGGTCTGCTGACCCTCTTCGACGAAGGTGTAGCCGACATCGCTGCCGTCGGGCTTTGCGTACTGGTAGGGCTGGGAGGTGCGGAACACGGCCGCGCCCAGGGTGAGGGCGTCCACCGGCACGTACTTCACGCCCACTTCCAGCTGCCGCGACTGCATCGACGGCAGGAAGGTATCGGCGTTGGACGTCCAGAACGGTGCTTCCTGGCCCAGCGAAATGCCGCGCACGTAGCTGGCGTAGGCGTTGAGCTGGTCGGTGGCCTTCCACACCAGCGCGGTCTGCGGCAGGAAGCGCGACAGGCGGCTGTGGCGCTGCGGCGTGCCGCGCTTGTCGTAGGCGCGCTCGTCCAGGCGCACGAAGCGGCCGCCGGCCAGCCACTGCCAGTCATCGCCGAAGCTCATCCGGTCCAGCGCGAAGAACGCGGTCTGCCGGCTGTCCAGGCGCCGTGCCGATGCACCCGGCATCTTCGGCGAGGGCTCGAACACCGGCACCTGCACGTCGTGGATGTTGCTGGTGCCGACGTACTCGTTGACGCTCGGGCGCTTGTCGATGGTGCGGCGGAAGTAGTCGGCGCCGATGCTCAGCTGGTGGCCGACGCTGCCGGTCTCGAAACTGCCGCGCAGTTCGGCACGGGCCTGCTGGTTGCGGCGGGTGTCATCCGGGCTGCGGTAGTCGTAGATGTCGTAGTCGCCGTTGGGGGCGAAATAGTTGCCCGGCACGCTGCCGTCTGCGCACCCTGCGGTGTAGTAGCAGCCGTAGGCGAAGGCGACGTTGTCATCGATCACCGAGCGGCTGTGGCCGACCGAGACGCGCGACTGCCACGCATCGTTGAAGTCATAGGTGTGCAGCGCGGTGATGTTGGTGCTGGCAATGTCCACCGGCCGCTGCCACGGCTGGTAGCCGAGCAGGCGTTCGCGGTCGACGCCGCGCGGCAGGTCGCGCGCGCCCAGCAGCTGGAAGCCGGACACCGAGCGCTGCGCGCTGGTCTGGTAGTTGGCATCCACTTCCAGCTTGCCGCGTTCGCCGATCAGCCAGTCGGTGGCCAGCGAATAGAAGTTGCGGCGACCGTCGGCATGCTCGACGTAGGAATCACTGGCATCCCAGGCCGCGTTCAGACGCACGCCGAAGCGCGGGGTCAGCCAGTGGCCGACATCCACGGCGGCATAGCGCGAGCCTTCCGAATCGGTGCCCAGGGTGACCGTGCGCACTTCCGCCGGGCGCTTGCCCACGTAGTTGATGATGCCGCCGGGCGCCATCACGCCAGCCGCCAGGCCGGCTTCGCCCTTGAGGATCTGCACTTCCTGGATGTTCTCCAGTGCCAGGCGCTGCTCGCCGGCGATGGACATGCCGTTGAAGCGGTAGCCGGTGGCCGCATCCAGCGCGAAGCCGCGGATGGCGATGTTCTGGTAGTAGCCCACCGGCGCATAGGCATCGCCCAGCGAGGCATCATTGCTGGCCAGCTCGGACAGCGAACGCACCTGGCGGCGGTCGAGGTAGTCGCGCTCCAGCACATTCACCGAGGCGGGGGTGTCCTTCCACGAGCCGCCGCCGAAGGCGTTGACGCGCGAGGTGTCGGCCTTCGGTTTACCGGCCTGCACGCGCACCGCCGCCAGTTCGGTGGGCGAGGAGGGCGCATCAGCAGCGTCGGTGCCTGCCTCGCTGGCGTACAGCGGCAGGGCGGCGCAGAGGGCGAGGGCGAGCAGGGTGGGGCGCAGGCAGCGGTTCATTCGATTCGTCTTCAGACAACAAGGGAGACGAAGCGACGGCGCGCAGGTGCACCGGCCCATGACGGGGGTGTGGCTGCGGCTCAAAGCTCCCTACGCCGGTGCAAACCGGATCAGGTTCCAAGGGACTCTCTCAGCCTGGCAGATCCAGGCACCCCCGCTTCAGGTGACCATTTCACTACAAATGGTACGGATTTGCGAGCTACCGCCCTTCAGCCGGGGTCAGATTCCTTTCCAGCGGAAAGGGATCTGACCCCGGCCGAGTGCATCATCGACGCATGGCGTCGGTCTACTGAGTACCCCGGGTGTTTGGTGGCTCGCGGCTCACGCGGCGGCGTGCAGGGCCGCCAGCAGGGCCTGGCCGGGGGCCGTGGCGAACCACGCCGGATGCCCGAGCATGAACGGCTGCCAGGCCACATCGGCGTTCGCGGTCGATCCGGTGACGCCCTCGAAATACTCCACTTCGGACAGAGCGAAGTCGAAATGCACCATCGGCAGCAGGTCGGCCAGCAGGTGCACGCGGGTGGGCGACAGCGGCAGTTCCTGGCGATAGCCGTCCAGCAGGGCCAGGGCGATGTCGATGCGAACAGCATCGGTGCCGCGCTCCAGCTGCAGCCAGGCCACCGCGTTGCGTTCGATCGCGGTGGCCAGGTCGAACAGCGCGCTGGTGGGCGAGGCCAGGCCGAAATCGAGCACCGTGGCAATCGTGCCGTCGTCGTTCCACAGCAGGTTGGAGACGTGCCAGTCGTTGTGCGCCCACAGCCGCGGTTCGTCCTGCAGGCGCGCGGCCAGGCCGTGGTGCCACGGCAGCACATCGCGGCGCAGCTGTTCTTCCCAGGGAATGCGCGCCAGGTAGCGGGCCAACCCGGGGCGGTTGCCGAGGTCGGCCTTCAGCGCGGCGATCGGGTCATCGGCGCGGATCAGGTCGTCGCGTGCCACCAGCAGATGGGTACTGCGCTGCGGGGCGTGGTAGCTGGCGGCCGCGCGGTGCAGCGTGGCCAGCACGCGCCCTGCCTCGTGGGCCTGGGCAATGTCGGTCAGTGGTGACCATGACGGCAGTTCGCGATACAGGTCCTTGCCGGCGCCCACCGCATGCAGTTCGTAGGTCCACGGGCCGTGTTCGAGTGCGGTGCGGCCGTCGTTGCTGGCCAGCACCTGCACCACCGGCATGCCGGCAGTTGCCAGATGCGCGATGAAACGGTGTTCTTCTTCCAGGCGTCCAGCGCTGCGCACACTGTGGTGGTGGCGCTTGATGAAGACCGGACCGCCGGTGCCGTCGACGATGGCCGCGGCCGACAACGGGCGCGGGCTGTGCCAGCGCAGCGTGCTGTCCGCGCCCAGCTGCGGAAAGTGGCCACGCAGCCAGGTGATCTCCTGCGCGTCGATCGCCGGCCAGTCGGCGACGACCTCGTCGTTGTTGAGGCCCTGCACGCGATGGGGGGAAGAAGTCATGCCACGGCCGCTGGTGAGTAGAGGAACATCCAAGGCTGCGCATTCAACGCCATGGACGCCGCAGACGCAAACGGGCGGGTCATCGACCCGCCCGTCAGGGACGCCACGTGCGGCCTGTGGCCGGCGCGCTTACCAGCCGCGATGACGGCCGCGGTCGTGGTAGTAGCGGTTGTCATGGCGCTCGCGCTGCCAGCGACGGTCATCGCGGCGGTCGTAGCCATAGCCGCGGTTGTAGCCACGGTCATAACGGCGATCGTAGCGACGGTCATAGCGCCCGTCGTAGCGTCGATCATGGCGGTCGGAGGTGGTCAGGTTGCCGATGGCGCCGCCGGCAACCGCGCCGCCGACGGTGGCAGCCGGGTCGCCGTTGGAGATCAGGTGACCCGCCACGCCGCCGACGACGGCACCGACCACGGTGCGCTTGTCCTTCCTCGACATCGCGCTGGCATCACTGACCACGGCCACGCCGGCAAGAAGTGCCAGGGCCATCGCCAGACCACGGAAGCTGAGTGCGGAAGTGCTGAGCATGTTGGGTTCTCCTGTGAGGTGCATGCCACGGTGGGCAGGGAGGGCGCTGGGCGCCCCGGCTGCCGTAGGGACCACGCTGGTGCCCGGACATTGCCGGAACATTGCGCGCGATCCCCGTGCGGCTTGCGCATTCATCTAGCGTCAGGCGGCATGAAGCGAGGCTGAAAGCGCGGCGGCCGCTCAGCTGCCAGAAAGGAAAAGGGCCGCAGTACGCGGCCCTTCCCCTGGCTTCCCCTGCCTGGCCTGGCTCAGTGGCCCATGGCGCGCTGGGCCTGCTTCACCTGCTCCTGCTGGGCGTCCTGCTGCTGCAGGACATTCGGTGCACCGTGCACCGCACCACTGCTGAGTGCCATGCTCTGCTCGCTGGCCGCACGGGTGTCCACCGCCGCGCGGCAGGCAGCCGGGTCACCGGCGGTGCCCTGTACGGCAAACATGCGCTCGCCGTTGGTGCTGGGCACCACCGAATCGATGCGCTGCATGCCGCTGGCCTGCGCTTCCTTGGTCAGTGCAGCGGCGGCGGCCTCCAGTGCATGGCGGTCCTTGAAGGTGCCTGCCGGCAGGCCTTCCATGCCCTTCACGGCCTGGTTGTACATCGGGTTCTGCGGATGGCGCTCGTCATTGAGCAGCGGGCGCTCGCGCGCGTCCTTGATCGCAGCCAGCGTCTTCGGGCCGATGATGCCGTCCACTGCCAGACCGTTGTCCTTCTGCAGCTGGCGCACGGCAGCCTCGGTGTTGCGACCGAACTTCCCATCTTCGACCAGCGGCTTGCCGTCGGCACCCACATACCCCAGGTGGCCCAGCTGTTCCTGCGCCCTGCGCACATCCTCGCCGTGCGCACCCTGCTTATGTACTTCGTTGCTGGCCTGCGGCTTTTCCTGCGGGGACGGCTTCGGCTCGGCTGCGCCCTTGGCCTGCGCCTGCTCATGCGCCTGGCTGCGGTTTTCCAGCAGGTCGCGTGCCTGGTGCAGCGGATCGGAGGCGAACAGCTTCCAGTTGGGGTGGTCCTTTACCTGCTTGAGGTAATCCTCCACCGGCATGGTATGCACGCCCAGCTTGCCGGTGGACTGGCTGATCAGCAGCTTGTCGGTGTTCGGGTCTCGCACCACCATCACGATGTGGTCGATGCCGTTCCAGTGCTCGTGCTTGGTCTTGGCCGTATCCAGGCCGATCACCATGCCTTCCTTCAGCGCACCCGGCTTGAGGATGTCGTCGCGCTTGAGCAGCACGCCGGAGTCCTTGTAGGCGTCATGCACGATACCGCCGGAGCCGGCGAAGCCCAGCTTGATCTTGTCGGCGTCGGCGAACACCGCATGGCCGGCCTTCTGGTTGATCTCATCCTGGGTCTTGTTGAGCATCGTGCCGACCCAGCCGGAGCAGTCGATGTAGCCTTGCTCGACGTTCTTGCCGGTGACACCCTTGCCACGGTAGTACTGGCTGGATTCGATGTTGATCGCGTACTTGACGTTGTCGTACTTCACGCCGGCGTTGTAGGCCGCATCCAGCGAAATGCCGGGAGCATCGGGCTTGGCGGCAGCAGCCGTGGCGGTGGCGCCGATGGCTGCGGCACCGGCGGCGACGGCGGCCTGCGCGGCGGGGGTCACGGTCTGCGTCGGTGCGGCCTGCACCGGCGCCGGACGCGCCTGGGCCTCGGTGATCGGCGTGATGTTCTTTTCCGGGATGCTGATCGCGTCGTACTTGCGGTCGTAGTACTGGGCGAAGGTGCTGGCCAGGTCACGATCATTCATCGTGCGCATCTCCGCGCGCGTATGCCCGGTCAGCGCTTCGACGTCACTGCCGATCTGGCCCATGATGCGCGGGCGCATGTTGATCGGATCGCCGTGGCCGTCGCGCACCACGCCGAACGTGCCGGTGGCGATCGCGGTCTGGATCGAACCGTAGCCGGCGGCACCCTGCTGGTGTGCCAGATACAGGTCAAGGCCGCTCGGCTTGTCATCACCGGACAGGTAGGGATGGCCGGTGCGGTCATGGCGCTTTTCCATGTCCACCAGGTTGCGTTTGAACATCTCCGCTGCCGCTTCGGTATTGCGGGTCGGGTCGTACTCGTGGCCGGTCAGGCCGTACTGCTTGGCCGACGACGGCAGGAACTGGAACAGGCCCTTGGCATCGGTCTTGTCGTTGTGCGCGCGCTCGTTGAAGCGGCCACCGGTCTCGATGTGGGCAAAGCGCAGGAAGTCCTCGCTGGCGATGCCCTTGCGCTGTGCAACCTGCTCGATGATGTCGAGAACTTCCTTTTTGCTGTAGTCACGTTGTGCCATGACACTTCCTCTGGGGTTGATGGAGCGGCCTTTGCCGCGATACGCCAACCGGACTCATCCGTGAGTCTTCAACATGTCGGTCAACAGGTGCTGCGGGGTGGTGCGTCTTACTTTTCGACGTAGGCCTTGCGGGCGGCGTCGTAGTGGTACTGGCGCGCGTCGGCCGCACCCAGCGCACGGGTCTGGCCCGGGCCGGAAATGGTGGTGCCGGTGGCGGTGACGGTGATGGTGGGCAGGTCGCTGCCGGCGACGGCGCTGAAGGCCAGTGCGCCCCGGTTGCTGACGCACGGCATCACCTGGCCCTCGTCGCAGGCGGCTGAATTGTCTTCGCCGGTGATCACCGTGCCCGCGCTGGCCCAGACCTGGCCGTCTTCGGACTTCTCATAGTCCGGGTTGAATACCAGCACGGTGTAGCTTTCGATGCTGGTACCGGTAGCGAAGGTGCTGGTCGGCACCGCCAGCACCAGCTTGCCGGCCGGAGTGCGGTATTCCAGCGGCTTGCGCTTGCTGTCGATGTCCGGCGCGGTGCCATAGGCGCCGACGGTACCGATCCACGGTTCGGCGCCCTTGAACACCCAGGGACGATCCGGCTTGTCGCCGGTCAGGGTGAAGGTGGCCTCGGTCAGGGTGACCTGGCTGTCCGGACCGGCTTCGTCTTCGCCGGGCTTGCCGTACTTCTGCGGTGTGTTCCAGGCAAAGCCGGTGTAATAGCGGGTGCCGGCCAGTTCGAAGGCATGGCCGAACCAGAAGGTGGCGACACTGCCATTGGCTACTTCATACGAAACGGCGCCATCGCCGTCGACGTCGTAGATGAAATACAGCACGCTGCCGGCATCGGGGGGCGTGGCGGTGGCCTTGGTGGCGGGTGTGGCGGAGCTCTGCATCGGGGCAACATCCTGTCGTGGCGCGGTGGCGCCCTGTGGTGACGCGGTCGAAGGCGAGGGGGTGCAGGCACTGGCAAGCAGCGCAACGAGCAGGCCGGCGAACGTCGCACACAGGCGTGGGCGGACACGGGCCAAGCGGGATTCCGGAAGGATCTTCATGCACCTCTCCATGGTTTGCGGGCGTCGGGCAGGAAGGCCAACGCAGAACACGCCCCGCCCTCGATGAGGGGGAACGTCGTGATGAGCCGGTCGATTCCTTCGACCTCGCATAGGAAAACCCATCGACGCGGATGATGGCACAGATGCGACGGCGATCACAGGGGGCAGGGAGGAGCCTCCCGCCAGAGAACTGCGAACGGTGTCTCAGATCCTGCCGTCGCGCAGGTAGTCGAACAGCTCCGCGTCGCCCTTCAGCCCGAGCTTGAGCATGGCGTCACCCTTCTGGCGGCTGATGGTGCTGACGCTCTTGTGCAGCTGCAGCGAGATTTCCTTGACCGTCATGCCGGTGCCGAGCAGCCGCAGCACCTCCACTTCGCGCGGCGACAACGGCTTGCCGTCACCCTCGCGCATGCGCCAGCTGCCGGCTTCCTCCACCCGCTCGCGCAGGCTGCGGCTGATGTAGGACTGGCCGCGATAGACCGCCTGGATCGCCTGCGGCAGTTCATCCATCGACGAACTCTTGTCGACCAGACCGAGCACGCCGCTGTCGAGCACCATGCGCAGGATCGCCAGGTTGTTGGAGACGCTGAGCATGAGCACCGGCAGGTCGGGATGGCGGCGGCGGATCATGCCGATCATGGCGAAGCCATCGGCCTGCGGGCTGCCAGGCATCGAGTAGTCGGTGACCAGCAGGTCGCAGGGCTGGGTCGTCAGCAGGGTCATCAGCGCCTGGGCGTTGTCGGCCTCGCCAACGACGCGGCCAACGCCGCTGGATTCGATGACGGCGCGGGTACCGATGCGGACCACGGGGTGATCGTCTGCGATGATGATGCGCAAGGTCATGCTCTAGTATGGCCACCGGCACGCCGGACCGCGACCGTCGCGGTCCCTGGCAGGACTTCCAGGAGATCGTTGCAGATGCGCAGCTGGGCGGCTCGTGGACTGATCCTGTTGACGACCCTGCTGGCGCTGCCGGCGCTGGCCCAGCCTGCGTCCACGCCGGGGCCGTTGCCGCTCAGCCCCCTGCAGCGCGAGTACCTGGCCGCACATCCTGTTGTCGTTGTTGGACAGTATGACAGTGGCTGGCCTCCTTTTGAGTCGATCCAGGACGGGAAGCAGGTGGGCCTCGGCCCGGACTACCTGACGCTTTCGGCCCGGCAGCTTGGCCTGAAGGTGGAGACGCGCCGTTTTGCGGACTGGCCCTCCGTGCTGGATGCGGCATGTCGCGGCGAAATCGACGTGGTGATGAACATCGCGCTCAGCGCCGAGCGTACCCGTTGCATGGTCTATACCGCCGCCTATGCCGAAGCACCGCTGGCCATGGTCGGACGTCCTCAGGACCTGCGTGCTTCGGAGGCACCTGATCTGGATGGCCTGCGCGTTGTGGTCGAGCAGGACTTCATGACCGGACCGCAGGTGCGTGCGCGGTTCCCAAGGGCACGACAACTTGTCGCAGACAACACGCTGACGGCCTTGCGTATGGTCAGAGACGACAAAGCCGACATTTTCATCGGCAATGCCTACGTGGCGACGGAACTGATCGCCGCCAACGGGTTGAAGGGTGTGGCGTTGCTGCGGCCCAGCGATCTGCCCCCGGAGCAGTTGCATTTCGGTGTGCCCAACAGCAAACAGCCGTTGTCCGAAGCACTGGACCTGGCGCTTGCCGCCGTCAGCGAAGCGCAGCGTGACGCCCTCGCGCAGCGCTGGCTGCCACCGCCGCAGTGGTCGGCGTCGGCGCAGCTGGCATTGAGCCAGGCCGAGAAACGCGTGCTGCAGCAACCCTTGAAGATCGGCTTTGCGCCCAACGCCGCGCCGCTGTCGTTTGCCGACAGGACTGGCAAGCCCAGTGGCCTGACCAACGAATACCTGCAGCGCCTGCTGCAGGCCGGCGCCAACCTGCAGGTTGAAAACAGCCATGACTGGTATGAGGTGCGCGAGAAGGCGCGTCGCGGAGAACTGCAGGCGGTGATCGGCATTCCTGCCGATTCGAACTATCTCGGGCCGGAATGGGTGTTCAGCCAGCCCTTCATCACCGTTCCCAATGTGATTGTCACCCGCACTGACAGTCCGTCGATGCTGGGTTTGTCGGACCTGGACGGCAAGCGCGTGCTGTTGTCCGATCCCGAGCGCATCCGTGGCTACGTGCAGCATCAGGCACCGTCGGTGAAGATCGTCGCCGCGCGCAGCGCCGAGCAGGCCCTGCAACGCTTGGCCGATGGCGAGGCCGATGCCTACGTGGGCAACCTGGCGCTGGTCGACCAGCTGCTGCGCAACCGCTTCCCGGGGCGCCTGCAACTGGCCGCGCCAGCCGGGTTCAACGACCAGCTGGCGCTGGCGGTGGAGCGTCGCCATGCGGCATTGGCCACCACCTTCGACCGCCTGCTGCTGCAGATGGGGCCGCGCCGGCGCGAGGCCCTGCGCGGCGATTGGTTGTCGGTGGAATACCGCGATGGAGTGGACTGGCGCACCCTGCTGCGCTGGGGCCTTCCCCTGCTGCTGGTGCTGACCACTGCTGTGGCAATGCATGGGCTGGGGCACTGGCGGTTGCGCCGCGAAGTGGCTGGCCGTCGCGAGCTGGAGCAGCGCCTGGCCGAGGTGACCGACAACCTGCCTGCCATCGTCTACCAGGCCCGCCGCGAAGCGGACGGCACCCTGAGCTTCCCCTTCATTGCCGGCGATGTGCAGTCGATGTTCGGCATCAGCCGGCAGCAGGCGGAGTCGGACGGGCAGGCGCTGCTGGCATGCATCGATGCCGACGACCGCGAAAAGGTGCTGCGTGCGATGGAGCTGGCGGCGCGCAATTTCGCCCCGCTGTCCTTCGAGTTCCGTATCCACCGCGACGGAAGCGCGCCCTGCTGGGTGCGCAGCCAGGCGCACCCGTATTCAACCGAAGCGGGTGCGGTGACCTGGAGTGGTTACTGGGTGGACGTGAGCCAGGCGCGCGCGCAGGCCGACGCGCTGGCCGCGGCGATGGTCGAAGCCGAGCAGGCTGCAGCAGCGAAATCGCGCTTCCTGGCCACCATGAGCCATGAAATCCGCACACCGATGAGCGGTGTGCTGGGCATGCTGGAAGTGCTGGCGCATTCGCCGCTGGACGCCGAACAGCAACGCATCCTCGGCGTGATCGAAGACTCGGCGCAGATGCTGCGGCAGATCCTGGACGACATCCTCGACTATTCGCGGATGGAAGCGGGCGCGCTGCGCCTGGAGCCGGTGCCGCTGCCGGTGCGGCCACTGCTGGAGGGTGTGCATCGACTGTTGTTGCCGCAGGCCACGGCGCGTGGCCTGGATCTGCAGCTGGACATCGACGAACAGCTGGCACAGGCCCATGAGGTGGACGGCGTGCGCCTGCGCCAGATCGTGTTCAACCTGCTCAGCAATGCCATCAAGTTCACCGTGAAGGGCTCGGTGCGACTGCAGCTGGAAGTGTTGGGGCCTACTGCCGAGGATGGCAGCCAGCAGCTGCGCCTGAGCGTCACCGACACCGGCATCGGCATCGCGCCGGAGCAGCTGCCGACCCTGTTCGAACCCTTCACCCAGGCCGGCGCGTACATCCAGCGCGACCATGGGGGCACCGGGCTGGGCCTGAGCATCTGCCGGCGCCTGGTGCAGAAGATGGACGGCGAACTGAAGCTGGAAAGCACGCTGGGCGAAGGAACGCGGGTTGACGTGCTGCTGTCGCTGGTGGAGGCGCGCAGCGAGGATGTGATCGCGCTGCAGGCCGAGCACCAGCAGATCGCGCTGCTGCCCCCTGATCTGCGCCAGGCACGGGTGATGATCATTGAAGACCATCCCACCAACCAGGCGATGATGGCCTGGCGCCTGCAGCAGCTGGGCGTGCCGCATGTGCTGGTCGATGACGGGCAGCAGGCATTGGACCGGCTGGCGGAGGAATCCTTCGATCTGGTCATCACCGACTGCCGCATGCCGGTGCTGGATGGATTTGGTTTCACCCGCCTGCTGCGCGAGCGCGAGGGGCGCAACGGCCAGCCGCGGATGCCGGTGCTGGCGCTGACCGCCAGCGTGCTTGACGATGACGCACGCCGCTGCCGCGAAGCCGGCATGGACGACGTGCTGGCCAAGCCGTTGTCGCTGGCGACGCTGCGGCAGGCACTGCTGCGCTGGTTGCCGCGCGCCGAGGGTGCTGAAGATGACCAGGCCGCGGTGGACAGCGACGATGAGCCCGAGGGCGACGAGGGGCTACCCGACCTGGCGACCCTGCAACGGCGCTTCGGTTCGCGCGAGATCGCCCGGCAGCTGCACGACAGCCTGGTCAAGGCCAGCAACGAGGACATCGCGGCCCTGCAGCGCGCGCTGCACGAAGGCGATCGGGTGACGGCCGCGCTGCACCTGCATCGGCAGGCCGGTGCGCTGGGGGCGGTGGGTGCACGCGGCCTGGCCGATCGCGCCAACGCGCTGGTGGAACGGTTGCAGGCCGCGGGCGATGCAGAGGTCGCATCGGCGGTTGCCGACGCCGGGCAGTTCGTGGCGCATCTGCAGCACCAGCTGCAGCGCCTGGCTCACTGAGCCGCGTGCTCCTGCAGGTAAGCGATCACCAGCGCGCGACGCTCGGCGCTCGGGAAGGCGTTGTACATGCGCGTGCCGGGTACCAGATGGGTGGGCGACTGCAGGAAGGTGTCCAGGGTCTGCGCACTCCACACGAAGTCGGCATGGCGCATGCCCTGCGAGTATCCGTAGTCGGGCAGGCTGCCCGCACGACGGCCGATCACCCCATGCAGGTTGGGACCGAAGCGGTGGATGCCGCCGGCATTGACGGTATGGCAGCCCGCGCACAGTTCGAACGCGCGCTGCATCGCCTGCTGGCGCGCCTGTTCGGGCGTGCTGGGCGCAGCGGGCGGGCGCTGGCACGCACTGGCGAGCAGGATCGTGGCAACAGCGGGAAGCAGGCGAAGGGCACGCATGGGCGAGCAGGATAACGGGCGCACGCGCCGTGGGGCTGCGACCGGCCGTCGCAGCCCCATCGCCGGTCACATGCCGGAGTAGTTCGGTCCGCCGCCGCCCTGCGGGGTCACCCAGACGATGTTCTGGGTCGGATCCTTGATGTCGCAGGTCTTGCAGTGCACGCAGTTCTGCGCGTTGATCTGCAGCCGCGCATCGTTGCCGTCGCCGACGAACTCGTACACGCCCGCCGGGCAGTAGCGCGCTTCCGGACCGGCGTACTCGGCCAGGTTCACCTTCACCGGGATGCTCGCATCCTTCAGCGTCAGGTGGCTGGGCTGGTTCTCGTCGTGGTTGGTGCTGCTGAGGAACACCGAGCTGAGGCGGTCGAAGGTCAGCACGCCATCGGGCTTGGGATAGGCAATGCGCGTGTGCTTGGATGCCGGCTCCAGGCAGGCGTGGTCCGGGATGCTGTGGCGCAGGGTCCACGGCGGGTTGCGCACGCCCAGCTTCGGCAGCAGCCACTGCTCGATGCCGGTCATCAGCGTGGCCACGGTCTGGCCCTTCTTGAACCACTGCTTGAAGTTCTTGGACAGCTTCAGTTCGTCGTGCAGCCAGCTGGTTTCAAAGGCGGCCGGGTAGGCGCTGAGCTCATCGTGCTGGCGATCGGCCACCAGCGCATCGAAGGCGGCATCGGCGCACAGCATGCCGGTCTTGATCGCAGCGTGGCTGCCCTTGATGCGGCTGACGTTGAGGTAGCCGGCTTCGCAGCCGACCAGGGCGCCGCCGGGGAACACGGTCTTGGGCAGCGACATCAGGCCGCCCGCAGTGATCGCACGCGCGCCGTAGCCGATGCGGGTGCCGCCTTCCAGATGCTTGCGGATCGACGGATGGGTCTTGAAGCGCTGGAATTCCTCGAACGGGCTCAGCCAGGGGTTCTTGTAGTCCAGGCCGACCACGTAGCCGATGGCGACCTTGCCGCCGTCGGCGTGGTACAGGAAGGCACCGCCGTAGGTGTCGGTATCCAGCGGCCAGCCGGCGGCGTGCACCACCAGGCCCGGCTCATGCTTGGCCGGGTCGATCTGCCACAGTTCCTTGATGCCGATGCCGTAGGCCTGCGGATCCTTGCCTTCGTCCAGCTTGAAACGGCTGATCAGCTGACGGCCGAGGTGGCCGCGCGCGCCTTCGGCGAACACCGTGTACTTCGCATGCAGGGCCATGCCGCGCTCGAAGGCCGGACCGATCGTGCCGTCCTTTTCGATGCCCATGTCGCCGGTAGCCACGCCGATCACCGCGCCGTCATCGCCGTACAGCACTTCGGCGGCGGCGAAGCCGGGGAAGATCGCCACTTCCAGCGCCTCGGCCTGCTGCGCCAGCCAGCGGGTGACCTCGCCCAGGCTGATGATGTAGTTGCCTTCGTTGTGGAAGCACTCGGGCAACAGCGCGTGCGGGGTGGTGCGCGCGCCGGTCTCGCTGAGGAACAGGAACTCGTCGCGGGTGACCTTCTGCTTCAGCGGTGCGCCGCGCTCGGCCCAGTCCGGGAACAGTTCGGTCAGCGCGCGCGGGTCCATCACCGCGCCGGACAGCACGTGCGCGCCGGGTTCGGAGCCCTTCTCCAGCACGCATACCGACAGTTCGCGGCCGGCGTCGATCGCACGTTGGCGCAGGCGGATCGCGGTGGCCAGGCCGGCCGGGCCGGCACCGACGACGACCACGTCGAATTCCATGACTTCACGCGGGGGCAGGGCGTTGGCTTCAGCACTCATCGATTGCATGACTCGTGGGTAGTGCCGGCATCGGGGCCACCGGCGGTTGCCTGGGAATCGCGCGTGCAGCCACGGGCGAAACGGTTGTTTGAATGTGTCAGGGTACCGGGACGGGCGTGATCGAGCTAGATCGCCGATGTTCACATCGCAATTGCTGCAATGCAGCGTAATGCGCGTGGTCTGGCAGGTGCCAACCTTGGTGGGCGTGAGCGGAAACACCAGCGCCGACCAGGGTCGGCCTCTACCCGCACACCAACTCCGCCCGGATGGCCGACAATGGCGGCAGTCCCGACTGCGTGTGAGTGCCATGGCTTTGGATCCGTACGACCTGTTCGATGTCCGTTCCCTGCTCAGCGAGGAAGAGCGCGCGGTACAGGAGAGCGTGGCCCGCTTCACCAACGAGCGCGTGCTGCCGATCATCGGTGATGCCTTCGACCAGGCACGGTTCCCGTCGGAACTGGTGCCGGAGATCGCCGCGCTTGGGCTGCTCGGCGCCACGCTGCCGGCCGAGTACGGCGGCGGCGACCTTGGCGCGGTCAGTTACGGGCTGATCTGTCAGGAGCTGGAGCGGGGTGATTCGGGCCTGCGCAGCTTCGTGTCGGTGCAGAGCTCGCTGTGCATGTACCCGATCTTTGCTTACGGCAGCGAAGAACAGCGCCGGCAATGGTTGCCGGCGATGGCGCGCGGCGAATTGATCGGCTGTTTCGGCCTGACCGAGGCACATGGTGGTTCCGACCCGGCCAGCATGAAGACCCGCGCGGTGCGCGATGGCAGCGACTGGCGCATCAACGGCAGCAAGATGTGGATCACCAGCGGGCCGGTGGCCGACCTGGCCATCGTCTGGGCACAGACCGAAGACGGCATCCAGGGCTTCGTGCTGGAGAAGGGCATGCCCGGCTTCACCACGCAGGAGATCAAGCACAAGATGAGCCTGCGCGCGTCGCTGACCGGCGCGCTGTTCTTCGACGACGTGCGCGTACCCGACAGCCACCGACTGCCGAACGTGAAGGGGCTGAAGGGGCCGCTGGGCTGCTTGACCCAGGCGCGTTTCGGCATCAGCTGGGGCCCGATCGGCTCGGCCATCGCCTGCCTGGATGAAGCGCTGGGGTATGCCAAGGAGCGCGTGCTGTTCGGCCGTCCGTTGGCGGCCACGCAGAGCGCGCAGATCAAGCTGGCCGACATGGCCCGGCGCATCACCATGGCGCAGCTGCTGGCGTTGCAGCTCGGCCGACTGAAGGAAGCCGGGCAGGTGCAACCGCAGCAGGTCAGCCTGGCCAAGTGGAACAACTGCCGCATGGCGATCGACATCGCCCGCGAATGCCGCGACCTGCTGGGCGGCGCCGGCATCACCACCGAGCACGTGGCGATCCGCCATGCGCTGAACCTGGAATCGGTGATCACCTATGAAGGCACCGAGACCGTGCACCAGCTGGTGATCGGACGTGAGCTGACCGGGATCAACGCGTTCTGAGCGGGGCGGGGAACAGCCATCCACGCATGGCGTGGATCTACTGAGCGGCTGTTGGGGCCGCCTTGAAGCGAGCCGAGGGGCGCAGGGTACCGGTGCGCAGCACCGGCTCGCGGATGGCGGCGCGTTTCTTTGGTTACTTTCTTGATGGCGCACATCCATGTGCGCCACCCTACGGGCCGGCTACGCCGTTCCGCGCTGCTCCTGCAGCGCGGTGCGCGAGCAAAGAAAGTGACAAACGCGAACTACGCCCCGCCGGCAAACCCATGCTGGCGCCACGCCTCGTACATCACCACCGCAACGGTGTTGGACAGGTTGAGGCTACGGTTGTCCGGCCGCATCGGCAGGCGCAGCCGGCGACCATCGGGCAGGGCATCAAGCACGTCCTGCGGCAGGCCACGACTTTCCGGGCCGAACAGGAAGGCATCACCGTCGTCGAACGCCACGCTGTCATAGCGGACGCTGGCACGCGTACTCAGGGCGAACAACCGCTTCGGTGCGATCCGCGCCAGCGCAGTGTCCAGGTCCGGATGCACCTGCAGGCGCGAGTACTCGTGGTAGTCCAGGCCGGCGCGCTTGAGCTGCTTGTCTTCCAGTGCGAAGCCGAGCGGCTCGACCAGGTGCAGCTGCGCGCCGGTGTTGGCGCAGAGCCGGATCACATTGCCCGTGTTGGGCGGGATTTCCGGTTGGAACAGGATCACGTGGAACTGGGGCGCGGCATTCATCGGCGCAGTGTACCTGCGACGGCGGCCGCCTTTACGACGCACGCCCCGCGCGGGGCAGGGCGGACGTCGCTTACGGGCGCAGCAGGACCTGGGCGGTTTCGGCAGCGAAGGCCTGCAGCTGGGCGGCGCTCGGACGCACCTGCAGGGCCGGCAGGTTGACGATCACCTGGTTGGCGACGCTGGTGGCGGCCGCTGCCAGGGTGGCGGCGTAGCGCTGGGCTTCCTGCTCGGCAGCCAGGGCGACCCGCTGCTCCAGGCTCGGGCGCACTTCAACCGAGGCCAGGGTGGTGATCGGCAGCGCGGCGGCGACCGGGCTGGCGATGAAGCCGTCGCGCTCGGCCAGCTGGTCGACGCTGGGGCGCACTTCGACAGTGGCCAGGGTCGGGATGCCGCTGGCCTGTTCCCAGGCCTGCTGGACCAGCTGGTCGGCGGCCGGGCGGACCTGCACGGTGGACAGGGTCTTGATGGATTCGGAGGCCTGCACCGACGAAACAACCGCGGTGCCGGCGATCAGGGCGATGGCGATGGCAATGGTCTTGGCGTTCATGACGGGGCCTGTTTAGTGTTGGTGATCAGTGGTGTGGTAGTAAGGTAGAACACCAGTTCTGGGGATGCAAGCGGAATTTTCGATTTCCTGCTTTTGTTCAGTCTTCAGTCAGCTTTCGTCTGAAGCCCTTCCTGGCGCAGGAAGTACAAAGCAATCCCCGTGCCAACTTTTAGTCGTTGATTCATAAGGGTTTTATGACTCACCGAAAGTGTCCGCAGGGCGGACACCTGTCCATTCGGGGGGCTGCGGACACTGTCCGGACGTGAATCACCGCCGTTCGTGACCCGGGAACGGCCAATCACAAAGGCCGAGGGGGCCGATCACCCCCAGTGACTGGTGGCCGATACCGGTGGCCGCACGCCCGCGCTAGGATCGGGATTCACCTTCGTGACCAAGGACCCGGATATGTCGCTCACCCTGCGCCCGCGCGCCGCGCTGCTCGCTGTTGCTCTCAGTACTGCTCTCGGCACGCTCGCGCCGACCTACGCGCTGGCGGCCAAGCCGGCCGCGACCAGCAAGGTCGATATCCCGTTCGAGCAGTTCACCCTGCCCAACGGCCTGCGCGTGGTGGTGCATACCGATCGCAAGGCACCAATCGTCGCGGTCAACATCTGGTACCACGTCGGCAGCAAGGACGAGCCCGCCGGTCGCACCGGCTTCGCGCATCTGTTTGAACACCTGATGTTCCAGAGCAGCGAGAACCACGACGGCGAGTACTTCGAACCCTTCAAGCAGGTGGGTGCGACCGGCCAGAACGGCACCACCAATACCGACCGCACCAACTATTTCGAGAACGTGCCGACCACCGCGCTGGACATGGCGCTGTGGATGGAATCGGACCGCATGGGCCATCTGGTTGGCGCGATCGACCAGGCTGCGCTCGACGAACAGCGTGGCGTGGTGCAGAACGAGAAGCGCCAGGGCGAGAACCAGCCCTATGGCCAGGTGTGGGAACAGCTCAACCGCGCGCTGTATCCGGTGGGCCACCCGTACCACCACAGCGTGATCGGCTCGATGAACGATCTCAACGCCGCCTCGCTGGACGACGTCAAGACCTGGTTCCGCACCTGGTACGGCCCGAACAACGCGGTACTGGTGCTGGCCGGTGACATCGACCTGGCCACCGCCAAGGAAAAGGCCGCCAAGTACTTCGGCAGCATCCCGGCCGGCCCGACCATGGCGCAGCCGAAGGTGGATGTGGCCAAGCGGCCGGCCGACACCCGCGAGGTGATGACCGACAAGGTGCCGCAGGCACGCATCTACCGCGCCTGGAACGTGGCGCAGGTAGGCACCACCGACGTCGACCAGCTGCAGCTGCTGGCCTATGTGCTCGGCGGCGCCAAGTCCTCGCGCCTGAGCCAGCGCCTGCAGCACCAGGACAAGCTGGTGGACAACATCAGCGCCGGCGCCTATGCCTCGCAGCTCGGTTCCAACTTCATGGTGATGGCGACGGTGAAGCAGGGCCAGGATCCGGCCAAGGTCGAAAAGATCATCGATGAGGAAATCGAGCGCCTGCTCAAGGATGGCCCGACCGCCGAAGAACTGGCACGCGCCAAGACCGGCTCGCGCGCGGCGTTCATCCGCGGCATCGAGCGCATCGGCGGCTTCGGTGGCAAGGCCGATGCGCTGGCCGAGTGCACGGTCTACACCGGCGACCCGGGCTGCTTCCGCACCTCGCTGGCCAACATCGACAAGGCCACCGCTGCCGACCTCAAGCGCCTGGGCGCGCAGTGGCTGGACAAGGGCAGCCACACCCTGGTGGTCGAGCCGGGTGAACGCGTGGCGCTGAAGGAAGACCCCTCGCAGGCGCCGAAGCCGTTCAACGTGCCGGCGGTCGACAGCAGGTACAGCACCCTGCCCGAGCAGGTGGACCGCAAGGCGGGCGTGCCGCAGACCCGCGAGTTCCCGCAGCTGAAGTTCCCGGCCCTGCAGCGCGCCACGCTGAAGAACGGCACCCAGGTGGTGCTGGCCGAGCGCCACGAGATTCCGGTGGTGCAGTTCAGCTACCAGTTCCCGGGCGGCTTCACCGCTGACCAGGGCCGCAAGCCGGGCACCGCCAACTTCACCATGAGCCTGATGACCGAAGGCGCCGGCAAGCTCGGCTCGCTGGCCTTCGCCGATGCAGCCGATGCGCTGGGTGCGGATCTCGATGCGTCCGCAGGCCTGGATTCGGTGGATGTGGAACTGTCCGCGCTGAAGGAGAACCTGGTGCCGTCGCTGGCGCTGTATGCCAGCCTGCTGCGCGAGCCGCGCTTCGAGCAGAGCGAGATCGACCGGGTCAAGGCGACCTGGATCGCCGGCATCCAGCAGGAGAAGGTCAACCCGGGTGCGGTAGCGATGCGCGTGCTGCCGCCGCTGCTGTACGGCAAGGGCCACCCGTACGCGATCCCGTTCACCGGCAGCGGTGACGAAGCGGCGATCAGCAGCCTGGGCCGCGAGGACCTGGTCGACTTCCACCGCGACTGGCTGCGCCCGCAGGACGGCACCCTGATCGTGGTGGGCGATACCACCCTGGCCGAGATCGTGCCGCTGCTGGACAAGCAGCTGGGCGACTGGAAGGCCACCGGTGATGCGCCGACGATCAAGGCCACCACCGCCGTGGCGCTGCCGAAGAGCCCGCGCGTGTTCCTGATCGACCAGCCGGGCGCGGTGCAGGCCAACCTGTTCGCCGGCCAGGTCGTGCCGCCGTCCAGCGACGCCAGCTCGACCCGCTTCGACATCGCCAACGGCGTGATCGGTGGTGACTTCACTTCGCGCCTGAACATGAACCTGCGCGAGGACAAGCACTGGTCCTACGGTGCCCGCACCAGCGCCAGCAACACCGTGGGCCAGCGCCCGTGGATGGCGATGGCACCGGTGCAGATCGACAAGACCGGCCCGGCCATGGCGGAAATGCGCAAGGAGATCGCCGAGTTCGCCAACGGCAGCAAGCCGGCGACCGACGCGGAAGTGGCGCGCATCCGCAACATCCAGACCCTGAGCCTGCCTGGCGCCTACGAGACCGCCAGCGCGGTGGCCGCGACCATCGGCACGATCGTGCAGTTCAAGCGTCCGGACGACTACGTGCTGCGCCGCAAGGCCGAGATCGAAGCGATGACCCCGGCACAGGTGCAGCAGGCGGCAGCGGAGATCAAGCCGCAGGCGCTGACCTGGGTGGTGGTGGGTGACCTCAAGCAGACCGAAGCGGCCGTGCGCGCCTTGAACCTGGGCGAAGTGACCGTGATCGATGCC
The DNA here is from genome assembly GCF_002966815.1 of Stenotrophomonas sp. MYb57. Taxonomy (NCBI): domain Bacteria; kingdom Pseudomonadati; phylum Pseudomonadota; class Gammaproteobacteria; order Lysobacterales; family Lysobacteraceae; genus Stenotrophomonas; species Stenotrophomonas sp. MYb57. Next base: position 210,049 of record NZ_CP023271.1, read on the forward strand.
GAAGGCAACCCGGTCAAGAAGTAAGGGATGTGCCTGCCCGCTCCGGCGGGCAGGCACCTGCGGGTAGCGCCGGGCCGTGCCCGGCGAGCCCGCAGCGCGGCATCTGGACGCCTTCGAAGAACCGCCGGGCATGGCCCGGCGCTACCGCAGCCTTCTTCGGCTATCCCTGATTCAGACGGTTCAGGCACACTCCTGACATTCCCTTCCAGGATCCTGCCCATGCGCGTTCTGCTGCTGTCGTCCCTGTTGCTCACCGTCACCGCCTGCACCTGGGTGCCGATCGAACCGGCCGGCAAGGCGACCCGCGTGCTGCCGGCAGGCTCGGTACCGGCCGGCTGCATCTCCAAGGGCGAAGTAGTGGTGACCGTGAAGAGCAAGGTCGGCTTCTACAACCGCAACCCGCTGCGCGTGCAGGAAGAGCTGGAAACCCTGGCCCGCAACGAGGCCCCGACCACCGGCGCCAACGCCGTGCAGGCCGCTGCGGCCCCTGCCGATGGCAGCCAGCGCTTTGCCGCCTTCCAGTGCCCGCCGCGCTGAATCCTTCACCATACGGCCAAGGCTGAATTCGTAAAGATGCGGTGAAGGCCCGGGGGGTTATAGAATAGCGCCCCCTTTGCCTGAGCCTTGGCGCTAACCTCGATGCTCTTCAAGAATGTCTCGATTGCCGGCCTGGCTCACGTTGATGCGCCGCACACGCTGACGACCAAGGAAATCAACGAACGCCTGCAGCCGACGCTGGATCGCCTTGGTATCCGTACCGACGTCCTCGGCGACATCGCCGGCATCCACGCGCGCCGCCTGTGGGACAACGGTGTCCTGGCGTCCGATGCGGCCACCATGGCTGGCCGCAAGGCGCTGGAAGACGCAGGCATCGATGCGACGCAGGTGGGCCTGTTGATCAACACCTCGGTCAGCCGTGACTACCTGGAGCCGTCCACCGCTTCCATCGTGTCCGGCAACCTCGGTGTCAGCGACGAGTGCATGACCTTCGACGTCGCCAATGCCTGCCTGGCCTTCATCAACGGCATGGACATCGCTGCGCGCATGCTTGAGCGCGGTGAGATCGACTATGCGCTGGTGGTCGATGGCGAGACCGCCAACCTGGTGTACGAAAAGACCCTGGAGCGGATGACCGCGCCGGACGTCACCGCCGACGACTTCCGCAACGAGCTGGCGGCGCTGACCACCGGTTCCGGTGCAGCCGCGATGGTGATGGCCCGTTCGGAGCTGGTGCCCGACGCGCCGCGCTACAAGGGTGGCGTGACCCGCTCGGCCACCGAGTGGAACCAGCTGTGCCTGGGCAACCTGGACCGCATGGTCACCGACACCCGCATGCTGCTGATCGAGGGCATCAAGCTGGCCCAGAAGACCTTCACCGCCGCCAAGATCGCACTGGGCTGGGCCGTGGAAGAGCTGGACCAGTTCGTCATCCACCAGGTCAGCCAGCCGCACACCGCGGCGTTCATCAAGAATTTCGGCATCGACCCGAAGAAGGTCATGACCATCTTCGGCGAGCACGGCAACATCGGTCCGGCCTCGGTGCCGATCGTGCTGAGCAAGCTCAAGCAGCTGGGCAAGCTGAAGAAGGGCGACCGCATCGCGCTTCTGGGCATCGGCTCGGGCCTGAACTGCTCGATGGCTGAAGTGGTCTGGTAAAAAAGTCACCGCTGACCTGCTGCGCGCCGTCCGCACCTGCCAGCCAATCGCTCGCGACGGACAGCGATGAGTTTTCCAAGTGTCCAAGGGCCGGTTCTACCGGCCCTTTCTACAGGTGCGATCCGATGTCCCAGCTTCCCGGTTACCCCGCCCACCCGCAGCGTTTCGAGGTCCGCCCCGGCCTGTCGATGAACTATCTCGACGAAGGCCCGCGCGATGGCGAAGTGGTGGTGATGGTGCACGGCAACCCGTCGTGGAGCTATTACTGGCGCACGCTGGTGGCCGGCCTGTCGGACAGGTACCGCTGCATCGTGCCGGACCATATCGGCATGGGCCTGTCGGACAAGCCTGACGACAGCCGCTACGAGTACACGCTGCAGTCGCGGGTGGATGATCTGGATGCGCTGCTGAAGCATCTGGGCATCACCGGCCCGGTGACGCTGGCCGTGCACGACTGGGGCGGCATGATCGGTTTCGGCTGGGCGCTGTCGCACCACGACCAGGTCAAGCGCCTGGTGGTGCTCAACACCGCCGCGTTCCCGATGCCGGCGGCCAAGAAGATGCCGTGGCAGATCGCGCTGGGCCGGCACTGGAAGATCGGCGAGTGGATCATCCGCACCTTCAATGCGTTCTCCTCCGGTGCCTCGTGGCTGGGCGTGGAGCGGAAGATGCCGGCCGATGTGCGCCGCGCCTACGTGTCGCCGTACAACAGCTACGCCAACCGAATCAGCACCATCCGCTTCATGCAGGACATTCCGCTGTCGCCGGCCGACAAGGCGTGGTCACTGCTGGAGCGCGCCGGCAAGGCGCTGCCGTCGTTCGCCGATCGTCCGGCCTTCCTCGGCTGGGGCCTGCGTGATTTCGTGTTCGACCACCACTTCCTGAAGGGCTTCCAGGCGGCGTTGCCGAAGGCGCAGGTGCATGCCTTCGAGGATGCCGGCCACTACGTGCTGGAAGACAAGCATGAAGTGCTGGTGCCGGAGATCCGGGCGTTCCTGGACGCGAACCCGATCTGAAGAGTGTGCCGACCAACGGTCGGCACCCACCGGGAGAGTGAACGGGTGGGTGCCGACCGTTGGTCGGCACGCCTGGGGAAGGGATGGGTGGGTGCCGACCGTTGGTCGGCACGCCCGTCACGCGGCAATCGGCGCCTGTGGCGAGGGGCTGTTGCCGTTGTCGTCCGGGTGGTCGTCGTCGTTGTCCGCACCGTCGCGCCAGCGCCAGTCGGCCAGGGTCAGAGGATCCAGCCCATAGGCGATGCGGGCCTTGTCGCACTGCGGGCTGGCCTTGCCGTACTCCCACGATGCATCCACCTCGCGGCACACGCTGGGGCGGTTGGGGTGGATCGTGCAGCGGGAATAGACGCCGATCTGCGCGTCCAGCGCCACGCAGCGCACCGGCTTGGAATGGGTGCCGCGCATGCACAGGCGGTGCGGGTCGAGCACCTCGGTGAGCTGGTGCGGCACGCCGCCGGGGGTGACCTCGTCCGATTCCATCCAGTGGAAGGCCACGCGGTACTGGGTGCAGCAGGCGCCGCAGGTCATGCAGGGATGTTGCATGGGCAAGCCGCCTCGGGCGGCATCGGGAAAGGGACGAGGATGCGGATTTTCCACGCTGGCGGCCGCCGCGCAAGAAATTCCGTAAGCGGCGACAATGAACGGATGAACCGATCCTGCAACATCGCCGCGCGGCTGCCCGAGCTGGCGCGTGAACGCCCCGACCAGATCGCCATCCGCTGCCCCGGGCGCCGCGGCGCCGGCAACGGCATGGCGGCCTACGACGTGACCCTGGATTACCGCCAGCTGGACGCCCGCAGCGATGCGATGGCGGCCGGCCTGGCCGGTTACGGCATCGGCCGCGGGGTTCGCACGGTGGTGATGGTGCGGCCGTCGCCGGAGTTCTTCCTGTTGATGTTCGCCCTGTTCAAGCTGGGCGCGGTGCCGGTGCTGGTCGATCCGGGCATCGACAAGCGCGCGCTGAAGCAGTGCCTGGACGAGGCACAGCCGCAGGCCTTCATCGGCATCCCGCTGGCCCACGTGGCGCGGCTGGCGCTGCGCTGGGCGCCTTCGGCGACCCGTCTGGTCACGGTCGGCCGCCGCCTGGGCTGGGGCGGTACCACGCTGGCCGCGCTGGAGCGTGCCGGCGCCAACAGCGGCCCGATGCTGGCCGACACCGATGGCGAGGACACGGCGGCGATCCTGTTCACCAGCGGCTCCACCGGCGTGCCCAAGGGCGTGGTCTACCGCCACCGCCACTTCGTCGGCCAGATCGAGCTGCTGGGCAGCGCCTTCGGCATGGAGGCGGGCGGGGTGGACCTGCCGACCTTCCCGCCGTTTGCGCTGTTCGATCCGGCACTGGGCCTGACCTCGGTGATTCCGGACATGGACCCGACCCGGCCGGCCCAGGCCGACCCGGCGCGCCTGCATGACGCCATCCAGCGTTTCGGCGTGACCCAGCTGTTCGGCTCGCCCGCGCTGATGCGGGTGCTGGCGCGGCACGGGCGGCCGTTGCCGACGGTGACCCGGGTGACCTCGGCCGGTGCGCCGGTGCCGCCGGACGTGGTTGCCACCATCCGCAACCTGCTGCCGGCCGATGCCCAGTTCTGGACACCGTATGGCGCCACCGAGTGCCTGCCGGTGGCGGTGGTCGAGGGGCGCGAGCTGGAGCGTACGCGCGCGGCCACCGAGGGCGGTGCCGGCACCTGCGTCGGCAGCGTGGTCGCACCGAACGAGGTGCGCATCATCGCCATCGACGATGCGCCGCTGCCGGACTGGTCGCAGGCGCGCGTACTGGCCGTGGGCGAGATCGGTGAGATCACCGTGGCCGGGCCGACCGCCACCGACAGTTATTTCAACCGTCCGCAGGCGACGGCGGCGGCGAAGATCAGCGAAACCCTGGCCGATGGCAGCGTCCGCATCGTGCATCGCATGGGCGATGTCGGCTACTTCGATGCGCAGGGACGGCTGTGGTTCTGTGGCCGCAAGACCCATCGCGTGGAAACCGCCCACGGACCGCTGTACACCGAACAGGTCGAGCCGGTGTTCAACACCGTACCCGGCGTGGCACGCACTGCGCTGGTGGGTGTCGGCGCGGCCGGTGCGCAGGTGCCGGTGCTGTGCGTGGAGCTGCAGCGTGGCCAGTCCGACAGCCCTGCTCTGCGCGAGGCGCTGCATGCCACGGCCGCTGCGCGTCTGCCCGAGATGAAGCTGGAACACGTGCTGATGCATCCGGCGTTCCCCGTCGATATCCGTCACAACGCCAAGATCGGCCGCGAGAAGCTCGCCGTCTGGGCACGCGCCGAACTGGAGAAGCGCGCATGAAGATCCTGGTCACCGGTGGTGGTGGTTTCCTTGGCCAGGCGCTGTGCCGTGGCCTGGTCGAACGTGGCCACCAGGTGCTGGCATTCAACCGCAGCCACTACCCGGAACTGCAGGCGCTGGGCGTGGGCCAGATCCGCGGTGACCTGGCCGATCCGCAGGCGGTGCTGCATGCGGTGGCCGGCGTCGATGCGGTGTTCCACAACGGTGCCAAGGCGGGTGCGTGGGGCAGCTATGACAGCTACCACCAGGCCAACGTGGTCGGCACCGACAACGTCATCGCCGCCTGCCGTGCGCATGGCATCGGCAGGCTGGTCTACACCTCCACGCCCAGCGTGACCCACCGCGCCACGCACCCGGTGGAAGGACTGGGTGCGGACGAAGTGCCGTATGGCGAGGATTTCCAGGCGCCGTACGCGGCGACCAAGGCGATTGCCGAACAGCGCGTGCTGGCGGCCAATGACGCGACCCTGGCTACTGTGGCGTTGCGTCCGCGGTTGATCTGGGGCCCGGGCGACCAGCAGCTGGTGCCACGCCTGGCCGATCGTGCACGTGCTGGCCGTTTGCGCCTGGTGGGTGATGGCAACAACAAGGTCGATACCACTTACATCGACAACGCCGCGCTCGCGCATTTTCTCGCCTTCGAGGCGCTGGCACCGGGCGCGGCCTGCGCCGGCAAGGCGTACTTCATTTCCAATGGCGAGCCGCTGCCGATGCGCGAGCTGGTCAACAAGCTGCTGCAGGCGGTGGGCGCTCCAACCGTGGACAAGGCGATCAGCTTCAAGACGGCGTATCGGATCGGCGCGATCTGCGAGCGGCTGTGGCCGCTGCTGCGCCTGCGTGGCGAGCCGCCGCTGACGCGCTTCCTGGCCGAGCAGCTGTGCACGCCGCACTGGTACAGCATGGAGCCAGCGCGCCGTGATTTCGGCTACGTGCCGCAGGTCAGCATCGAAGAAGGGCTGCGACGACTGAAGGCCGCATCATGACGGCGGCATCACCGCGCTGAAGCCTTCATTACGCGCAGAGATCGCCATCACCGGTTGCACACCGGCAGATGCGCAGGATGGACACAACGCCACCCACGGCCGACCACCTGCGAGGAGCACCATGCTGCATTACGCCGTCATCTTCTTTGTCATTGCCATCATCGCCGCCGTGCTCGGTTTCTCCGGCATCGCCGGTGCCGCCAGCAACATCGCCTGGATCCTGTTCGTGGTGTTCCTGGTGCTGGCGGTGATCTCGATGTTCCGCAAGCGCACATGACCGCTTGAGCAGTAGTGCCGGCCGCTGGCCGGCAACCTCGATTACCCGGGGTTGCCGAACGGCGGCCGGCACTGCCGAAGCGCGGTCAGCGCACCGCGCTGTGCAATCGGCGATCGGCGTCGTGCCGTTCCATCGCCAGTTCGATCAGGCGCGTGATCAACGCCGTGTAGCCCACGCCACTGGCGCCCCACAGCTTCGGATACATGCTGATGCGGGTGAAGCCGGGCAGCGTGTTGACCTCGTTGATGACGATCCGACCATCCGCGGTCAGGAACACATCCACGCGCGCCATGCCGGCGCATTCCAGTACCTGGTACGCCTGAAGCGCGATGTCCTGGATACGCGCCTGCGTCGCCGCGTCGATCGCGGCCGGCACCACCACTTCGGCGCCATCTTCGTTGATGTACTTGGTGTCGTAGGCGTAGAACTCGTCGTGCAGCACCACCTCGCCACAGATGCTGGCCTGCGGCCGCTCGTTGCCGAGCACCGCGCATTCGATCTCGCGGCCGACCACGGCCGATTCCACCAGAACCTTGTGGTCGTAGCGCAGCGCAGTCTGCAATGCCTCGGCGAAACCGTCGGCGTCCTTGACCTTGCTCACGCCCACCGATGAGCCCTGGTTGGCCGGCTTCACGAACAGTGGCAGGCCGAGTGCCGCGATCAGGGCATCGACATCGACCGTCTCGGCTTCATGGCGGCGGATGCAGACCCACGGCGCCACCTGCAGGCCGGCATCGCGCAGCAGGCGCTTGGTTACATCCTTGTCCATGGCTACCGCCGAACCCAGTACCGGCGAGCCGACGAAGGGCAGGTTGGCCATGCGCAGCAGGCCCTGCAGCGCACCGTCCTCGCCCAGCGGACCGTGCACGATCGGCAGCACCACATCGATCTGCCCCAGCGCGCTGCCCGCATCGGTCGGTTGCAGCTGGGCCTGCTCGGTGCCGGGCAGAACCGCCAGCGCGGTACCGGAAGGATGCAGGGCGATGCGCGCCGGATCCTCGGCATTGAGCAGGAAGGTGTCCGGCTGGCTCAGGTGCCACTGGCCCTGCTTGTCGATGCCGATCAGCACCGGTTCGAAGCGCTCGCGGTCGAGCGCGTCGAGAATGTTCTTCGCCGACTGCAGCGAAACTTCGTGTTCGGAAGACCTGCCACCGAAGATGATGCCAACCCGTGTCCGTGCCATGGAAATGCGATGTCCTGTGCGTTGCGTGGTTCCATAGCATGAACCTTCATCGGCCTTCCGCGTGAGGCACAGATGAACCAGAAATCCATCCACGCATGGCGTGGATCTACCGTGTCGACCAAGGTCGACACCCACCAACAGCGGCAGGAACCTGTCGAAGGCGGGGTGGGTCCGGTTGCGGGGGCGTGAGCCGCATGGATGCGGCGACCGAGCTTACAGGGACGTACTTGCAGCGGCCCCCGCAACCGGACCCACCCCGCCTCCCCACGGAATGCCCGCTGTTGCTGTTGCTTCGGCTTTTGATGTTGCCGTTGCTTCTGCGGGTGCCGGGCGGCAGCCCGGCCCAAGCCCCCCACCCACGCAGGTAGAATGCGCACATGGCTCTTTCCCTGCTCAAGTCCCTCAAGCCGGTCGCTGGCCGTGCCCTGCAGATCGCCCTGAACCGCGCGCTGGCGCTGGATCCGGATACCCGCCACGCACTGGCCAGCCTCGACGGTCGCCATATCGACCTGACCCTGGACGCGCCGCCGCTGGCAATGCGCATCAGCGTCGACGGTGACCAGTTGCGTGTCGGCCCGGTGGATGCGCAGGAAGCCGACCTGGCCGTGCGCAGCAGCCTGGCCGGCGTGCTGGCACAGCTGCCGCTGCTGGCGCGTGCCCGCCAGGGCGCTGACAACGGCAAGGGGCGCGTGCGCGTGGCCGGCGATGCCGAGCTGGCGCGCCGCCTGCAGCAGCTGGCCAAGGGCTTCGATCCGGACTGGCAGCAGCCGTTCGTCAGCGTGTTCGGTGACGTGCTGGGCGTGCAGGTGGCCAACACCCTGCGCAGCGCCCTGCAGCATGCCCGCCAGGGGGCGATCGACCTTGCCCACAGCGCCGCTGAATTCATCACCGAGGAATCGCGCGACGTGGTGCCACGTGCCGAGCTGGATGCCTTCCACGATGACGTGGACGTGCTGCGCGACGATGTCGAGCGCCTCGGCGCACGCGTGCAGCGCCTGCGGGGTGCCGCATGAAGGCGCTGCTGCGGGCCAGCCGCATCGGCCGGGTGATCCTGCGTTACCGCCTCGACGACCTGCTGCAGGGCACCCCGGCCGAGCGCTGGCTGCGCCTGGCCAAGCCGTTCGTTCCGCGCGCATCGGCCGCCATCGCGGTACAGTCGCGGGGTGCACGCCTGCGCCTGGCGCTGCAGGACCTGGGGCCGATCTTCGTGAAGTTCGGTCAGATCCTGTCCACCCGCCGCGACCTGGTGCCGCCGGACGTGGCCAATGAGCTGACCCTGCTGCAGGATCGGGTCAAGCCCTTCGACGGCGAGACCGCACGCCGCATCGTCGAGGAAGCGCTGGGCCTGCCGGTCAGCGAAGCCTTCGCCAGTTTCGATACCGAGCCACTGGCCTCGGCGTCGATCGCGCAGGTGCACGCGGCCACCCTGGCCGACGGCCGCCAGGTGGTGGTCAAGGTGCTGCGCCCGGGCATCGAAAAACAGATCGACGCTGACATCGCCCTGCTCAACTCGCTGGCGACGCTGGTCGAGCGCACCCATCCGCGCGCCGACAAGATCCGCCCGCGCGAAGTGGTGGCCGAGGTGGAGAACACCCTGGCCGCCGAGCTGGACCTGCAGCGCGAAGGCGCCAATGCCAGCGTGCTGCGCCGCTTCTGGGAGAACTCCGACGACCTGTACGTACCGGAAGTGATCTGGAGCCATACCGCCGAGCGCGCGCTGACCCTGGAGCGCGTGTGGGGCATCCCCTCCGATGACATCGCCGCGCTGGACAAGGCCGGCATCGACCGCAAGGCGCTGGCCGCCAAAGGCGTGCGGGTGTTCTACACCCAGGTGTTCCGCGACAACTTCTTCCATGCCGACGCGCACGCCGGCAACATCTGGGTCGACATCGATCCGGCACGCCGCGACAACCCGCGCTTCATCGCGCTGGACTTCGGCATCATGGGCCAGCTCTCGCAGGAAGATCAGTACTACCTGGCCGAGAATTTCATGGCCATCTTCAACCGCGACTACCGCCGCATCGCCGAACTGCACGTGCAGGCGCGCTGGATGCCCGACAACGTGCGCATCGATGATCTGGAAGCGGCAGTGCGTTCGGTGTGCGAGCCGTACTTCACCCGCCCGCTGTCGCAGATCTCGCTGGCCGAAGTGCTGATGAAGCTGTTCCGCGTGGCCCAGCGCTACCAGCTGACCCTGCAGCCGCAGTTGATCCTGCTGCAGAAGACCCTGCTCAACATCGAGGGCGTCGGCCGCCAGCTGGACCCGCAGATCGATATCTGGGCCGTGGCCAAACCGGTGCTGGCGAAGATCCTGCGCGAGCGCTACAGCCCGCGTCGCGTGGTGCGCGAGATCGGCAAGCGCCTGCCGGAAATCATGACCCATGCGCCGGACATGCCGCGCCTGGTGCACGCCTGGCTGACCCAGCAGGTGGAAGGTCGCCATGAACTGGCGATGCGCTCGCGCGATCTGGTTGCGCTGGATGCCAGTGTGCAGCGCCTGCAGAAGCATGCGGTCGGTGCGATCACCGGCGTCGGCCTGCTGGCGATCGCCGCATTGATGTACGTGCTGCAGCCACCGGGCTGGTACTGGGGCGACGTGCCGGCGTGGAGCTGGGTGTCCGGTGCGGTTGGAGCGTTCGCACTGGTGCGTGCGTGGTGGCGATGATGGATTCGCTGAGCGCGCTCAAACAGGAGCTCGCGCAGTTCGGCAGCGACAACGATGCGTGCGAAACCGAGCGCGGTCGGCGCATGCTCAACATCACCGCCGACACCGGTGAACTGCTGTCGGTGCTGGTGCGTTTCGGCAACGCCCGCCGCGTGCTGGAGATCGGTACGTCCAACGGTTATTCCACGCTGTGGCTGGCCGAAGCGGCGGCCGCGATCGATGGCCAGGTGACCACGCTGGAGTTCGCTGCCGACAAGGTGGCGATGGCCCGCGCGAATTTCGCCCGCAGTGGATTGGGCGAGCGCATCAACCTGGTCCACGGTGATGCCGGTCAGTGGCTGGCGCAGGCCGAGCAGGGCTGCATCGACCTGCTGTTCCTGGATTCGGATCGCGGGCAGTACGCAGGTTGGTGGCCGCAGCTGCGTCGGGTACTGTGCCCCGGCGGCCTGCTGGTGGTCGACAACGCCACCTCGCATGCCGGTGAGATGGCGCCGCTGCGCGCCCTGCTGGCCGCCGATGCGGCGTTTACCACCAGCTTGGTGCCGGTGGGCAATGGCGAACTGCTGGCGCTGCGCAACACCTGACCGGGCGTCACCCCGGTAGCGCGGGTCGCTGGCCTGGTGCGGTAGTGCCGGCCGCTGGCCGGCAACCGCAGTCATCGGGCGACCTCGACGTTGCCGGCCAGCGGCCGGCACTACCCTGTTCAGCGCGTCATCCGGATAATCGCGCGGTGAGTACCGAACCTGACACCCTCGCCGCGGTCGAGACTGAAACCGCGCCCCTGCAGCTGCTGCACCTGGATGAACGACTGGCCGTGGTCAACAAGCCGGCCGGGCTGATGGTCCATGACAGCAAGCTGGCCCGTGGCGAAGATGATTTCCTCGCCGATCGCCTGCGCGAGCAGCTGGGCCGGCCGATCTTCCTGGTCCATCGCCTGGATCGCGCCACCAGCGGCTGCCTGTTGCTGGCCTTCGACCGTGATACGGCCAGTGCGCTGGGCAAGTCGTTGATGGGCGGCGAGGTGAGCAAGGATTACCTGGCCATCTGCCGCGGCTGGCCGGCCGAGGAGGCCTGGCAGGTCGACCACGATCTGGATGGCGGTCCCGGCAAGCCGGTGAAGAAGCCGGCGGTCACCGACTTCCAGCGCCTGGCTACCGGCGAACTGTCGGTACCGGTGGGCGAGTTCACCAGCTCGCGCTATGCACTGCTGCGCTGCCAGCCGCTGACCGGGCGCTTCCGGCAGATCCGCCGGCATCTGAAGCACCTGTCACATCACCTGATCGGCGATACCAGCCATGGTGATGGCCGGCACAACCGCAACTTCCGCATGCAGGGTGTGCACCGCATGCTGCTGCACGCCGAGCGCCTGCGCTTTCCGCATCCGGATGGTGGCACGGTGGATGTGCGCGCGCCGGTCGACGGTGAATTCCAGAAGGCGCTGGACCTGTTCGGTTGGCAGGTCGTCGACGCCTGAGGGTGGTGCCGGCCGCTGGCCGGCAACTGCGCGATTCCAGAAGTCCAGAGGTTGCCGGCCAGCGGCCGGCACTACCTCACTTCTTTTCCGGCTCGTTGACGATCGCTTCCAGATCCTTCTGCAGATCGGCGAACAGCGGCTGCATGCGCGTCTGGATCGCCACCATCACGTTCTGCATCAGCGCCGGGGTCTTGTCGAGCAGGCTCTGGCCGGCCGGGCTCTCGTAGAACTCGGCCATGGCCAGCACGTCTTCCTTGCTGAAGGTCTTCTTGTACAGGTCCACGTACATCGGCCGCAGCTGCTGCCACGACAGTGCCTGGCGCAGGGTCTGGCTGGTACGGGCCTGGATGCGCTGCAGCTGTTCCTGCTGTTGGGCGTTGAGCTTGCGCTGTGCGGCGACCTGCTGGAACTGCTGCTGCTGCATCGCTTCGATCTGCGGCAGCATGGTGTCGATCATGCTCTGCGCACGCGAGGCCGACAGCAGGCGGTTGATGTCGCCATCGGTGGGGGCTGCGGCCAGCACCGGCGCGCTTGCTGCGGCCAGCACCAGCAGCAGGGTCGCGCGGCGCAACAGGGAGGGAACGAAGCGGATCATGCGGAGCGTCCTGCAGTACACGGGATGGCAAGCATACCCCCGGCAAAGGCGAAGGCGGCGTGTTCGGTGCCTGATCGGCGGCATACGGGGCGTGATGGCAGCCACGGCAACGCGGCTGCCGCTACAATGCGCGGATGGGCAGTGGACCGGTCATCATCAGCGCGCAGCTTGAAATCCCCGACGGCGAGATCGTCGAGCGTTTCGTGCGTGCCAGTGGTGCCGGCGGCCAGAACGTCAACAAGGTCTCCACCGCGGTGGAACTGCGTTTCGACGTGGCCGGCTCGCCCTCGTTGCCCGAGCCGCTGCGCGAGCGCCTGTTGGCGCGGCGCGACCGGCGCATGACCGGCGAAGGCGTGCTGGTCATCGACGCGCAACGTTTCCGCACCCAGGATCGCAATCGCGAGGATGCGCGCGAGCGGCTGGCGGCCTTCATCCAGGCCGGGCTGAGCGTGCCCAAACCACGCAAGGCCACCAAGCCGACCTTCGGGTCGAAACTGCGTCGTCTGGACGCCAAACGCGGGCGCGCGCAGATCAAGCGCGGGCGCTCATCACGTGACTGGGAGTGATTGCTTGAACAACCCGACGCCGTTGCTGCCGGCCATTCCGCCGAACATGCCGCAGGTCAAGCCCAACCGTTTCCTGCGCTGGCTGGCGCGCTGCACGCTGCGCATGGGCGGCTGGAAAGTGACCGGTACGCTGCCGAACGTTCCCAGGCTGGTCTTCATCATCGCTCCGCATTCGTCCAACTGGGACGGGCTGTGGGGCATGGCCGCCAAGATCGCACTGGGCATGAAAGTGAAAGTGCTGGGCAAGGCCTCGCTGTTCTGGTGGCCACTGGGCCCGCTGCTGCACAAGCTGGGCGTGATCCCGCTGGATCGCAGCTCGCCGCAGGGCACTGTCGGCCAGGCCGTGGACCTGCTGCGCAACAACGAGAAGATGTGGTTCGCCATCACCCCCGAGGGCACCCGCAAGGCCGTGAAGGACTGGAAGGCCGGCTTCCTGAAGATTGCGCGGATGGCCGACGTGCCGATCCTGGCCGCGTATTTCCACTACCCGGAAAAGACCATCGGCATCGGCCCGCTGTTCACGCCGACCGGCGATGATGCCGCAGACATGGCGACCATCCGCGAGTTCTACCGGCCCTGGATCGGCAAGACCCGCGGCACGGTCTGAGCCAGCCGCCGCCGGCAGCGTAGACGCCACGTCCGGCACATGCCGGGCGCCCGTGACAGGAGTAGGGTGGACGGCTGCCATCCCGTACCGTCTGCCCAAGGAGCGTTTTACATGTCGCGTACCGTAGTCCTGGCCGCCGCCATCAGCCTGGCGCTGGCGGCCTGTTCCGGCAAGGAGTCCACCCCCGTGTCCGAAGCCCAGAATGCACCGGCCCAGCAGCCGGCCGAAGCCTCCACCAATCCGCTGCTGACCGCCAGCAGCCTGCCGTTCCAAGCACCGCCGTTCGACAAGATCAAGGACAGCGATTACCTGCCGGCCTTCGAAGAAGGCATGCGCCAGCATCTGGCCGACGTGCGCAAGATCGCCGACAGCGCCGAGCCGGCCACCTTCGACAACACCATCGTGGCGATGGAGCGCAGCGGCGAGACCCTGACCCGCGTGTCGCGCATCTTCTTCGGCCTGGTCCAGGCCGACACCAACGATGCCCGCCAGAAGATCCAGGAAGAAGTGGCGCCGAAGCTGGCCGCGCACCAGGACGAGATCAACCTCGATCCGAAGCTGTTCGCGCGCGTGAAGTCGCTGTACGACCAGCGCGAGACGCTGGGCCTGGATCCGGTGCAGAAGCGCCTGGTCGAGCACTACTACGACGGCCTGGTGCGCGCCGGCGCGCAGCTGTCCGACGCCGACAAGGCGAGCCTGCGCAAGCTCAACGTGGAAGAAACCACGCTGTCCACCCAGTTCCACACCCGTCTGGTGGCTGCAACCGCCGCTGCTGCGGTCGTGGTGGACGACAAGGCCAAGCTGGCCGGCCTGGACGAGGGCGCGGTCAACAATGCCGCCGCCGCCGCCAAGGACCGCAAGCTGGATGGCAAGTTCCTGCTGCCGCTGCAGAACACCACCCAGCAGCCGGTGCTCGGTTCGCTGACCGACCGCGACCAGCGCGCCGCCGTGCTGAAGGCTTCGGAAACCCGTGCCGAGCGTGGCGATGCCAACGACACCCGGCAGACCGTGCAGCGCCTGGCCCAGCTGCGTGCGCAGAAGGCCAAGCTGCTCGGCTTCGACACCTTCGCCGACTACCAGCTGGGCGACCAGATGGCCAAGACCCCGGCGGCCGCACTGAAGCTGCTGACCGACACCGTGCCTGCCGCCACCGCCAAGGCGCGTGCCGAAGCCGGTGAGATCCAGAAGGTGATCGACGCCCAGAAGGGTGGTTTCCAGGTGGCCGCCTCGGATTGGGATTTCTACGCCGAGCAGGTGCGCAAGGCCAAGTACGATCTGGACGAGTCGCAGATCAAGCCGTACTTCGAGCTGGACAACGTGCTGCAGAACGGCGTCTTCTACGCCGCCACCCAGCTGTACGGCATCACCTTCAAGCCGCGCACCGACATTCCGACCTACAACCCGGACATGAAGGTGTACGAAGTGTTCGACAAGGACGGCACCTCGCTGGCCCTGTTCTACACCGACTACTTCAAGCGTGACAGCAAGTCCGGTGGCGCCTGGATGGACGTGTTCGTCGAACAGGACGGCCTCACCGGTGCCAAGCCGGTGGTCTACAACGTCTGCAACTTCACCAAACCGGCCGCCGGCCAGCCTGCGCTGATCAGCTTCGACGACGTCACCACGATGTTCCATGAGTTCGGCCATGCACTGCATGGCATGTTCTCGAACGTGAAGTACCCGTCGATCGCCGGTACCGCCACCTCGCGCGATTTCGTCGAGTTCCCGTCGCAGTTCAACGAGCACTGGGCGCTGGACCCGAAGGTGTTCGCCAACTACGCCAAGCACTACAAGACCGGCGAAGCGATGCCGCAGGAACTGGTCGACAAGATCCTCAAGGCGCGCAGCTTCAACCAGGGTTATGCGACCACCGAGTACCTGTCGGCGGCACTGCTCGACCTGGCCTGGCACACGCAGAAGGCCGATGCCCCGCTGCAGGACGTCGGCGCCTTCGAAGCGAGCGCGCTGAAGAAGTTCAAGGTCGACCTGCCGCAGGTGCCGCCGCGTTACCGCACCACCTACTTCGACCACATCTGGGGTGGCGGTTACTCGGCCGGCTACTACGCCTACTTCTGGGCGGAAGTGCTGGACCATGACGCCTACCAGTGGTTCACCGAACACGGTGGCCTGACCGCCGCCAACGGCCAGGAATTCCGCGACAAGATCCTCTCGCGCGGCAACAGCGTGGAGCTGTCGACCCTGTACCGCGATTTCCGCGGCAAGGACCCGTCGGTGGAGCCGCTGCTGAAGTTCCGCGGCCTGAAGTAAGCGCGGCCTGAAGTACGAAAAACAAAACGGCGGGGGCAACCCCGCCGTTTTTCGTTGTGTCGCTCATCCACGCATGGCGTGGATCCATGTGTCGACCAAGGTCGACACCCACCAAGAGCAGGCCATCACGTCCCTACATGCACCCGGTTCGCCTGCTCGGCCAACCCCAGGTGATCCAGCGCGATATCCAGCGCCAGTACATAGCTCTGCGCGCCGTACCCGGCGGCGATGCCCAGGCGCTGGCCAACACCGGCCGGCAGGCACGGCTCGGCCACGGCGCCATCGTCATGCACTTCCACGTACGCGTTGTGCAGGTAGGGCAGCAGCCGCTGCAGGCGCAGGCTGTCGGCACATGCGCCCGGATCCAGCAGCGTCACCTCGCCACGGCTGTGGTCGGCCACGCGCAGCGCGTCCAGCAGTTCCTGCTCCGAACCGCAGGCGCGGATCGCCACGCTGGTGCCCGCATCGATCGCACGGTGCACCAGTGATTTCAGTACCGGCGCCGGCAGCGGCGCGGCGGTGCGGATCAACGCGCCCGCCGCTTCCGGGCCACGGATGATGAAGATCGACATGGCTCAGCCCTCCCGTGCCAGGCGACGGCTGACGATGGCCAATGACAGCGGATAACCCGCCTGCTGGCTGCGCTGGTCGACCACCACGGCGGCCGGGCCGTGCTGCAGGCGCAGGCGCGCCTCCAGACCGGGCTGGTGCGGCGACTGCAGTTCGATGTACTCCGCCGGCAGACCGTCCAGCGCTGCCTGCAGCGCACCGCCCTCGGCACACCATTGCGCCTCGTCGGCGACGCCGACATCAAGCAGCACCCAGTCCGCGGTGCGCGCCTGCGGCTGGCACAGACACTGGCGCACATCGGCCAGGCTGGCGCAGTCGGTGCACAGCACCGGATGGCCGGACAACTCGGCCGGCAGCAGCGGACGCGGCACCGACGGCGACGCATGCCGGATCACCAGGAGGGTCATACAACACCTTGCGCAAAGCGCCCTGCGGCGCGGTAGGCACACGATGCGCGTGGGGGCCGTAAAGGTGCGATGCCCAGTTCCCGGCCCGGGCGTAAAACCTTCATAACGTCCGGCCGGAATGCACCCGGTGGCTGCCGACCGTTGATCGGCACGGGCATGGAGACCGGCATGATGCGCGGGAACCTCACGCCTGCCCTTGCGGTCTGACGCCCACCCACCACCCGGAGCCTGACATGGATGCTGTAGCCCGTCCGCCGTTCCCAGAGCGCGCGCTCACCTGGCTGAAGAAGGAGGCACTGCCGCTGCTGGTGATGCTGGGCCTGCTCGCTGCCGCCCGCGACACCCTCGCCAACCACTACGTCGTGCCCAGCGGTTCGATGCAGCCGACGCTGCAACCGGGTGACCGGGTGGTGGTGGACATGCGCGCCTACGGCCTGCGCCTGCCGTTCACCAGCCAGGAGCTGCTGGCTGCCGGCACGCCGCAGCGTGGTGAGGTGGCGGTGTTCGATTCGCCGGCCGATGGCACCCGCCTGATCAAGCGCGTCGCCGCCGTGGCCGGCGACCACGTGCAGCTGCGCGATGGCCACCTGAGCATCAACGGCCAGCCGCTGCAGATCGCCGACCTGGCCGACACTGAAGCTTTCGGAGAGCGCCGCGCCAGCCTCGATCTGGACAGCGGCGGTGGCCCGGACATCGCGGATCTGCAGGTGCCCGCCGGCAAGGTGCTGGTGCTGGGCGACCATCGTGGCAACAGCTTCGACGGTCGCTTCTTCGGCTTCGTCGATGCGGACAAGATCTATGGCCGCGCGGTGGCGGTGTACTACCGCCGTGGCGACGGCTTCGAGTGGCAGCGGCTGTAAGCTTATCGATATGCCAGAAGTATCAATCATGACCTATCAGGTTATGGATCGACTGGATGGACGGGCCTAGTCTGGGACCCGTCCCCTCCAATCCGGCCGCCCCCACGGCCCACCGCTCCCATGACTGGCGATACCCCGGCGGCCCTCGCCGACCGTCCCCGTACTGACCACGCTCCCGTCGACACCCGCATCCAGCAGGGAACGCCGGCCTTCCGCCGCACCGCGCTGGCGCTGTTCCTGGCTGGCTTTTCGACCTTTGGCCTGCTGTACACGGTGCAGCCACTGCTGCCCGAGTTCAGTCGCCACTTCGGTGTGTCTGCTGCCGGCAGCGCGATGTCGCTGTCGCTGACCACCGGCACCCTGGCCGTGGCCATGCTGATGGCGGGCCTGCTGTCCGATGCGGTCGGCCGGCGCCCGCTGATGATCGTTGCGTTGCTGGCCTCGGCCACGCTGTCGCTGTGCACCGCACTGGTCGACGACTGGGCCACCCTGCTGGTGCTGCGCACCTTGCTGGGGCTGGCGTTGAGCGGCGTGCCGGCGGTGGCGATGACCTACCTGGTGGAAGAGATGGACAGCCGCGCGCTGGGCCTGGCGATGGGCCTGTACATCGGCGGCAACGCCATCGGTGGCATGAGCGGGCGCCTGCTGGCCGGCATCATCGCCGACCACTGGGGCTGGCGCTGGGGCATCGGCGTGGTCTCGATCATCGCCATGGCCAGCACCGTGCTGCTGTGGCTGCAGCTGCCGCCGTCGCGTCACTTCCAGGCCAGTCGCAGTGGCCTGCGCCAGCTGCCCGCGCGCTGGCGCACGCTGTTCGCCGATCCCGGCCTGCCGTGGCTGTTCGCCACCTCGTTCGTGCTGATGGGTGTGTTCGTCACCCTCTACAACTACCTCGGTTACCACCTGTTGGCGCCGCCGTACCACCTCAGCCAGACCGTGGTCGGGTTGATCTTCAGCGTGTATCTGGTCGGCACCTTCAGTTCGGCGTGGATGGGCCAGCAGGCCACGCGCCATGGGCGCGGTCGCATCCTGGCGATCTCCTTCGGCCTGATCGCCGCCGGCATCGTGCTGCTGGCGATGCCGTGGCTGCCGGCGATGGCAGTGGGCATCGCGCTGGTGACCTTCGGTTTCTTCGGTGGCCATTCGGTGGCCAGCAGCTGGGTCGGCAGTCGTGCTGGTTCGATGCGTGCGGAAGCGTCGGCGCTGTACCTGTTTGCCTATTACCTGGGCTCGAGCGTGCTGGGCGGCGTGGGTGGTCTGGCCTATGCCGCGTGGGACTGGCTGGGCGTGTGCGCGTTCGCCGCGCTGCTGACCCTGATCGGCGGTGGCATCGTGTGGGCGCTGCAGCAGCGCGCGCCGCAGCCGGTGACCGCCTGATCCTGCCCTGGTAGATGCCGACCTTGGTCGGCGTTGTGGCCCTGGGCGAACCAAGGTTGGCCACTACCGGGCGCGATGCACCTCACGCTTCCGCAAACGCGTCGCGCAGCAGCCCGGCGAAATTGCGGATCAACGGCGTCACCCCCTCGCGGCGCCACGCCAACTGCACTTCCGAATGCGCGCCGGCATCGGCCAGCGGCACGAAGCGCGCACCTTCCACCCGGATGTGGTCGCACGACGAAGGCAGGATCGCGGCACCCAGTCCCGCAGCGGCCAGGCTGATCAGCGTTGAAGCCTCACCGGCTTCCTGCACGATGCGCGGGGTGAAACCCGCTGCCGCGCACAGCGCGATCATGTGGTCATGGATGCCCGCCCCGGCGCTGCGGCGGAATGCCACGAACGGTTCCTGCGCCAGATCACGCAACGCCAGCGTCCCGCCTTTCGACAGTCGACGCAGGGCAGGGTGGTCGGCATGCACGATCAACGCCAGCGGGTCGACGAACAGGCTGTGCGCCACCAGCTCGGCCGGCAGCGTGCGCTTGCGGATGATGCCCACATCCAGGCTGCCATCGAGCAGCGCATCGATCTGCTGCAGGGTGTTCATCTCGCTCAGCTGCAGCCGCACCTGCGGATACTGCTGGCGGTACTGCAGGATCGAACGCGGAATCTGCGGTGACAGCGGCGTGGCCCGGGTCAGGCCGATACGCAGCTCACCCTGCTCGCCACGCTGCGCGCGCTGCACTTCATCCACCGCCGATTCCACCTGCTGCACGATGCTGCGCGCACGTTCCTGCAGCAGTTCCCCTGCAGCGGTCAGCTGCACACGCCGATGGCTGCGCACGAACAGGCGCGCACCGATCAGTTCCTCCAGCTGCCGGATCTGCTGGCTGAGCGGCGGCTGCGACATCCCCAACCGCTCGGCCGCCTGGCCGAAGTGCAGGGTATCGGCAACGGCAAGGAAGTAGCGCAGGTGGCGAAGTTCGATGGACATGGATGCAGTCTATCCAGCCCGACGCCGGGAATCGTCATCCACGCATGGCGTGGACCAACCGTGTCGACCAAGGTCGACACCCACCAAGAGCAGGCCATGCCGTTCCGACAGATCGCGGAAATCTGTCAGAGGTGGGGCGGTGTGGGTGGGCAGGACCGTTGGCGCCATGGATGGCGCCATCGAGCCCCCAAGGACGGGTTTACGGCGTGTCCTGCCCACCCACACCGCCCCGCCATCCGACGGAATCCCGCTGTTGCCTTTGACGTTGCTGTTGCCTTTGACGTTGCCGTTGCCTCTGCCGTTGCCGTTGCTTCGGCAGGTGCAGGGCGCAGCCCTGCCGACAACCCCTCACCGCTCCGAATGCCCGCTCTGATCGTAATCGCGCGGGCTGAACAACTCTGGCTGGATCAGCTCGATGAACGCCCGCGCCTGCGCCGACAGCGCCTTGCCACGCCGCACGATCACCCCGTAACTGCGCTCCGGGAACCAGCGCTTCATCGACCGTGCGGCCAACCGTTCGCGGTCAGCATCGTTCAGGCACAGCGCCGGCACGATGGAAATACCCATGCCCATCGCCACGTACTGCTTGATCACCTCCCAGCCGCCCACTTCCAGCGCAACGGTGTAGGCGATGCGGTGACGCTGGAACACCTGGTCCACCAGCCGGTAGGTGATCTGCCGTTTCGGCGGCAGCACCAGCGGGTAACGGGCGATGTCGGCCAGTTCCAGCTCGCCACCGCTGGCCAGCGGATGGTCATGCGGGGCGATCAGCACCTGTTCGAAACGGTAGGCCGGCGCATAGCTGAGGTCAGCCGGTACATCGGTCATCGAGCCGATCGCCAGGTCGGCGGCATCCTCGCGCAGCAGGTCGGTGCCGTCGGCGCTGATGGCGTTGTGCAGGGTCAGGCGTACGTCGGGGTAATGCTGGCGGAAGCGTTCGACGATCTTCGGCAGCAGGTACAGGATGGTCGAGCTGTTGGCAGCGATGTTCAGTTCGCCCGCGTCCAGCCCGCGCACCTTGTCGCGGAAGCGCGCTTCCAGACCGTCCAGGCTCTCCACCAGCGGCTGCGCCATTTCATACAGCAGCTGGCCCTCGCGACTGGGCACCAAGCGCCGGCCGCTGCGCTCGAACAGAGGGACCCCCAGCTCACGCTCCAACGCCTGCAACTGCAGGCTGATGGCCGGTTGGCTGACGAAAAGTGCCTCAGCTGCCCGTGAGACTGAGCCCAGCCGCACCGTCTGGCAGAACGCGCGCAGCGGCTTCAGCCGATCGGATTTGTAGGAAAAACGAGGACTTGGCGGGCTACGTGTGGTCATGGCGTCACAAGTATTAGCACAAGTTATGTAAAGCATTGCAAAAACTGTTTTGCCAAATACAGGGCTGCGACCGCACGGTGGAGTCGTTCCCCCACGCTGGAGTTCTGCCATGTCCGCCGTCGCTTCCGCTGTTCCCTCCACCGCCGCCAAGGCCACGCCGGGCATCGCCCTGGCGACCCAGGTGGCGGGCCAGGCCACCGTGCTGCCGGCGCCGTTGCTGGCCCTGCTGGTGTCCCTGCACCGGGCAGTGGAACCCGGCCGGCAGGCGCGGCTGCAGGCCCGTCGCGAGCGCCAGGCGTTCTTCGATCAGGGCGGCCTGCCGGACTTCCGCCAGGACACCACCGCGATCCGCAGCGGTGACTGGACCGTGGCGCCGCTGCCGGCCGCGCTGCAGGACCGTCGCGTCGAGATCACCGGCCCGACCGACCCGAAGATGGTCATCAACGCGCTGAACTCCGGCGCCAAGGTGTTCATGGCCGACTTCGAGGATTCGACCTCGCCGACCTGGCGCAACCTGCTGGCCGGTCAGCAGTCGCTGGCCGCTGCGGTGCGCGGCGACCTGCAGTACACCGCACCCAATGGCAAGCATTACGCACTGCGCCCTTATGAGGAGCAGGCGGTGCTGATCGTGCGTCCGCGCGGCTGGCACCTGGACGAAAAGCATGTGCGCGTGGATGGCCAGTTCCTCGCCGGCGGCCTGTTCGATGCGGCGGTGTTTGCCTTCCACAATGCGCGCGCGCTGCAGTCCAGGGACCGTGGTCCGTACTTCTACCTGCCGAAGCTGCAGAGCATGGAAGAGGCGGCGCTTTGGGAGACCGCGCTGTCGCACATCGAAGGCATGCTCGGCCTGCCGCACGGGCAGATCAAGGTGACCGTGCTGATCGAAACGCTGCCGGCAGTGTTCGAGATGGATGAGATCCTGCACGCCCTGCGCGATCGCATCGTCGGCCTCAACTGCGGGCGCTGGGATTACATCTTCTCGTACCTGAAGACCTTCCGCCGCCACGCTGACCGCGTGCTGCCCGAGCGTGGCCAGGTGACGATGACCCAGCCGTTCCTGAAGGCGTATTCGGAACTGCTGATCCAGACCTGCCATCGCCGCGGCGCACATGCGATGGGCGGCATGGCCGCGCAGATTCCGATCAACAACGATGCCGCCGCCAACGAGCAGGCGATGGCGCGGGTGCGTGCCGACAAGCTGCGCGAAGTGAGCGCTGGCCACGATGGCACGTGGGTCGCCCATCCGGCGCTGATTCCGGTGGCGATGGCGATCTTCGACGAGCACATGCCCACGCCCAACCAGCACCACGTGCTGCGCCAGGATGTGCGCGTGGGTCGCGATGAACTGATCGCGCGGCCGCCGGGCACGATCACCCGCGCTGGCTTCGAAGGCAATGTCGAAGTCTGCGTGCGCTACCTGGCCGCATGGCTGGATGGCAACGGCTGCGTGCCGATCCACCACCTGATGGAGGACGCGGCCACTGCCGAGATCAGCCGCAGCCAGCTGTGGCAGTGGCTGCATACCCCGGGCCAGCAGCTGGACGACGGCACTGCCATCGATCTGGCGCTGCTCGATACCACCCTGGCGCAGCTGCCGGCGCGCCTCGGCGACACCTCGGCGCTGCCAGGCGGCGGCCGCATCGAAGAAGCCATCACCCTGCTGGCCGAGTTGAGCCGCAGCAACGAACTGACCGACTTCCTGACCCTGCCGGCGTACGCGCGCATCGACTGACCGCCGCATGCCGGTTTTCCCGCCGCTTCCTTCCCCGCTGCATCCGCACGAACCGAACTGGAGATAGACATGAGCACGCTGCCCACTGCCGAACAGATCCAGCACGACTGGGACACCAATCCGCGCTGGGAAGGCATCCAGCGCAACTACAGCGCCGCCGACGTGGTGCGCCTGCGTGGCACCGTCCATATCGAGCATTCGCTGGCCCGGCTGGGCGCGGAAAAGCTGTGGAAGTCACTGCATGAGCGCGACTTCGTCAACGCGCTCGGCGCGCTGACCGGCAACCAGGCCATGCAGCAGGTGAAGGCCGGGCTGAAGGCGATCTACCTGTCCGGCTGGCAGGTGGCGGCCGATGCCAACCTGGCCGGGCAGATGTACCCGGACCAGTCGTTGTACCCGGCCGATTCGGTGCCGGCGGTGGTCAAGCGCATCAACAACACGCTGCTGCGTGCTGACCAGCTGCACCATGCCGAAGGCAAGGATGACATCGACTTCCTGCAGCCGATCGTGGCCGACGCCGAAGCCGGTTTCGGCGGCGTGCTCAACGCCTTCGAGCTGATGAAGGCGATGATTGAAGCCGGTGCCGCCGGCGTGCACTTCGAAGACCAGCTGGCCTCGGTGAAGAAGTGCGGGCACATGGGTGGCAAGGTGCTGGTGCCGACCCGCGAGGCGATCGAGAAGCTCAACGCCGCGCGGCTGGCCGCCGACGTGCTGGGCGTGCCGACCCTGCTGGTGGCGCGTACCGACGCCGAGGCGGCTGATCTGCTGACCAGCGACATCGATGGCAACGACAAGCCGTTCGCCACCGGCGAGCGCACCGTGGAGGGCTTCTACAAGACCCGCAACGGCCTGGACCAGGCCATCAGCCGCGGCTTGGCCTACGCACCGTATGCCGACCTGGTGTGGTGCGAGACCGGCAAGCCGGACCTGGAATTCGCGCGGAAGTTCGCCGAGGCGATCCATGCGAAGTTCCCCGGCAAGCTGCTGGCCTACAACTGCTCGCCCAGCTTCAACTGGAAGAAGAACCTGGACGACGCCACCATTGCCAGGTTCCAGAAGGAGCTGGGCAGCTACGGCTACAAGTTCCAGTTCATCACCCTGGCCGGTTTCCATGCGCTGAACTACGGCATGTTCAATCTGGCGCACGGCTATGCGCGCCGGCAGATGAGCGCCTTCGTGGAGCTGCAGGAGGCCGAGTTCGAAGCGGCCGAGCGCGGCTTCACCGCGGTCAAGCACCAGCGCGAGGTCGGCACCGGCTACTTCGATGCGGTGACCCAGGCGATCCAGCAGGGGCAGTCCTCGACCACGGCGCTGACCGGTTCGACCGAGGAAGAGCAGTTCCATGGCGAGCGCAGCGAACGGGCTGCGTGATCCCGTCGTGCCGGCCGCTGTCCGGCAACCCTTTGTGTTACCGCAGTCCTTGATGCTGTCGGCCAGCGGTCAGCGGCCGGCGCGACCAGGGCTCGGACTGATCAGGGTGGCCAGGGAAGGGCCAGACGACGCCGGCAGATCGGGGGATCTGCCGGCGTTGTTGTATCTGCGGCTGCTGCGACAATCGGCGTCGCGGTCACCGCAAGCTATTGATATGGCTTTCTTTCTTCCTGCGCCCAACGCATGTGAATGGGCACGGTTGAGCCATGCAGGGCGGGGCACCGCGTCTTCACAAAAATGAGAAGCGGCGCACAGTTTGATTCACTGATATGCTCCGCGGCTCACCAGGGGACGCTGGCGGCGGGTGCAGGGAATGACCGGCAGGGGTGCGGCCGAGAACATCGACACGACAACCGGTATCGCCAAGGTGGCGATGGCCGAGATCGTGCATGCGCTGCTTTCCGACGAAGAGGTCGCCCTGTTTGCCCGGTTTGCCCAGCCCTGCCGGCTGCAGGCGGGCCAGTGGCTGTTCCACCGCGGCCATCGCGGCGAGTGCATGTACATCATCCTGGAAGGCCTGATCGAGCTGGATTTCGGCGAGGACCTGGTGCTCAAGACACTCGGCCGGCATGAGTTCTTCGGTGAGCTCGGCCTGTTGATGGGCGACCATCCGCGCAGCGCCAGCGCGCGGGTGATGGCCGACTGCCACGTGCTGGAGCTGGGACCGGCTGATTTCCATCGCCTGGTCGAGTCCGACCCGGGGCTGGTGGCCTACTTCCTGCGGCGCACGATCCTGCGTGTGCTGACCAACGAGCAGGCCCTGATCAGCCAACTGCGGCGGCGCAACCATGACCTGGAAGCCGCGCTGGACAACCTGTACATCAC
Source organism: Stenotrophomonas sp. MYb57 (assembly GCF_002966815.1). NCBI lineage: Bacteria > Pseudomonadati > Pseudomonadota > Gammaproteobacteria > Lysobacterales > Lysobacteraceae > Stenotrophomonas > Stenotrophomonas sp. MYb57. Next base: position 235,153 of record NZ_CP023271.1, read on the forward strand.
CACCCACCAGCTGACCCACACGCGTGAGCTGGTGCGCACCGACGAACTGACCGGCCTGCACAACCGCCGTGGCCTGGCCCTGTTCCTGCAGGAATGCCGCACGCAGGAAGAGGGGCCGCCGCAGGCGCTGCTGCTGATCGACTGTGACCGCTTCAAGCAGATCAACGACCGCCACGGCCACCAGGCCGGCGACCGGGTGCTGCAGAGCATGGGCAACATCCTGCGCTCGATGGCCGGCGAACATGACCTGGCCTGCCGCCTGGGCGGCGACGAGTTCTGCCTGATCCTGCGCCGGGCCAATGTCGAGATCGTGCAGCACGCGGCTGAATTCATCCTCAGCGCGGTGCACGGCCTGCTCGAGCGCAGCCATGGCACCCCGCACGTCAGCCTGGCCAGCATCGGTGCCAGCCTGCTGGCCCCTGACGCGGACTGGAGCGAGTGGTACGCTCGCGCCGATCGTGCGCTGTACCAAGCCAAGCGCGCAGGCGGCAACTGCCTGCGGTGGGCCAATGGCCCGGATGGACACTGAGCGGAGATCCTGGCGATGAATGGCGACAACGGAACGTCGGCCCCGCATAACGCCCAGCTGCGGGCGCTGCTGTTCACCGACCTGTGTGATTCGCTGCAACTGGTGGAGCGTATCGGCGATGTCGCCGCAGCCGAATTCTTCCAGCAGCATGACCGCCTGGTGCTGGGGCTGCAGCAGCACTGGAACGGCCAGCTGATCGACCGGTCCGATGGATTGTTCGTTCTTTTCGAGCGTCCCATCGATGGCATCGGTTTCGCCATTTCCTACCAGAACGCGGTCGACGCGATGGGCCACGAGCGTGGCATCGTGCTGCGTGCGCGCGCCGGCCTGCACGTGGGCGACGTGCTGTTGTGGGACAACAGTGCCGAGGCCGTTGCCCACGGCGCAAAGCCGGTGGAGGTCGAGGGTCTGGCCAAGCCGATGGCCGCGCGTTTGATGCAGCTGGCGTGGCCTGGGCAGGTGCTGCTGTCCTCAGCGGCCGAACAGATGGCGCGGCGGGCCGGCAGCGAGCTGCCCTGGACTGCGGACGAACTGCGTTGGAAGGACCATGGGCTCTGGCGGTTCAAGGGCATCGGCGAACGCCAGCAGGTGTTCGAAGTAGGCATCCGTGGCCGCGCGCCGCTGCGCCGACCGCGTTCGGGGGACAAGGCCTGGCGTGATCTGCCGCTGTGGCGTCGCCCCGCCGCGTTGTTCACCGAGGCGACACTGGCGGTGGTGCTGGCCGTGGTGATGTGGACGCTGCTGCGGCCGGCGCCGGCGATCGCGTTCGCCGAGCGCGACTGGGTGATCCTGGCGGCGGTCAGCAACAGCACGGCCTACCCGCAGCTGGATTCCAGCCTGGAACAGGCGCTCTACATCAGCCTGGGCCAGTCGCGCTTCGTCAACATCCTCAGTGAACTGAAGGTGCGTGACACCCTGCAGCTGATGCAGCGCCCGGCCAATGCACGGCTGGACCGCGCACTGGCGATCGAGGTTGCGCTGCGCGATGGCGCGCGTGCGGTGCTGATGCCCACCGTGCTTGAGCTCAACGGCAAGGTACGGGTGGGCGTGGAGGTCGTGGACCCACGCACTGGGCAGACGGTGTACACGCATTTCGCCGATGGCAATGGCCTGGATTCGATCCTGGCCTCCACCGACACCGTGGTGAAGGCGCTGCGCAGCGACCTGGGTGAGGCGCTGCACGATGTCAGCCGCGAGCAGAAACCCCTGCCCACGGTGGCTACCGCCAATCTCGATGCATTGCATGCCTACGCCAAAGGCAGCGATGCACTGGCGCAGGAGCGTTTCGATGAAGCGCTGCTGTTCTTCCAGCAGGCGACCCGCCTGGATCCCCAATTCACCTTTGCCTACATCGGGCAGATGCGGCTGCAGTACGCCATGGGCAACGTGTCGGCGGCCGGCGAACTGTACCGCCAGGCGGTGTCGGGGCGCACGCGGTTGAGTGCGCGCGACCAGCTGTATCTGGACGCCTGGGGGGCAGACTTCAGCGGCGCTCCCCCGCAGCGCAGTGCGGAAAAGTGGCGGATGCTGACCCAGCTGTATCCAGATGATCCGGCCGGCTGGATGAATCACGCCATGGCCCTGTTTGCCTATGGCGACTATGACGGCGCGCTTGCCGACATGATGCCGCTGCTGGAACGCCATCAGACACACCGTGCGCTGGTGCTGTCCTTTGTTGGCCGCACCCAGCTTGCTCGTGGCGAGGTCAAGGCCGCCGTCGCTGCGTTCAAGGAAGCAGGCGCGCTGCCGAACTGGCACGGCGACATGCTGGAGGCGGTCGCGCTGCTGCTGGATGGCGAGGCACAGAAGGCGCACGAGCGCAGTGAAGCCATCACCTCGCGCGGGCTCGGCGCGCGGATGGAGTACAGCGGCCTGCTCGCCCTGCAGGGTCGGGCCAATGATGCGGCCGCTGAGATGACCCAGGCCGTAGCGCAGTGTGGCGAAGTGCCGGAGCTGTGCGACATCCTGGCCCTGCAGTCGCTGGCGTGGACTGCACAGGCCGGCGGCAGCGGGTCCCGGCTGCAGTACGCACGGTTGCTGGACCGCACCCTGGCGGCGGTCGATGAGGGTGTCGGCGCTGCGCCGCGTCATCGCGCTTTCATTGCGCTGTCGGTGGCCTACCACCTGCAGCGCGCCGGGCTGGACGCCGAGCTGCGCTCGCGCCGACCGGCACTGCAGGCGTTGGTTGAACGCAGTACCGACCCGCGGCTGCAGGAACTGTGGTTGCTGCTTCGCGCGCGCGGCGAGCTGGATGCCGGGAATGCGGAGGCCGCTTCGGCACTGCTGAAGCCACTGGCCAACGGCACGCTGTACCAGTGGCATGTGCTGCAGCTGGATATCGATCGCGCCCTCGGCCGCGATCAGGCGGTGCAGCGCCGGGAACGCTGGTTGCGCCAGCGCACCGGCCTGGCCTTCGCCGAAGACGCCGGTGCTCTGGTCCTGCTGCCATTGAATGTGGCCGATGCGCGCCGGCTGGCCGATGCGGCCAGCGCGCAGCAGGCAGGAATACCCTGAGGGCGGATCAGTCCTGCAGCCCCTTCAGGCCGCTTTCGAACATGAAGGGCACCTTGAACGGTCCGGTCACGGCCAAGCGCTCGCTCAACAGCGTCGCCGCCCGGGCAAACTCTTCCTTGCCGCCCAGCGAGTCCAGCGGCGTGTTGCACGCACCCACGCTGTCAGCATCTGCGCCCAGCGCAATCAGTGCCTTGGCCGGGTCGGCAGCGAAGGCGCTGCGGAAGGCATCGTCGCTGGACAGCTGCTTGAGCAGGGTCTGGACCACTTCGGGGGAGAGAGGAGAACGGGACATGGTTCACTACCGGCAGGGAGGGGAAAAAAACAGTATCGGCTGCGCGCAGGGGGAATTGATGGTGAGTATCCGGCACCACGCTATGATCGCCGGCCTACCATGCTCCCGGATGCGCATCGAATGAACTTCCGTCGCTGCAGGACGATGATCGTCGAACCGCTGGAGCGGGCGCATTTCGACCTGGATGCGCTGCTTGCCGGCGGCAGTGGCGTGGGCTTCGAACGATCCCTGCAGGTGCGGGCAGCGCATCTGCCGACGCCGCGCACGGTTGATGCGGTCAGCTGCCTGTGGCTGCTCCAGTGCAGCGCGGAGCAGTGGCAGCCGCTACCGGCAGAGCCGAAGGCACGTCAACGCGTGCTGGCGCTGCTGGAGCAGGGGCTGCTGGTCAGCGACGATCCGGTGCATGCCGAGGCAGCAGCAGTCGAACAGCAGGTACGTGACAGCCAGTGGTGGCCGCTGTCGGCGTTGCACTACCAGCACTCGCGCTGGGACGGTGTGGACAGTGTCGGCGACATGGAACGCAGCCAGTTGATGACCGCGCAGGACCTGGTGCGCAGCTTCGGCCCGCCGCCCGCCGAAGCACCGGTCCGCCGGCCCGGCGCACGGTCCTTGCCACGCTGTGACGAGGACCCGATGCAGGCGCAGCTGCAGGCACGTGCAACTTGCCGCAACTTCGACGCTGCACGCGCCGTGCCGTTGCCGATGCTGGCCCGGCTGATGCAGCAGGTGCTGATGGCACAGGCGCAGGTGGAAACCGAACCCGGTGTGCGCTTCCTGAAGAAGAACATTCCGTCTGCCGGCAGTCTGCATCCAGTGGAAGCGTATGTGGTGGCGCGCAATGTGGAGGGATTGCCGTCGGGCCTCTACCACTACCATGCCACCGCACACGAACTGGGCCCCATGCCAGTGCAGCCCGGCGACCTGGACAGCTTCTGCCAGCGCCTGCTGGCCGGGCAGCATTGGTTCGCCAACGCACCGGTGCAGCTGATCCTGGCGTGCCGCTTCGAGCGCATGTTCTGGAAGTATCGCGGCCACGCCAAGGCCTACCGCGCGATCACCCTGGATGCCGGCCATGTATCGCAAGCGATCTACAGCGCGGCAACCGCGCAGGGGTTGGGCGCATTCGTCACCGCAGCGATCAACGAGGCCGAGGCCGAGCGGGCACTGGGCCTGCAGCCGATGGCCGAAGGCGTACTGGCGGTCTGTGGCTTTGGCTGGCGTGCAGCCGAGCGGGTGACGGCCGAACTTGATCCGCTTGGCCAGGTGTGGCCGGCCGCGCGTTGATCGACAACGCCCGGCCGACCCTCCATCACGCTGCTTCGAAATCCACCAGCACCGCGCCGTCGCCCACCTGGTCGCCGGCCTTGGCCCGATAGCCCTTCACCGTGCCATCGGCCGGTGCCTGCAGGGTGTGCTCCATCTTCATCGCTTCCAGCACCACCAGCGGCGTGCCGCGCTTGACCTGCGTGCCCGCCGCCACCAGCGTTGCGACGATCCTGCCGGGCATCGGTGCCAGCAGGCTGCCGGCATCGGCGTTGGCCTGCTCGGATTCGCCCACCGGGTCGTGCAGGGTGAAGCGGTGCTGGCCATCGCTGGCGAACAGGTACAGCTGATCGCCGTCGCGCTGCAGCTGCAGCCGCCAACGACGCTCGTCCATCTGCACCGACAGGGTCTGGCCATCGGCATGGCCGACCACCTGTTTCGGCGCTGCGTCACCGCACTGCACGCGCCAGCCATCGGCAGTGGTCCATACCTTCAGCGTGTGTGCCCGCTCTGCCTGCTGCAGCGGCACCAAGCGCGCGGCAGGCACGCCCAGCCGCCAGCCATCCTGTGCCTGCCACGGTGAATGCGGGTCGCGTGCATCGGCGGCAGCGGCAGGTGTGCTTGCCACCGCGGCGATCGCTGCCAGTTCCCACAGCGCCTGCTCACCGTCACCGGTGACCGCCAGTGCGGCCTGCTCGCGCTCGATCAGCGCGGTATCCAGCTTGGCGTTGGCGAACGAGTCGGTCTGCACCAGGCGCCGCAGGAAACCGGCATTGGTGGTCACGCCCACCACCTGGCAGTCGGCCAGGGCCTGGCTCATGCGCCGCAGCGCGGCGTCGCGGTCCACGTCCCAGACGATCAGCTTGGCGATCATCGGGTCGTAGTACGGGGTGATGCTGTCGCCTTCTTCCACACCAGTGTCCACCCGCACGTTGGCCGACGGGGTCGGCAGGCGCAGGCGGCGCAGGGTGCCGGTGGAGGGCAGGAAGCCGCGGTCGGCATCTTCGGCATACAGGCGTGCTTCGAGAGCGTGGCCGTGGATGGCCAGTTCGTCCTGGCGCTTGGGCAGCGGCTGGCCAGCGGCCACGCGCAGCTGCCACTCCACCAGGTCGGTGCCGGTGATGAACTCGGTGACCGGGTGTTCGACCTGCAGCCGGGTGTTCATTTCCATGAAGTAGAAATCGCCGTCCGGGCCGGCGATGAACTCCACCGTGCCGGCACCGACGTAGCCCACAGCGCGCGCGGCATCGACGGCGGCCTTGCCCATCGCGGCGCGGCGGTCGGCGCTCATGCCCGGGGCCGGCGCTTCTTCCAGCACCTTCTGGTGGCGTCGCTGCACCGAGCAGTCGCGCTCGAACAGATACACCGCCTCGCCCTGGCCACCGCCGAATACCTGGATTTCGATATGGCGCGGGCGCTCGACATACTTCTCGACCAGCACGTGGTCGTTGCCGAACGCCGAGGCCGCCTCGCGCTGGCAGCTGGCCAGCGCATCGACGAAGTCCTCGCTGCGCTCGACCTTGCGCATGCCTTTGCCGCCGCCGCCGGCGCTGGCCTTGATCAGCACCGGATAGCCGATGCCGTCGGCCTGGGCGCGCAGGAACTCCGGCGCCTGCTGGTCGCCGTGGTAGCCCGGCGTCAACGGCACGCCGGCCTTGGCCATCAGTGCCTTGGCTGCACTCTTGTCGCCCATCGCGCGGATCGCACTGGCCGGCGGACCGATGAAGGCGATGCCGGCCGCCACGCAGGCGTCGGCGAAGTCGGCGTTCTCGGACAGGAAGCCGTAGCCGGGATGGATGGCCTGCGCGCCGCTGCGGCGTGCGGCGTCGAGGATGGCATCGCTGCGCAGGTAGCTCTCGCGCGCGGCCGCCGGGCCGATGTGGATGGCTTCGTCGGCCAGCCGCACGTGGCGCGCATTGCGGTCGGCATCGGAATACACCGCCACGGTGGCGATGCCGAGGCGGCGGCAGGTGGCGATGACGCGGCAGGCGATCTCGCCGCGGTTGGCGATCAGGACTTTGCTGAACATGGCAACAGACTCGGTCATGGCACAGGTCACATGCGGAACACGCCGAAGCGCGTCTGCTGCGGGGGGGCGTTGAGGCTGGCCGACAGGGCCAAGGCCAGTACCCGGCGGGTATCGACCGGATCGATCACGCCGTCGTCCCACAGGCGCGCACTGGCGTAGTACGGGTGGCCCTGCTGCTCGAACTGGTCGCGGATCGGTGCCTTGAACGCATCCTCTTCCTCGCCCGGCCACTGCCCGCCCTTGGCTTCGATGCCATCACGCTTGACCGTGGCCAGCACGCTGGCGGCCTGTTCTCCGCCCATCACGCCGATGCGTGCGTTCGGCCACATCCACAGGAAATTGGGCGAGTACGCACGGCCGCACATGCCGTAGTTGCCGGCACCGAACGAACCACCGATCACCACGGTGAACTTGGGTACCTTGGCGCAGGCCACCGCCATCACCAGCTTGGCCCCGTCCTTGGCGATGCCACCCTGTTCGTATTTGCGGCCGACCATGAAGCCGGTGATGTTCTGCAGGAACACCAGCGGGATGTTGCGCTGGGTGCACAGCTCGATGAAGTGCGCGCCCTTCAGCGCGGACTCGGAGAACAGGATGCCGTTGTTGGCGATGATGCCGATCGGATAGCCGTGCAGATGGGCGAAGCCGGTGACCAGCGTTGCGCCATAGCGCGGCTTGAACTCGTCAAAGCGCGAGCCGTCGACCAGTCGCGCTATCACTTCGCGCACGTCGTAGGGCTTGCGCGTATCGGCCGGGATCACCCCGTACAGTTCGTGCGCCGGCAGCAGCGGTTCTTCCACCGGCTGCAGCGCCATCGCGGCTTCGGGCTTGCGCCAGTTGAGCTGGGCGATGATCGCGCGCACCCGTGCCAACGCCTGCAGGTCGTTGTCGGCCATGTGGTCGGCCACACCGGAAATGCGCGTGTGCACGTCGGCACCGCCCAGTTCTTCGGCCGTCACCACTTCACCGGTGGCCGCCTTCACCAGCGGCGGGCCGCCGAGGAAGATGGTGCCCTGCTCGCGCACGATCACCGTCTCGTCGCTCATCGCCGGCACGTAGGCACCACCGGCGGTGCAGCTGCCCATCACGCAGGCGATCTGCGGGATGCCCTGCGCGGAGAGATTGGCCTGGTTGTAGAAGATGCGGCCGAAATGGTCGCGGTCCGGGAACACCTCGTCCTGCAGCGGCAGGAAGGCGCCACCGGAATCGACCAGGTAGATGCACGGCAGGTGGTTCTGCTCGGCGATCTCCTGCGCGCGCAGGTGTTTCTTCACTGTCACCGGGTAATAGGTGCCGCCCTTGACCGTGGCATCGTTGGCCACGATCACGCACTCCACGCCGCTCACCCGGCCGATGCCTGCGACCACGCCGGCGGCGGGCACTGCATCGTCATACATGCCGTGCGCGGCCAGCGGTGCGATCTCCAGGAACGCGCTGCCCGGGTCGAGCAGCGCATCGATGCGGTCACGCACCAGCAGCTTGCCGCGTGCGGTGTGCTTGGCGCGCGCCGCCTCGCTTCCACCTAGGGCGGTGCGGGCGAGGGTGGCGTGCAGGTCGTCGACTACGGCCTGCATCGCCGCGCGGTTGCTTTCAAACGTTTCACTGCCCGGTTGCAGCTGGCTGCCTAGGATGCTCATGGGGTGCCTTACAGGGTGCGCTGGAACAGTTCGCGGCCGATCAGCATGCGGCGGATCTCCGAGGTGCCGGCGCCGATTTCATACAGCTTGGCGTCGCGCCACAAGCGGCCGGTCGGGTATTCATTGATGTAGCCGTTGCCGCCGAGGATCTGGATCGCCTGGCCGGTCAGCCACGTGGCCTTCTCGGCGGCGTACAGGATCGCGCCGGCCGCATCCTGGCGGGTGGTACGGCCCTGGTCGCAGGCGCGCGCCACGGCATACACATAGGCGCGGCAGGCTCCCAGGCCGACGTACATGTCGGCGATCTTGGCCTGGATCAGCTGGAAGCTGCCGATCGGCTCACCGAACTGGTGGCGTTCGTGCACGTACGGCATCACCACGTCCATGGCTGCAGCCATCAGGCCCAGCGGGCCGCCGGACAGCACCACGCGCTCGTAGTCCAGGCCGGACATCAGCACGCGCACGCCGCCGCCGACCGCGCCCAGCACGTTTTCTTCGGGGATCTCGCAGTCCTGGAACACCAGTTCGCAGGTGGGCGAGGAGCGCATGCCCAGCTTGTCCAGCTTCTGCGCGGTGGAGAAACCCTTCATGCCCTTCTCGACCAGGAACGCGGTGATGCCCTTGGCGCCGGCTTCGACATCGGTCTTGGCGTACACCACCAGCACGTCGGCGTCGGGGCCGTTGGTGATCCACATCTTGTTGCCGTTGAGCACGTAGCGGTCGCCGCGCTTGTCCGCGCGCAGCTTCATCGACACCACGTCCGAACCCGCACCCGGTTCGCTCATCGCCAGCGCGCCGACCTTGGCGCCGCTGCACAGGTCCGGCAGGAAGCGCTGCTTCTGCGCTTCGGTGCCGTTCTTGCGCAGCTGGTTCACGCACAGGTTCGAGTGCGCGCCGTAGGACAGGGCGATGCCGCCGGAGGCGCGGGAGATTTCTTCCATCGCCACCACGTGGGCCAGGTAGCCCATGCCGGTGCCGCCGTATTCTTCTTCCACGGTCAGGCCCAGCAGGCCCTGTTCGCCCAACTTGGGCCATAGTGCCAACGGGAACTGGTTGGTTGCATCGGCCTCGGCCGCGAGCGGCGCGATCTCGGCAGCGGCAAAATGGGCCACGCTCTGGCGCAGCAGGTCGATATCTTCGCCGAGGTCGAAGTTCAGGGATGGCACGTGCATTGCGATGGCTCCACGAGGGAAGGTGGGGAATGGACGCACCCGGAAGGGGAAGCGGGCGGCCGTTCACAGCAGCGGCCCGCGCGGGCGATTGGACCCCAGCGTAGCGGGGTTCGGGTAAGAAGTGAATACAAATTCAAAAATTGAAACCAGACTCAGAACATGGCCTACAAACGCTCAGCATTGATGGAAGAACGCCTGGCCGGGGCCCGTGAACGGATCCTGCTGGCCACCCGCGAACTGGTCGCCACCGGCGGCTGGCGCAACGCGCCGGTAACCGCCGTGGCCACCCAGGCCGGGGTCTCCACCGGCCTGATCTACCGCCACTTCCCGTCCAAGGCCGAGCTGTTCGTGGAAGTGCTCAACGCTGCCGTGGCCCATGAGGTGGCGATCATGGAGCGCATCGCCAGTGCGCCGCAGCCGGCCAGCGTGCGCCTGCGCCAGGCCATCACCGCCTTCGTGCGCCGTGCCCTGGCCGGCCCGGGCCTGGCCCATGCCTTCATCGTCGAACCGGTGGACCCGGACGTGGAAGCCGAGCGCATGCGCGGCCGCCGTGCCTTCGGTGACGTGTTCCTGCGCCTGGTGGAAGAGGGCGTGGCGGCCGGTGAACTGCCGGCACAGGACGCGCACGCTGCCGCCGCCTGCCTGGTGGGTGCCTTCACCGAAGCGATGGTGGGCCCGACCGCACCCAGCCGCGAAGCGCACCGCGACGAGGACGCACTGGTCGAGGCCATCTGCAGTTTCTGCCTGCGGGCTGTTGGCGCAGGGTGATGCCGCCGTTGCGCGTGCCGGGCGGCTTCTGCCGCGCTTCGCGATCGCCGGGCGCGGTCCGGCGCCACCCGCACGCGGCCACGGCCGCATGCTGCGCCGCACCAGCCGTGATGCCTGTTGTCGTGCGTGGCGTGCGTTCTATACTCGGCCCATCACGCAGTCGCTCAGCCGTGGTCCAACGACTATCAGCCAGGGGTAACGAAGAGTGCGGAATTACGATCTGGAGTTCCTGAAACGCTTCTCCATGGTGATCGCGCTGTTGATGGCCATCACCCTCGGTCTGATCCTGCTGGCCGCGTTCATCCACACCCGGATTCCGCCCGAGGTGTCGCCCACCGCCGCCAAACGCACTGAACAGCGCATCTCGCCCACTGGCGCGGTATACGCCGGCAGCACCGGCGCCGCCGCGCAGGCCGCGGCCAAGGCCGCAGCGTTGGCCAAGGCCGCTTCGCAGGTGGCTTACGGCGGTACCAAGGACGGCAAGGTGATCTTCGACAACCTGTGCACCGCCTGCCATACCACTGGCGTGGGCATGGCGCCGACGCTGGACCACTCGCACTGGGACAAGCGCCTGGCGCAGGGCAAGGACACCCTCTACAAGCACGCCATCGAGGGCTACACCGGCCCCGACGGCGGCATCATGCCGCCCAAGGGCGGCAACCCGGCGCTCACCGAGGAGCAGATCCACGCCACCGTGGACTGGATGCTGGGCAATCTGAAGTAGTGCCGGCCGCTGGCCGGCAGCCTCATGATCTTTGGTAGTGCCGGCCGCTGGCCGGCAGCCTCATGATCTTTGGTAGTGCCGGCCGCTGGCCGGCAGCCACGCATCGCATGAAGGTCATGAGGTTGCCGGCCAGCGGCCGGCACTACCCCAGCTTTGCCCACCAAGGCCGGAACCCCGCTGCGCAGGCGGGGTTTCGCATTTCGGGGTTAGTCTGTGCGCCTCTTCCGTGGAGTCGTCTGTCGATGCGTCGCCGTTCCCTCGCCCTTGCCCTGTCCCTGCTGATGCCGGCATCCGCTTTCGCCCAGGCCCAGCCACAGGTTGCGCCGACCTCGGCGCCTGCGCCACGCAGCCCAGCCACTGTCACCCTGGCCGCCGCGCCGGCCGACTGGCGTGCGCTGGATGGGCAGCACGTGCGCATCGCCGCGCCGCTCACCCTGGCCGGCACCGATGGCCTGGAACGCTTCGGCCAGCTCACCGTCGCCTTCGATGGCCGCCTGTGGCAGCCGACCGAAGTGGCCGCGCCCGGCAGTGCCGGGATCGAACAGGTGATGGCCGACAACCAGCGCCGCCGCCTGCTGCTGGACGATGGCAGCGATATGCGTGATCCGGCCAGCGTCGCCTACCTGCCGGGCAACCCGGTGCTGCGTACCGGCATGCAGCTGCGCAACGTGGAAGGCACCGTGCGCGTGGACGCGCAGGGCCGGCCCAGCCTGCAGGTGGACGGTGTACTGAAGCTGCCGGACCTGCAGCGCCCGGCCGTGCCGAGCGTACCCGGCCGCCTGCACATCGCTGCGTTCAACCTGGAGAATTTCTTCAATGGTGACGGCAAGGGCGGTGGGTTCCCGACCCTGCGCGGCGCGCGCACGCTGGACGAGCACAAGGCGCAGGTCGGCAAGCTGGTCGCCACCGTCAACGCGCTGGGCGCCGACATCGCCGCGCTGATGGAACTGGAGAACGACGGTTACGGCCCGCAGTCGGCCATCGCCGAACTGGTGGATGCGCTCAATGCCGGCCTCGCCGCAGACAAACAGTGGGCGTTCGTCGATGCCGGCCAAGGCCCCGGCAGCAATCCGATCCGCGTCGGCATCATCTACCGCAAGAGCGAATTCAAGCCGCTCGGCACGCCGCTGACCAAGCTCGACGGCCCCTTCGTCGAACACAGCCGTGCGCCGCTGGCACAGGCCTTCCAGGGCAAGGGCGGGCCGTTCATGGTGGTTGCCAACCACTTCAAGTCCAAGGGCTGCCGCGATGCCAGCGGCGCCGACGCCGACCGCAATGACGGGCAGGGCTGCTGGAACGCCACCCGCGTGGAATCGGCCAGGCAGCTCAACACCTGGGTGCAGGCCGAAGCCGCGCGCCTGAAGGTGAAGGACGTGGTGCTGATGGGCGATTTCAACGCCTACGCCATGGAAGATCCGATCCGCACCCTGCACGACCTCGGCTGGCAGGATGCCTTCAAGGTGGCCAAGGTCGAACAGCCCTACAGCTACGTCTACAACGGCTACACCGGCCGCCTCGATCATGCGCTGCTCAGCCCGACCATGGCCAAGCGCCTCGCCGGCGCCGCCGAGTGGCACAGCAACGCCGACGAGCAGGACGCCAGCGGCTACCAGGGCCGCAACGTGCAGGGCCCGTGGCGCAGCTCCGACCACGACCCGCTGCTGCTGGGCTTCGATCGCTGAGTGGGTGCCCGGCCGGCCCTGTGCGGACCGGCCGGCCGGCCTGCTGCTCATCGCCAGTAGTAGCGCTCGATGCGGAAGGTTGCACGGCAGCCGTTGTCGACCCAGATCGTGCCGCGGTCCACGCCCCAGTCGCGTCCCTGCAGGCAGGAGGCATGTGACTCGCGGTTGATCAGGTGCACGCTGTCCTTCTGTGAGACCTGTACATGGCAATGCGCGCGACGCTGGTCGCGGCTGCTGCAGCTCACCACTTCCGAGCTTGAATCGCCGCGATGGGTTTGTACGGGGGGCGGATAGGCGGGATAGCGCGGATAGGCCGGTTCATGTGATGGATAGCCGATCCCGCCGCTGAAATCGGGATAGCCTCCGATGCTGCTGCAACCGGTCAGGGTTGCGGCCAGCAGCATGAGAGCGCACACGTGTTTCATCACATTCTCTCCAGATGCAGGTCCGGTCGAGTCTAGGCAGCGGGATGCCCATCACGACGGAACTGCACTGTGAGCGGCGTCAACGTATCAATCGAAATGCGCAGCAGGATCGGAATCTTCTGCACCGGCTATCGGCAACGGCGCGAACTGTGCGCATCAACCCAGCGCGATCAGGGTGATCGCGACTACCGCCAGCGCCAGTCCGAGGCGGTTCCACCGGCTCATAGGCTCGCCGAAGGCGAATACGCCAACCAGCGCACCCAGCACCACCACGCCGATGTTCATGCCGGCGAACACGGTGGCCGGGCTGTCCGGCATCGACTGGTGCGCATGCACATAGAAAAGAATGTTGCCGCCGTTGAGCAGGCCCAGCAGTGCACCCGCACCCAGGTTGCGCCAGGCCAGGCGGCTGCGCCCACTGAAATGCCGCCACAACTGCAGCGCCAGCATCAGCACGAAGGCCACGCTGAAACTGGCCAGCACCGCCGCCATCGACGGTGTGCCCGACAGCGCCACCTGCTTGAGCAGCACGTCGACCACCGCGAACCCGGCCCACACACCCAGCAGCCAGCCCCAGCCGCCGGCGGAAGCGGCCACTGCAGGGCCGCGCGGACGCAGGCTGATGGCCACCATCGCCAGCAGGCCCAGGCCCAGCCCCACCAGCTTCCACGTACTGGCGCTCTGGCCAAAGAACAGGAACGCCGCCGCCAGCGACAGCAGCAGCGACAACCGCTGCGCCACATCACTGCGGACGATGCCGGCCACCGCCACCGCGCGGCCCAGCACCAGGAAGATCGAGGGCAGCACCACCGCCAGCGCCAGCAATGACAGCCACGGCGCATGCGGTCCGCGCAGTGCGTCCAGTGGCGGCTGCAGCACCACCGCCGTCATCGTCGCGGCCACCAGGTAGTTCCAGGTCACCATCTGCGCAACGTCCAGCTGGCGACGGCCAGCCAGCTTCAACAACACCGAAACCAGCACACTGCAGATCACGGCCAGGGACAGGTAGAGCATGGGGCGGGCACAGGGCAGCGGCGGGGGACGCTATCATGGTGCCATGCACACGCCCTCGTTCCCCGTCGCCCCCGGCGAAACCGCCTGCATTGCACTGGAGGGCCCGGTTGGCCCGCTGGAAGTGCTCGTCGACCTGCCCAAGGCCGATGTGCCGGTGCAGCCGATCGTGGCCATCATCTGCCATCCGCTGTCCACCGAAGGCGGCACCCTGCACAACAAGGTGGTCACCATGACCGCCACCACCCTGCGCGAGCTGGGCATTGCCACGGTGCGCTTCAACTTCCGCAGCGTCGGCGGCTCTGCCGGTGAATTCGACCATGGCGTGGGCGAGCAGGAGGACCTCAAGGCCGTCACCGCCTGGGTCCGCCAGCAGCGCCCGGACGACCGCCTGTGGCTGGCCGGTTTCAGCTTCGGCGCATTCGTTTCGCTGAAGGCTGCCGCCGAGCTGCAGCCCGAAGCGCTGATCTCGATCGCGCCGCCGGCGGGCCGTTGGGACTTCGATGGCATCGCGCCGCCGGCCCGCTGGCTGGTGATCCAGGGCGAGCAGGATGAAATCGTCGACCCGCAGGCCGTGTACCAGTGGCTGGACACCCTCGATGCCCCGCATGAACTGGTGCGCATGCCCGAAACCAGCCACTTCTTCCACCGCAAGCTGATCGACCTGCGCGGCGCGCTCACCCACGGCGTCAAGCATTGGCTGGGCACGGCGGCATGAGCGAGGCGGAACTGACCCCGACGCAGCGCTACGCGGCCGGGGTGGAACGCGGCGATTGGCAGAACGACCCGGCCCAGCATGCGGCCCTGGCCGAGCTGGACCGGATCCATCTGGCCCTGGTGGACAGCGCCGAGGACGGCTGGCTGGACCGCCTGTCCTCCTTCTGGAAGAAACCCGAGCCGGTCAAGGGCCTGTACTTCTGGGGCGGCGTCGGCCGCGGCAAGACCTTCCTGGTCGACCTGTTCTACGACGGCCTGCCGATCAAGCAGAAGTACCGCACCCACTTCCATCGGTTCATGCGCAGCGTGCATGAGCGCCTGCGCGAGCACCAGGGCCAGAGCGATCCGCTGGCGAAGATCGCCCAGGAATGGCGCAGCAACCTGCGCGTGCTGGTGCTGGACGAATTCTTCGTCACCGACATCGGCGATGCCATGCTGCTGGCGCGCCTGCTGGAGCGGATGTTCGCCGAGGGCGTGACCCTGGTCACCACCTCCAACACGGCGGTGGAAAACCTGTACCTCAACGGTCTGCAGCGCGAGAGCTTCATGCCGGCCATCGGCTTGCTGCAGCGCTACTGCGTGGAGCTGTACGCCGAAGGCACCGAGGACTACCGCATGCGCGCGCTGACCCGTTCGCCGGTGTACCGCGCGCCGCTGGCCGCCGACAGTGACACCTGGCTGGCCACGCGCTGGGGCGAGTTGAGCGGTGGCCAGCCGGCCAAGGCGGGCAACATCGAAATCGAGAGCCGCAAGATTCCGGTGCGCGCGCGCGGCAAGAGCATTGCCTGGTTCGACTTCGCCGCCCTGTGTGAAGGCCCGCGCGGGCCGTCGGACTACATCGAGATCGCGCACGAGTTCAACACCGTGCTGCTGGGGGGCATTCCGGCCTTCGATCGCCTGAACGAGGATGCCGCGCGCCGCTTCGTCAACCTGATCGACGAGCTGTACGACCGCCACGTCAACCTGGTCTGCACCGCCAGCACCTCGCCGGTCGAGCTGTACACCGGTACCCGGCTGCAGGGCGCGTTCGAGCGTACGGCCTCGCGCCTGATCGAAATGCAGAGCGCCGAGTACCTGGGTACCCCGCACCGGGCGTGACGCCTGGTGCTTCCGCAGGTCATGGGCTGCCGGCCAGCGGCCGGCACTACCTGATGCTGCCCCGTCCACCGGCTGCCCACTGTCTGCCCACCACCTATCCACAGACTTGTCCCTCGCCTGCGTGGTCCTGTCATGTGAAGCTGTCATCGTTCCGCTGGTGGGGCGCTGATTGCCACCGCGATGACGTGTTTCGGGCTTGACTGCGCAGCCCGTTCCAGCAGGTCCAAAGCGTCCAAACCGGGCGCCGATGGCACGATCCTTGCGGCGCAAGGGATTGCCGAATTTCACTACATTTGGCGTTGACGGACCCAACTACCCCCACTATCTTGTGGCTGTCGGTTGTGGGGACCCCAAGCCGCCGGGTCCATGGAATGGATCGCCGGACCCTCCGGTGATACGCCCTCCATGCCCGCAGCGGCACCGGTCAGCACTGCCAGCGGCAGCCACAGGCGCAGGGTCTCAATTCCTGCGACACCGGTCTGCCACCCTGGGCTGTCATGTCCCGGGCCGCGTCACCCGATGCTCCGAGCCACCATCCATCACGCCAAGAGGACACACGCCGTGACCACCGAGACCAGCGCCACCATCGAGAAGGAAAGCGAATTCCTGTTGACGTCGCCGCCGACGTCCAACGCGATGAGTGTGACCAAGCGCAATGGCACGACCGAGCTGGTGGATCTGAACAAGATCGTCCGCGCGGTGCAGCGTTCCTCCGAGGGCCTGCACGCCGTCGATCCGATGCGTGTGGCCACCCGCACCATTTCCGGCCTGTACAACGGCGCCACCACCCAGGAGCTGGACGAACTGTCCATCCGCACCGCGGCGCTGCTGATCGGCGAAGAACCCGAATACGGCCGCCTGGCCGCGCGCCTGCTGGCCAACTTCATCGCCAAGGAAGTGTCCAACCAGGAAATCCACGCGTTCTCGCAGTCGGTGGGTCGTGGCCACGAAGTGGGCCTGATCAACGACCGCCTGCTGAACTTCGTGCAGACCAACGCACGCAAGCTCAACGATGCCATCGACATCTCGCTGGACCTGAACTTCGATTACTTCGGCCTGCGTACCCTGTACGACCGCTACCTGCTGCGCCACCCGCACACCCGCAAGGTGATCGAGACCCCGCAGCAGTTCTTCCTGCGCATCGCCAGCGCGCTGAGCGAGGATGTGCCGGAAACCCTGGCGCTGTACAAGCGCATGGGCAACCTGGACTACCTGCCGTCCAGCCCGACCCTGTTCAACTCCGGCACCACCCACGAGCAGCTGTCCTCGTGCTTCCTGCTGGACTCGCCGCAGGATTCGCTGGAATCGATCTACTCCAAGTACGGCGACATCGCCCAGCTGTCGAAGTTCTCCGGCGGCATCGGCGTCAGCTACACCCGCGTGCGTTCGCGTGGCTCGCTCATCAAGTCGACCAACGGCCATTCCAATGGCATCGTGCCGTGGCTGAAGACCATGGATTCGTCGGTGGCAGCGGTGAACCAGGGTGGCAAGCGCAAGGGCGCGGCCTGTGTGTACCTGGAAACCTGGCACGCCGACATCGAAGACTTCCTCGAGCTGCGTGACAACACCGGCGACGAATCGCGTCGTGCGCACAACCTGAACCTGGCCAACTGGATCCCGGACCTGTTCATGAAGCGTGTCGAGTCGGACCAGGAATGGTCGCTGTTCGATCCGCGCGTGGTGCCCGAGTTCACCGACCTGTTCGGCGAAGCCTTCGAGGCCGCCTACCTGCAGGCCGAAGCGCAGGGCAAGGCCAACCGCACCATCTCCGCGCGCAAGCTGTACTCGCGGATGATGCGCACCCTGGCCGAGACCGGCAACGGCTGGATGACCTTCAAGGACAAGTGCAACCGCGCCAGCAACCAGACCCTGCGCGCCGGCAACGTGATCCACCTGTCCAACCTGTGCACCGAGATCCTGGAAGTCACCTCGGCTGAAGAAACCGCGGTGTGCAACCTGGGTTCGATCAACCTGGGCAACCACTTCGACGGCAACGGCGAGTTCGATTTCGACAAGCTGGCCGACACCGTGCGCCTGGCCGTGCGCCAGCTGGACCGCGTGATCGACCTGAACTTCTACCCGATCGAATCGGCGCGCCGCGGCAACCTGCGCTGGCGCCCGGTCGGCCTGGGCTGCATGGGCCTGCAGGACGTGTTCTTCCGCAAGCGCCTGCCGTTCGATGGCGCCGAAGCCCGCGCGCTGTCGAAGAAGATTGCCGAGACCATCTACTTCCACGCGCTGGAAACCTCGGTCGAACTGGCCCAGGAGCGCGGCAAGCACCCGTCCTTCGCCGACACCCGTGCGGCCAGCGGCGAGCTGCAGTTCGATGCCTGGAACGTGGTGCCGGACGATGCCGCGCGCTGGGATGCCCTGCGTGAACGCATCAAGGAACACGGCCTGCGCAACTCGCTGATGATCGCGATCGCCCCGACCGCCACCATCGCCTCCATCGCCGGCTGCTACGAGTGCGTGGAACCGCAGGTGTCCAATCTGTTCAAGCGCGAGACCCTGTCCGGTGATTTCCTGCAGGTGAACCGTTACCTGGTGAACGAGCTGAAGAAGCTGGGCCACTGGACCCCGGAAATGCGCGATGCAATCAAGCTGGCCGACGGTTCGATCCAGGCCATCACCCAGATTCCGGAAACGCTGCGCCACGTCTACCGCACCGCATGGGAACTGCCGATGCGTTCGCTGATCGA
This sequence comes from Stenotrophomonas sp. MYb57, assembly GCF_002966815.1. Lineage (NCBI taxonomy): Bacteria > Pseudomonadati > Pseudomonadota > Gammaproteobacteria > Lysobacterales > Lysobacteraceae > Stenotrophomonas > Stenotrophomonas sp. MYb57. The sequence continues at coordinate 253,713 of NZ_CP023271.1, forward strand.
CATGGCCGCCGACCGTGGTGCCTTCATCGACCAGTCCGCCTCGCTCAACCTGTTCATGGAAAGCCCGAGCATCGGCGCGATGTCCTCCATGTACATGTACGCCTGGAAGCAGGGCATCAAGACCACCTACTACCTGCGTTCGCGTCCGGCCACCAAGATCGCCAAGACCACTGTCAGCCACACGGCCAGCGTTGCGCCGGAAAAGGTGTTCAGCCCGGAGGAGGCCATCGCCTGCTCGCTGGAGAACCCGGAAGCCTGCGAAGCCTGCCAGTAACACCGCGCGGTGGATTAACGCGCGGTGGGTGCCGACCGTTGGTCGGCACTGCTGCCCGACTACGGAAATACCAAGGTAGCGCCGGGCCATGCCCGGCGTTTTGACCCGAGAAGACAAGGAAACACCCATGGCCGACAAGCCCAAGCAGATGCTGCTCGATCCCGGTTTTGAACTGACCCTGCGCCCGATGCGCTACCCGCAGTTCTATGACATGTACCGGAATGCGATCAAGAACACCTGGACGGTGGAAGAGATCAACTTCCAGATCGACATCAGCGACCTGCACAGCAAGATGTCGCCGGGCGAGCGCCACCTGATCCACCGCCTGGTCGCCTTCTTCGCCACCGGCGATTCGATCGTGTCCAACAATCTGGTGCTGAACCTGTACCAGCACTTGAACGCACCCGAAGCGCGCATGTACCTGTCGCGCCAGCTGTATGAAGAAGCGCTGCACGTGCAGTTCTACCTGACCCTGCTGGACAACTACCTGCCGGATCCGGACGAGCGCGTCAAAGCCTTCGCCGCGGTGGAGAACATCGACTCGATCAAGAAGAAGGCCGATTTCTGCTTCAAGTGGATCGATTCGATCCAGGACCTGAAGCGCATCGAGACCCGCGAAGAGCGTCGTCAGTTCCTGCTCAACCAGATCTGCTTCGCGGCGTGCATCGAAGGCCTGTTCTTCTTCGCCGCCTTCGCCTACGTGTACTACTTCCGTTCGCGCGGCCTGCTCAACGGCCTGGCTTCGGGCACCAACTGGGTGTTCCGCGACGAAAGCGCGCACATGGAGTTCGCCTTCGAGTGCGTGGACGTGATCCGCGAGGAAGAGCCGGACCTGTTCGACGACAAGATGAAGCAGGATGTCTATGACATGCTGGCCGAGGCCATCGAGTGCGAAGTGCAGTTCGCCGAGGACGTGCTGTCCGGTGGCGTGGCTGGCATTTCCACCCGTGATATGCGCCAGTACCTGCAGCACTGCGCCGACAACCATTTCCATCGCCTGGGCATGGAGCGCAAGTACAACGTGCGCAACCCGCTGAGCTTCATGGAACTGCAGGACGTGCAGGAACTGACCAACTTCTTCGAACGCCGCGCCTCGGCCTACCAGGTGGGCGTGAAGGGCGAAGTCGCCTTCGACATGAACTTCTGATCGATCCAATCAGGCCTGTCGCGAAAACCCCGGCCAACGCCGGGGTTTTTCGTTTTTACGGTAGCGCTGGGCCACGCCCGGCGAGCGCGCAGCGCGGAAGGTTATTCATGGTGCCGTGCGCATTCCGCCGGGCATGGCCTACCGCTACCGCCGCCCATCCACCGCCATGCGCACGGCCAGGCCGGCCAGCACCGTGCCCATGAACCACCGTTGCACCGCCTGCCAGGTGGGGCGCGCAGACAGGAAGCCGGCGATGCTTCCGGCCATTATCGCGATTACCGCGTTCACGCTCACGCTGACCAGCAGCTGGGTGGAGCCCAGCACCAGCGACTGCATCAGCACGCTGCCCTCGCTGTCCGGGTGCAGGAACTGCGGCAGCAGGGACAGGTACATCACCGCGACCTTGGGGTTCAGCACGTTGGTCAGGAAACCCATCGCGAACAGCTTGCGTGGGCCGTCCACCGGCAGGTCACGCACCGCAAACGGCGAGCGGCCGCCGGGCTTCAGCGCCTGCCACGCCAGGTACAGCAGGTACAGCGCGCCGCCGATGCGCAGCGCGTCGTAGGCGAACGGCACGGTCATCAGCAGCGCGGTGATGCCCAGCGCCGCGCACAGCATGTAGAACACGAAGCCCAGCGCCACCCCGCCCAGCGAGATCAGCCCGGCCATGCGGCCCTGGCAGATCGAGCGCGAGATCACGTAGATCATGTTCGGCCCGGGCGTCAGCACCATGGCCAGCGAGACAAGGGCGAAGGCCAGCAGGTCGGACGTGGCGGGCATGGTGGGTTCACGCAGTGGGGGGTGCCGAAGTGTAGCGCCGCCTGCACACCACCTGCCTTAAAATCCGTCTCACCCCACACCCGAACCGCCCCCATGACCCCCATCCCCGAGACCGTGCCGCCGACCGAAGTGCGCATGGCCGAAATCGTCTTTCCCAACCACACCAACCACATGGGCACCCTGTTCGGTGGCCAGGCCCTGGCATGGATGGACAAGGCCGCCTTCCTCGCCGCCGCCCGCTATTCGCGCCGCACCGTGGTGACCGCGCGCAGCGACCAGGTCGATTTCAAGCTGCCGATCCGCATCGGCCAGATGGTGGAAACGATCGGCCGCATCGTCGAGGTCGGCCGCAGCTCGATGAAGGTCGAGGTGGAGCTGATCGCCGAGGACCTGCACAGCGGCGAGCGCAAGCTGTGCACCCGTGGCCACTTCGTGATGATCGCCCTGGGCGACGATGGCCACCCGGTGACCGTGCCGCAGCTGCCCGGCGCGCCGGCGGCCTGAGCCGATGCTTGCGGGGGCGCCGGTGCGCCCCCATCTGGCTGCCATGACCCCGCCGCTCACCGACTTCATCGACCGCGCCCAGCGCTTGTTCGTGCTGACCGGCGCCGGCTGCAGCACCGCCTCGGGCATCCCCGATTACCGCGATGCCGATGGCCAGTGGAAGCGCACGCCGCCGGTGACCTACCAGGCCTTCATGGGCGAGGCCGCCACCCGCCAGCGCTACTGGGCGCGCAGCCTGCTGGGCTGGCCGCGCTTCGGCCAGGCCCGGCCCAATGGCACCCACCAGGCGCTGGCCGCACTGGAGGACAGCGGCAAGCTACAGGTGCTGCTGACCCAGAACGTGGATGGCCTGCACCAGCGCGCGGGCAGCCAGAACGTGATCGACCTGCATGGCCGCCTGGACCTGGTGCGCTGCATGGGCTGCGAACGCCGCAGCGAGCGTGAGGCGTTCCAGCAGCGGCTGCTGCAGGCCAATCCCGGCTGGGAATTGCTGCAGGCCGGTATCGCGCCGGACGGCGACGCCGATCTGGAAACCGACTTCTCCGCGTTTGCGGTGCCCGACTGCCCGCACTGCGGTGGCCTGCTGAAGCCGGACGTAGTGTTCTTCGGCGAAAACGTGCCGCGTGAACGCGTGGCTGCGGTGCATGAGCACCTGCAGCAGGCGGATGCAGTACTGGTGGTGGGTTCCTCGCTGATGGTCTATTCCGGCTTCCGCTTCGTGCAGGCCGCGGCCAAGGCGGGTCTGCCGGTGGCCGCGCTGAACCGTGGCCGCACCCGTGCCGACGACCTGCTGCAGTTCAAGGACGAGCGCGACTGCGCCGAGGCGCTGGCTGGGTTCGTCATCGGGTAGCGCCGGGCCATGCCCGGCGGAAACGGGCTGCCGCGCTGTGCGCTCGCCGGGCGTGGCCCGGCGCTACCCACAACGCGCCCCCACGAAACAGCGATCCACCCACACGGTTGATCTATCGGCCGCACAGCGGTGCAATACGCACCCCCTTTGGTACACCCCCCACTGCCGTGAGCCAGCTGTTTTCGCCGATCTCCTTCGGCCCCCTGACCCTGTCCAACCGCATCGTCGTCGCGCCGATGTGCCAGTACTCCGCCGAAGACGGCCGCGCCAGCGACTGGCATGCCATGCATCTGGGCAACCTGGCGCAGTCCGGCGCGGGCCTGCTGATCCTGGAGGCCACCGCGGTCGAAGCGCGCGGCCGCATCAGCTGGGCCGATCTGGGCCTGTGGGATGACGGCACCGAAGCGGCCCTGGCGCAGGTGCTGGCCAGCGTCCGCCGCTGGTCGCCGATGCCGCTGGGCGTGCAGCTGGGCCATGCGGGCCGCAAGGCGTCGGTGAATCGTCCCTGGGACGGCGGTGGCCAGCTGCCGGCCGATGATGCCCGGGGCTGGGCGACCGTGGCCCCCTCGCCGCTGCCGTTCCATGCCGCCGATCCGGCACCGCAGGAACTGGACGAGGCCGGTATCGCCGAAGTCGTTGCCGCTTTCGCCGCCAGTGCGGTGCGCGCCGAGCGCCTGGGCTTCGAGCTGATCGAGATCCACGCCGCGCACGGTTATCTGCTGCATCAGTTCCTGTCGCCGCTGAGCAACCGCCGCACCGATGGCTACGGCGGCTCGCTGCCGAACCGCCTGCGGATGCTGGTGGAAGTGTTCGACGCGGTGCGTGCCGCAGTGTCGGACAAGGTCGCCGTAGGCGTGCGCATCTCCGCCAGCGACTGGGTCGAGGGGGGGTGGGACATCGTGCAGAGCGAGGCGCTGGCACAGGTGCTGGACGCGCGCGGCTGCAATTTCCTGCATGTGTCCAGCGGCGGCCTGCACGAGCGCCAGAAGATCAGTGTTGGCCCGGGCTACCAGGTGCCGTTCGCGGCGGCGATCAAGGCCAAGAAGGTGCGCATGCCGGTGATCGCGGTGGGCATGATCACCGAGCCGGAGCAGGCCGAATCGATCCTGCGGCACAACCAGGCCGATGCCATCGCGCTGGCCCGCGGCATCCTGTACGACCCGCGCTGGCCGTGGCATGCCGCTGCTGCACTGGGCGACAGCGTGGTGCCGGCACCGCAGTACCTGCGCTGCGAACCGCGCGACGCACGCGGCGTGTTCAGCCCGCGCTGAGCACTACACCTGCCAGGCCGGCGGCAGGCCGGCCTGCAGGTGCTCGAACAGCGCGCGGATCTTGGCGGTGAAATCGCGGCGGTCGCTCACGCAGAAGTAGACGTCCATCGGTTCCGGCTGCCAGTCGGTGCCGCAACCGAACACGCATTGCAGGCGACCATCGCGCAGGTAGGGCTCGGCCACGAACGCCGCCAGCCGGGTGATGCCGGCACCGGCGGCGGCCAGCTCGGCCAGCGCGTCGATGTCATCGCAGACCATGCTCGGCGGCAGCGCGGCATCCACCCGCTCGCCGTCCTTCAGCAGGCCCCAGCGCAGTGGCCGGCCATCGGTGGGAAAGCGATGCAGCAGGCCGCGATGGGCGGCCAGCTGCGCCGGTTGCAGCGGCGTGCCGTGCGCCTGCAGGTACGCCGGCGAGGCGCAGAAAACGAACGGGATGCGCGCCAGTGGACGTGCCACCAGCCCGTCCTCCAGCTGCGCGCCGATGCGGATGCTGGCATCCACCGCCTCGGCACCGTGCTGCACGGCGCGATCGGTCAGGCGCAGCTCCAGCTGCAGCTGCGGGTACCGCTGCTGCAATGAGGGCAGCAGCGGTGCCAGCACGTGCCGGCCGAACGCGCTGCTGCTGGCGATGCGCAGGGGCCCGGCCGGCTCCACGTCGCCGGCGGTCACCATCGCCTGCGCGCGCGCCAGGTCGGCTTCGATATGCCGCACCTGCGCCAGGTACACCGTGCCGGCTTCGCTCAGCGCCAGCTGACGCGTGCTGCGGTTCAGCAGGCGGACGCCCAGGTGGGCTTCCAGCCGGTTGATGTTCTGGCCCACGGCGGTGGCGCTGATGCCAAGGGTGCGCGCCGCAGCGGCAATGCTGCCGGTCTCTGCGGTGCGGGTGAAGCTGCGGATGAGCTGCAACAGGTTCATGACCGACCAGCTTGCCATGCGGAAGGCCAAGTATCGCTTGGGTCTGTCCCAAGCGCCGCTTTGCCCGCGAACCCCGGCGGCCGGTGGCATAGGAATTGTTGCAATGCAGGCGTTGCGAGACCGGACGCACAATCCTGCCGCAACGCCCCGCACTACGCTGACCACGGCACGTTCGCCGCATACAGGAGTTCATCATGCAGAACTGCACGCGCGTCTCTTTGTTTGCACTGGTGCTTGCCTACTCCGCTGCCGCTGCCGCTGCCGCTGCCGCTTCCGCCCAGACGGGCGATGGTGTGCGGGAATCAGTACGTGAGCAGGTGCTCGTCGCGCAGAAGAACGCGCAGATATCCAGCGCAGCGCGCCTGGACAGCTACCTCGCCGTGATCCCCGTGGATTCGCCGCTGACGCTCCTGTCCGTGGACGGGCTGGAGCAGTTCCTGACCTCGCTGTCATTCAACGAGAACGGCCTGGTTGGCTACTCGACGGAAGCCATCGCCAACGAGCTGAGCTACAGTCAAGCCCACCGGCTGCTGTCGCTGTTCGGTGCCGAACGCACACTCCGGCTGATGCCAGGGTTGCGTGTCGAGAATGAGGTTGATCTCGATATCCACCGCTCGTATGTCCAATCCGGTGAGCTCGTGGAGGATCACATGGGATATCGATGTGTCGCCCGTGCCACGTGCAGAGAGTCCACAGAGTTCGTCTGCATGTCGGGTTGTTGAGCGCGCATGCTGCTCCTCGAATGGATGCTTGTTCTAGGAGCTGCGTCCAGTATCAGCCCTGTATCCATATGTAAGGCCGATACCTACACACAGCTGTTGAAGGCGGAGGCGACAACGCTGAATGCATCTGCACGTGACCGCATCGAGGCGCTGTCGCACATCTACGTTGCGGGTCGCAGGGCATCACGTGCGGTCGGCTGCAGAAACAAGGACCGCGTCATTGAGGACCAGTTCAAGGCTGCAGCGCTGTTCGCCAACTACGTACCGGATGCCGAACCGCTGCGCAATGCGTTGGCACAGTACGGCCTGTTGGTCGAGCGCGGCACCGCCGGCGCTGAGCATCATCGCAGGCTGATAGGACTACATGTGGCAAGGGGGGATTTTGCCCAAGCAGAACGGTTGCGTCGCCAGTGGCTCAGCAATGTCCCGGCGATTCCGCGGGTTTTTCCGGGCCGCTTCCCGCCCGGCCTGCCCGTGTACGCTGTCCAGGCTGACGGTTCCCTCGTTCGTGATTCGATACGGCTGAGCGGAGACCAGGTTGTTGCCATCGTTCATCCGCGTTGTGGCCACTCACGAAGAGCTCTGCAGAACATTGTCGCCCAACCTGCCTATCAGGGGCTCCGCGCTAAGCTGGTGTTGGTAGTGCCCAATGGCCCGCACTGGGCCGGCGATAGCATCGCCGAATGGAATGGACTTCATCCTGAGCTGCCGATGAGCGTGATGTACATGGACAAGAGGTGGGCGGCTTTTGACCGTCAGCAGACTCCGGTCTTTCACCTTGTTCGCGAGGGTCGGATCATTGAAACTGGAACCGGTTGGCGAGGTGCGGGGGAGGAAGTTTCTCCAATCATGCGCGCTCTGCGCCTTGCCTCTGACTGATGGTTGCATTTGACAGCATCGTGCACCACGGGAGTGGGCTGCCCTACACTCCGGCGATGCGCCCCGATTCCATCCTCACTCTCTCCTGTCCCGACCGTACCGGCATCGTCTACCGCGTGTCGGGCCTGTTGTTCGACCACGGCTGCAACATCCTCGACGCCCAGCAGTTCGGCGATGAGGAGAGCGGTCGCTTCTTCCTGCGCGTGCACTTCGACCGCGATGCGGGCCTGCCGCTGGACACCGTGCACGCGGCGATGGCCGCACTGGCCGCGGACTTCGGCATGGACTGGCAGCTGCATGATGGCCGCCGCCGGCCGCGCCTGCTGGTGCTCGTCAGCAAGCAGGGCCATTGCCTGAACGACCTGCTGTTCCGTGCCCACAGCGGCCAGTTGAAGGTGGACATCGCTGCGGTGGCCTCCAACCATGCCGACTTCGCAGCACTGGCAGCGTCCTACCAGGTGCCGTTCCACCACCTGCCGGTGAACGCCGACACGCGCGCGGCGCAGGAACAGCAGATCATCGATCTGGTCGAGCGCGAGCGCATCGACCTGGTGGTGCTGGCGCGCTACATGCAGATTCTCTCACCCACGCTGTGCCGTGCGCTGGCGGGCAGGGCGATCAACATCCATCACAGCTTCCTGCCCAGCTTCAAGGGCGCGCAGCCGTACCACCAGGCGCACGCGCGCGGGGTCAAGATCATCGGCGCCACCGCGCACTACGTCACCGAAGACCTGGACGAAGGCCCGATCATCGAACAGGACGTGGCCCGCGTGGACCACGCGATGACCCCGCGCGAACTGGTACGGCTGGGCAGCGATACCGAATCGCAGGTGCTGGCGCGGGCGGTACGCCGGCATGTGGAGCACCGCATCCTGCTCAACGGGCACCGCACGGTGGTGTTCAGGTAACGCGGGCAGTGCCCGGGATGGAGCCCGGCAACTGCCCACGATGCGCCCGCTGCTGCTGCTGGACTGGCCTGGGACAGGTGGAACGCACGCCATCGATATGTTCCATCAGCCCTTTGGGAATGGATGACCACATCGGATCCAATACAAAATCGACCCCTTCACGCCGGGCGAGCTTCGCGGCGGGCACGAAGTCGGCATCGCCGGCCATCAGGATGATCTGGCGGACCTGGCGCTTGAGGGCGAGTGAGGAAATGTCGATGCCGATGCGCATGTCCACGCCTTTCTGTCGCACATCCGGTTGCAGCTCATCGGCTTGAAGATCGCCGAAGGTCCGCTTGCCCTTGAGCAGGTCGTCGAAGGTTCGCGATCCGGTCGTCCACGAACTGAAGTCGGTGAGGTGGCCAAGACGCAGGGCGACCTTCCGCTTCTGCTTCAGCGCCTCGTGCAGGCTGGATCTGAACAGTGCTTCGTCGGATCGCGAGTAGTCGATGCACAGCCCCGAAATCGGGTTGTGCATCTTCTTGCGCAGCGGCGGGCAATCGTAGAAGAAGATGCGATAGAGATCGCGTTGCTCGCCACTTGCATGCTTCAGATGGGCGATGGCCCATCGGTGAGCGACCTCGGCGGCGCGTTGAGCGTTGTAGGCGTTGTGGGGCTCGATGCGGCGAAAGCGTTTGATGAAATAGCCGCCATCAATGAGAACTGCCGTCGGCATACCGTTGCCCTCCTGGCTTCGTCCAATGAAAAAGCCCTCGGTTCGGCCGTCCCGCGATCTGTTGGGGGGCGTACTTGGAGGGCTGGATGGGCTCGATTCTGCAGGGGGCGAATCAGGCGCACAAGCGGCAGAGGCGACACGCTGCCTACAGGATCGCGATCCTCGCCTTCGCCAGGGCTTCGCGCACCATGCCGTCATTGGCCTCGGTCACCGGCCGGGTCAGCTCCCACAGGAATTTCACCCGGAAACCCGACTTCACCGCGTCCTGCGCGCTCCACAGCACGCAGTAGTCGCGGGCCAGCCCGCACACGTGCACCTCGCGGATGCCGCGTTCGTGCAGCCAGCCGGCCAGCCCGGTGGCCGGGCGCGTGCCGTCCGGGCCGTGGTTCTCGCGGAAGGCACTGTAGGAATCCACCTGCTGGCGGCTGCCCTTGCGCAGGATCAGGTCGGCCACGGTCCAGTCCACGCCGGGGTGCAGGGCGGCGCCGGTGCTGCCCTGCACGCAGTGGTCCGGCCACAGGGTCTGCGGCTGTGCATGCAGCAGGATGGCTTCAAAAGGCAGATGGCCCGGGTGCTGGCTGGCGAACGAGGCATGGTTGGCCGGGTGCCAGTCCTGGGTGGCCACCACGGTGCGGTAGCGGCGCTCGGCCAGCAGCGCGTTGATCGGTGCCACCAGCGCATCGCCCTGTTCGCAGGCGAGGGCGCCACCGGGCATGAAGTCCGGCTGCAGGTCGATCACCAGCAGGGCGACATCAGCGGGCAGGGCGGTCATGGCAGGTCCAGCACAACGGAAGATGGGCGGCCAGCGTGGCCGCCCCTCGCGCGCACGTCAATCGCCGCTGGCGGTGTCGTTGTCCTGCCCGTAATACAGCAGGCCGATCCTGATGCGCTCGCGGCCGTTCTCGCGACGATGGCGGTTGGCATCGCGCAGCGAGTAGACGCAGCCACAGTACTCCTGCTGGTAGAACTGCTCGCGCTTGCTGATCTCGATCATGCGGCTGGCACCGCCGCCCTTGCGCCAGTTGTAGTCCCAGTACTGCAGGCCCTCGTAGCGCGAGGCGGCGCGCACACCACAGTCGTTGATCTGCGCCATGTTCTTCCAGCGCGAGATGCCCAGCGAGGAGCTGATGGTGTCGTAGCCGTGCTCGTGCGCGTACAGCGCGGTGCGCTCGAAGCGCATGTCGAAGCACATGGTGCAGCGGATGCCACGCTCGGGTTCGTTCTCCATGCCACGCGCACGGCTGAACCAGTTGTCGGTGTCGTAGTCGCAGTCGATGAAGGGGATGCCGTGCTGTTCGGCGAAGCGGATGTTCTCCTGCTTGCGCAGTTCGTATTCCTTCACCGGATGGATGTTGGGGTTGTAGAAGAAGATCGCGTAGTCGATCCCGGAGGCGGTGATCGCCTCCATCACTTCGCCCGAGCATGGCGCACAGCACGAGTGCAGCAACAGGCGCTGGCCGTTGTCGGGAAGGGTCAGGGTGGGGCGTTGGAGCTCGGTCATCGTCGGGTGCATCTGGGCGTGGGCAGCGGGTCTGGACGGAAACCGTGAACAGGACGCGCGCGGCCACATCGCCTGCACGCGCAGGACGACGACGGCCCCGGCAACCTCCCCGCGGAGATTCCAGGTCGAGTCAGGGGACGGTCGTGTCCCCCGGCCGGGGCCGGTATTCGGGCTGATGGACACGGGCCGGCTGGCCCACCTACTACCTGCCGCTTCCCAGGCGCGAGCCCAGTGCTGTTGGCAGGATTCGTTTCCATTCACCGCTGCGGGGCAGCTCCGGAATGGGCGCGCAAGGCGCCTTCACCGGATTCCCGTTTAAATCCCTGCCGCCATCGAAGCCACGGCAGGGATACCTTCGGCGTGCCCACGGTGGACGCGTTGGCGGCAATGGTCAAGGGCCGGTGAAAACGCAGGGCTGTGGCGCGTTTCTCAGGCTGTGAGAGTGCCTCTTGCCATACTGGGCACCGACAGACGGGAGGTGGCTCGTGGCGGCGAAGTACTGCGATCTGGTCATGAAAGGCGGCATCACCAGCGGCATCGTGTATCCCAACGCGGTGCTCGCACTGGCCCGCGAATACCGCTTCAAGAGCATCGGTGGCACCTCGGCCGGCGCGATCGCCGCTGCCGTGGCGGCCGCTGCGGCATATGGCGACCGGCGCCAGCAACGGGGCGAACAGCTGCCTGGCGACGCCGGCTATGGCGGCCTGTCGGCGGTGTCGGCGCAGCTGTCGCGGCGCGGATTCATCTACAGCCTGTTCCAGCCCGCCGCCGGCGCGCGCGCTGCGTATCGGTTGCTGGTGGTGCTGACCGGCAACGCCGGCTGGCCACGCAAGCTGCTGTGCCTGGCCATCGCGGTGTTCCAGATCGCGCCGCTGGAAGTGCTGGTGTCGTTGGCACTGCTGCTCGGCCTGGGCTGGTGGGGCGGTGGCTGGAGCGGCGTGGCGGCGACCCTGCTGCCGTCGCTGCTGTGTGCCTACGGCGCAGGCGTGGCCGCCGCTGCGCTGCGCGTGGCTCGGGTGGCGCGGCGCAACCTGCTGGGCCTGTGCAGCGGGCTTAGCCGGGATGCAGGCAAGCCGGCGCTGACCGAATGGCTGCATGAAAGCCTGCAGCAGCTGTCGGGCAAGCCGATGGATGCACCGCTGACCTTCGCCGATCTGCACGACGCGCCGCGCTATGCAGGCGAACCGGATAGCCCGCATGCGATCACCCTGCAGATGATCACCACCTGCGTATCGCACAACGAACCGCGCACGCTGCCGTTGGGCGGGGCGCAGTTCTGGTTCCTGCGCGAGGAGTTCGAGCAGCTGTTCCCGGCCAGTGTGGTGCAGTGGATGGTCGACCGCGCCGGTCCACCGCGCGAGGTTGAAGGCCGCAACTACTACCATCTGCCGCAGGGCGCGTCGCTGCCGGTACTGGTGGCCACGCGCATGAGCCTCAGCTTCCCGCTGCTGATCAGCGCGGTGCCGCTGCATGAGCCCTCGCGTCGCGAACGTCGCTGCGAGCCGACGTCGACGGCTGCAGGAGAGGCCGGACACAACGTGGCCGACAGCATGGAAGGGCTGACCAGCGCGGGCCAGGGCTGTGGTCCGGTGATCACCGCGTTCCGGGTGTGCTGGTTCTCCGACGGTGGCATCAGCAGCAACTTCCCGATCCACCTGTTCGATGCCGCACTGCCGCGCTGGCCGACCTTCGCCATCAACCTGGTCTATCCGCAACGCCCCGAGCCGGTGGTGCGCGAGAGCGACAACCGCCAGGCGCTGGAACGCGCGGTGTTCCTGCCCACCGAAAACCGGCATGGATGGCAGCGACATTACCAGTCCATCGCCACGCCGCTGGCGGCCGGTGAGCTGGGCCGCTTCCTGTTCGCGGTGGTGGCCACCATGCAGAACTGGCGCGACCTGCTGCAGGCGCGTGCGCCGGGGTATCGCGACCGCATCGTGCATGTGAGCCTGCAGGGCGACGAGGGTGGCATGAACCTGGACATGCCACAGGAGGTGCTGACCCGCATCGCCGACAAGGGCAGCCTCGCGGGTGCGCGCTTCTGTTCGTTCTCGTTCGAGAACCATTACTGGATTCGTTGGCGCAACCTGGCCTCGGCTTACCAGCGCTACACGCTGGAGATATCGCGCACCGATGATCCGGCGCAGCAGGTGCTGGCCTATCGCGCGGCCTATGCGATGGTGGCCACCGGCACGCCGCCACCGCCGTCGTACAAGCTGGGTTCGGAAGACAAGCGGCTGGCGTCGCAGCAGCTGTGGGGGCTGATGGTGGAACAGGGCCGCAGCTGGGATGACCTTGGCCCCGACCTCACCGACGGCTCGCCACGGCCGTTGCCACAGATGAAGGTGACGCCGATCTATTGATCGCGGTGCGCCGCTGCGTTCGCCGGGCATGGCCCGGCGCTACCGTTGGCTATCGCCACGCCTCGACCACTGCATCGCCGCGCAATGGCGCATACAACGGCAAGGCCAATTCCTGCTTCACCCATTCCGGGTTGAGCGCGCGCAATCCCGCCAGGTACTCGCGGGCCAATGCGGTTTCATCGTGCGATATCGCCAGCCGCGCCGCGCGTGCCCATGTCCGGTCCCAACCATGCGCCAGCGCCAGCGAGGTGGCCAGCGACGCATGTGCGCCGGCCACGTCGCCCTTTTCCCACTGCTGTTCGGCGCGGATGATCGCTTCATTCGAAAGCCGCATGTCGTACAGCTCGCGCAGGCGCGCCACGGCACGCGGGTCGGCATCCACGCGCAGGTCGGTGTCCTGCCAGTCGCCGCCAGGCGTGCGCACCAGCAATGCCGCCGACCATTGCCCGCTGCGTTGTCCACCCGCCGCTTGTCCCGCTTCCAGCGCTGCCAGCAGGCGCGCGGCAAGCGCACCGTGGGTGGTCGTAAACGCGCGTTGCATCGCCGCCAGCACGTCCGGCCCGGCCAGTCCGTTGCCTTGCACGCTTACCTTGCCCTCGCCAACGGCACCGGCCCAATCGGCCCGCTGCGCGGTCGCGCCGGTGTACTGCGCGTTGCCGCCTCGCGCACTGACCAGCCCGACCTGGCGCTCGGCGATGGTGGTGCCATCGAAGTCGCCATCCTCGTCCAGCAACTGCTTGAGCACCTGTGCCGGCGTGCGACCTTCGGCCAGCAGCGCCAGCCCCTTCGAGCCGTAGGTCGGGTTGGTTTCGAACTGGCTGGCGACCGCGCCGACCTTCGCCTGCGCCCACTGCACGCCGACACCGCCGACGGCGAGGTTGTGCGTGGCGACAGCCACCCCGCAGTCACCGGCTTCGTTGCAGGCGGCAATGGAAAAGGTCGCCCATGCCGGTGCAGCGACAGCAGCGAGCAGCAAGGCCAGGCAAGAACGCAACAGGCACATGGGGCATCTCCAGGGCAGGCAATGCAATGGGATGCAGCCTACGCGCGGAAGGTTTAGTAGATCCACGCCATGCGTGGATGAATCCCCATCGAAATCGAATATTTCGACAATTCGTCGAAGAGCATCCACGCATGGCGTGGATCTACCGTGTCGACCAAGGTCGACACCCACCAAAAGCAGGCCATGCCACCCCGCCATCCCACGGAATGCCCGCTGTTGCTTTTGCTGTTGCCTTGGATTGAAGCAGGTGCAGGGCGCAGCCCTGCCGGGCCGCCCCCTACCGCCCCGGCAACTGGGTAAACGCGCGCTGCATGCAGTCCTCGCGCGGGCACACCCGGCAGCCCGGCCCGATCGACACCGAATTGCCCGGGCTCTGCACGTCCAGCCCCAGCGAATACACCAGCCGATCGGCATGCTGCAGGTCACACCCCAGTGCCACCGCGAAGGTCTTGCGTGGCTGGCCGTGTCCCACCGGGCCGCTGCTGACCTGTCGCGCCAGCCAGAAGTGGCGCCGCCCATCGGGCATGCGCGCGGTCTGGGTGAGGATGCGTCCGGGCTGGTTGAAGGCCTCGTAGACGATCCACAACGGACACGAACCACCCACCTGCGAGAAGTGGAAATCGGTGGCCGAGTGGCGCTTGGACACATTGCCCGCGCGGTCCACGCGGATGAAGAAGAACGGCAGGCCGGGCGCACTGCGTCGCGCCAGCGTGCTCAACCGATGGCAGACCGCCTCGAATCCCACACCGAACTGATGCGCCAGCAGCTCGATGTCATAGCCGCTGGCCTCGGCCGCGCGCAGGAAGCGCATGTACGGCATCACCAGCGCACCGGCGAAATAGTTGGACAGGCCGATACGCGCCTGTGCGATGCGGGCCTCGTCGGTGAAGCCGGTGCGCGCGATCACCGCATCGATCTGCGGCAGGTAGCCGCGCAGCGCCAGCTCGACCGCCATCTGGAACGCCTGCTGGCCCGGCTCCAGATAGTCGGGCAGCCACAGCGTACGGCTGCCGGCATCGTACTGGCGCTTCTCGCGCCCGGCCTGCAGTGCAGCCACTTCCACCAGCACCCCGTGGCGGTCGGCCAGCAGCTGGCGCAGCCGTGGCGCCACGTGTCCTGGCGCCAGCCCCCATTCGGCGAACAACTGCTCGGCCAGTTCGTCCAGCTCGGGGATGTGGTTGTGCATGCGGTTGAAGAACTCGCGCACCTGGTCGCCGGCCGGCAACGTGCTGCCCGCGCCCGGCTCGCCCAACTGGAACTCCAGCGCGGCGGCATGCTCGCGCAGCGCCAGATGGCGGCGATGCAGGTCCAGCAGCGCGCGGCTGACCTGCGGCAGGTTGCCGGCCAGCGCGCGCAGTTCGGTGGCGCTGACGTCGGCCAGGCCCAGATCGCGCAGGGTCTCGCCCAGCGACTCCTGCAGCGCGGCGGGCTCATCGTCGTCGAACAGGGTGGAAACATCGCCCAACACCTCGCCCAGCTTCTTCTGCACCGCAGGCGTCAGCGGGCGCTTGTTGCGCTCGATCTGGTTCAGGTAGCTGGCCGACAGCCCCAGGGCGCGGGCAAGCTCGGCCTGGCTGTAGCCGCGCTGCTCGCGCAGGCGCAGCAGACGCAGGCCGAGCTGGCGCTGGGGGGCTGAATAATTCACAGAATTAACAGGAATCGTGGCGGGCATTGGCCAGATTAAGCGGATTCAGGCCGGAAATCGAGGCGTTGCCTGTGAATAATGCCAAGCATCTTTCGCACCCCGTGGATTGTCGTCATGACTGTTGCAGCGCCCCGTATCCGCATGCTGATCGATGGCCAGTTCGTTGAATCGGCCACCTCCCACTGGCAGGACGTGATCAACCCGGCCACCCAGGACGTGCTGGCCCAGGTGCCGTTCGCCACCACGGGTGAAGTCGATGCCGCCGTGGCTGCCGCCAAGGAAGCCTTCAAGACCTGGCGCAAGACCCCGATCGGTACCCGCGCGCGCATCTTCCTGAAGTACCAGCAGCTGATCCGCGAAAACATGAGCGAGCTGGCGCACATCCTCACCGCCGAACAGGGCAAGACCCTGCCGGATGCCGAAGGCGATGTGTTCCGCGGTCTGGAAGTGGTCGAGCACGCCGCCGCCATCGGCAACCTGCAGCTGGGCGAACTGGCCAACAACGTGGCCAACGGCGTGGACACCTACTCGATCATGCAGCCGCTGGGCGTGTGCGCAGGCATCACTCCGTTCAACTTCCCGGCGATGATTCCGCTGTGGATGTTCCCGATGGCCATTGCCACCGGCAACACCTTCATCCTCAAGCCGTCCGAGCAGGACCCGATGGTCACCATGCGCCTGGTCGAACTGGCGCTGGAAGCGGGCATTCCCAAGGGCGTGCTGAACGTGGTCCACGGTGGCGAGGAAGTGGTCAACGCCATCTGCGACCACCCGGACATCAAGGCGGTGTCGTTCGTCGGTTCCACCCGCGTCGGTACCCACGTGTACAACCGCGCATCGCTGGCCGGCAAGCGCGTGCAGTGCATGATGGGCGCCAAGAACCACGCCGTGGTGCTGCCGGACGCCAACAAGGAGCAGACCCTCAATGCGATGGTCGGCGCGGCCTTCGGTGCGGCGGGCCAGCGCTGCATGGCCGCCTCCACCCTGGTGCTGGTCGGTGAAGCGCGCGGTTGGGTGCAGGACCTGGTCGAAAAGGCCAAGACCCTGAAGGTCAGCGGTGGCACGGTCGCCGGCACCGACGTCGGCCCGGTCATTTCCTGCAGCGCCCGTGATCGCGTCGAAGGCCTGATCGCTTCGGGCGTGGAGCAGGGTGCCAAGCTGGTGCTGGATGGCCGCAAGCCGCAGGTCGATGGTTTCGAGAAGGGCAATTTCGTTGGCCCGACCATCTTTGCCGGTGTTACCACCGACATGCGCATCTACCAGGAAGAAATCTTCGGGCCGGTGCTGGTCATCCTCGAAGCGGAAACGCTGGATGAGGCCATCGCCATGGTCAACAGCAACCCGAACGGCAACGGCACCGCGCTGTTCACCCAGTCCGGCGCCGCAGCACGCCGGTTCCAGGAAGACATCGACGTCGGCCAGGTCGGCATCAACGTGCCGATCCCGGTGCCGGTACCGCTGTTCTCGTTCACCGGTTCGCGCGCCTCCAAGCTGGGCGACCTGGGTCCGTACGGCAAGCAGGTGGTGCTGTTCTACACGCAGACCAAGACCGTCACCGCGCGCTGGTTCGACGACGAGACGCTGAGCCATGGCGTCAACACCACGATCAGCCTGAAGTAACCGCAGGGAGCAGCCATGAGCCACTCGATGACGACGGAACAGGAAGAAGCGCAGCAGGCGTACCGCGAAGCGGCGCGTGACTTCGCACAGGCCGAACTGGCGCCGCACGCCGCGCGATGGGATGCGGAGGGCATCTTTCCGCGCGAGGCGATCGCCAAGGCCGGTGAACTGGGCTTCTGCGGTCTGTACATGGACCCGGAAGTGGGCGGCAGCGGCCTGAGCCGACTGGACGCCGCCGTCGTCATCGAGGAGCTCGCCAACGTCGACCCGTCGACCGCGGCCTATATCAGCATCCACAACATGGCCTCGTGGATGGTCTCCAAGTGGGGCCAGCCGGCGCTGCGCGATGCGTGGGGCAATGACCTGTCTTCTGGCAGCAAACTGGCCTCGTACTGCTTGACCGAGCCGGGCGCCGGTTCGGATGCAGCCTCGCTGAAGACCACCGCCGTGCGCGATGGCGACTTCTACGTGTTGAATGGCTCCAAGGCCTTCATTTCCGGCGCCGGTGCCACCGAGCTGCTGGTGGTGATGGCACGTACCGGCGGTGCCGGTGCAGGCGGGGTCAGCGCGATCGCGGTGCCGGCCGACCTGCCGGGCATCAGCTATGGCCGCAAGGAAGAGAAGATGGGCTGGAACAGCCAGCCCACCCGCGGCATCACCTTCGAAAACGTCCGCGTACCGGTCAGCCACCTTCTGGGAGAGGAAGGCGGCGGCTTCAAGCTGGCGATGAAGGGGCTCGATGGTGGCCGCATCAACATCGCCGCGTGCTCGCTGGGTGCTGCGCAGGGCGCGCTGGATGCCGCACGCCGCTACATGGGCGAGCGCCGCCAGTTCGGCAAGGCGTTGTCCGAATTCCAGGCGCTGCAGTTCAAGCTGGCCGACATGGCCATCGAGCTGGTTGCCGCGCGGCAGATGGTGCATACCGCTGCGCGCAAGCTCGATGCCGGTGCCAGCGATGCCAACGTGTGGTGCGCGATGGCCAAGCGTTTCGCCACCGATGCCGGCTTCACCATCTGCAACGAAGCCCTGCAGATCCACGGGGGCTACGGCTACATCCGTGAATATCCGATCGAACGCCTGCTGCGCGACAGCCGCGTGCACCAGATCCTGGAAGGCACCAACGAGATCATGCGGGTGATCGTTGCCCGTCACCTGCTAAATACCGAAGAGGAACTGCGATGAAGGATTGGCGTACCCAGGAGCACGTTGGCCTGAAGGTCGAGGCCGATGGCCACACCGCCGTGGTCACCCTGAACAACCCGCCGGCGCATACCTGGACCGTGCACAGCCTGTCGGCGCTGCGCGACCTGGTGGGCGCGCTCAATGCAGACCGCGACATCTACGCGCTGGTGATCACCGGTGATGGCGAGAAGTTCTTCTCCGCGGGGGCCGACCTCAACCAGTTCGCTTCCGGCGACAAGGCTGCCGCACGCGAAGCGGCACGCCGTTTCGGCGAAGCCTTCGAGGCGCTGTCCGCGTTCCGTGGGGTGTCGATCGCTGCGATCAACGGCTACGCCATGGGCGGCGGCCTGGAGTGCGCGCTGGCCTGCGACCTGCGCATCATCGAAGACCACGCCCAGGTTGCGCTGCCGGAGGCCACCGTCGGCCTGCTGCCGTGCGCCGGTGGCACCCAGAACCTGCCGCGCCTGGTCGGCGAGGGTTGGGCCAAGCGCATGATCCTGCTCGGCGAGCGCATCAACGCCGAAACCGCCGTGCGGATTGGTCTTGCCGAAGAAAAGGTCGGCAAGGGCGAAGCCAAGGCGCTGGCACTGGAATGGGCGAAGAAGGCCGGCAAGCAGAGCCCGACCAGCATTGCCGCCTGCAAGACGTTGGTGCAGTCCACGCGCACCGGCACCCATGCGTCGGCGCTGGTGGCCGAGCGCGAGGCCTTCGTCGATCTGTTCGACACCGCTGACCAGGTCGAGGGCGTGAGTGCCTTCCTTGAAAAGCGCGCCGCGCAGTGGAAGAACGCATGACCACCGACACCGTTGCCGAGCAAGCACCGGTGCTGTTCGAAGAGCGCGTGGCCGGCAACGGCACGCGCATCGGCATCGCCACGCTGAACGCACCGCGCACGCTCAATGGCTTCTCGCTGCCGATGGCGCACCTGCTGCTGAAGCAGTTGAATGCCTGGGCCGACGACGACGGCATCGCCATGGTGGTGCTGCAGGGCGCCGGTGAGAAGGCGTTCTGCGCCGGCGGTGACCTGCACAGCCTGTACCAGAGCATGCGTGCCTACCGCGACGCCGGCCAAAACGATATCCGCAGGAATGACTACGCCGCCGAGTTCTTCGACGTCGAGTACCGCGTCGACTACCTGATCCATACCTACGCCAAGCCGATCCTGTGCTGGGGCCACGGCATCGTGATGGGCGGCGGCATTGGCCTGATGTCCGGTGCCAGCCACCGCGTGGTCAGCGAACGCTCCAAGCTGGCCTTCCCGGAAATCACCGTGGGCCTGTTCCCTGACGTGGGTGGCAGCTGGCTGCTGCCGCGCGTGCCGGGCAACGGTGGCCTGTTCCTGGCCCTGACCGGTGCGCTGCTCAACCCGGGCGATGCGATCTATGCCGGCCTGGCCGACGTGCATGTGACCGAGGAACGCCGCAGTGCGGTGTTCGACGCGCTGCTGCAGGTCGCGTGGTCGACCGATGCCGCACGCAACCACGAGCGCCTGTCACAGCTGCTGCTGTCGTTTGCCAGCGATGCGGCTACCGGCCCGCTGCTGGCCAACGCTACGCAGGTCGATGCGCTGTGCGCAGGCGATGATCTGGCCGCCATCGTCGAACGCATCAGCACCTTGCAGACCGATGACGCGTGGCTGCAGGCCGCACAGAAGACCCTTGCCGCCGGTGCGCCGGGTTCGGCACGGTTGGCCTTCGAACTGCAGCGCCGCAGCGCCGGCCAGGATCTGGCCAGCGTGTACCGGCTGGAATACATCACCGCCCTGCATTGCGCCGCGCATGGTGATTTTGCTGAAGGCATCCGCGCGCTGCTGATCGACAAGGACCGCAATCCCTCGTGGAACCCGGCCACGCTGGCCGATGCCGACCGCGCATGGGCCGATACGTTCTTCGCTTCTCCCTGGGCCGATGCCGCGCATCCGCTGGCCGACCTGGGTACCCCTGTCGCTGAAAGGAGCCTTGCATGAGCCGCGTTGCATTCATTGGGTTGGGCAACATGGGTGGCCCGATGGCCGCCAATCTGGTCAAGAACGGCCACACCGTACGTGTGTTCGATCTGGTGCCTGCCGCGGTGCAGGCGGCGGTCGACGCGGGTGCCAGCGCAGCGGCATCGGCACGCGAGACCCTGGCCGATGCCGAGGTGGTGATCTCGATGCTGCCGGCCAGTCGCCATGTTGAAGGCGTGTACCTGGGTGATGACGGCATCCTTGCCGCGATTCCCGCCGGTGCGCTGGTCATCGACTGCAGCACGATTGCCCCGGCCAGCGCGCGCAAGGTATCCGAAGCGGCCGCCGCACGTGGCCTGCAGATGATCGACGCGCCGGTGTCCGGTGGCACTGCCGGCGCACAGGCCGGCACGCTGACCTTCATCGTCGGTGGCGAAGAGGACGCGCTTGAACGCGCCCGCCCGGTGCTGCAGGCGATGGGCAAGAACATCTTCCATGTGGGCGCCAGTGGCGCCGGCCAGGTCGCCAAGCTGTGCAACAACATGGCGCTGGGCGTGATCATGGCTGTCACCGGCGAAGCCATCGCCCTGGGCGTGGCGCACGGGCTGGACCCGAAGGTGCTGTCGCAGATGATGGCGGTCAGCACCGGCCGCAGCTGGGCCACCGAAGTGTGCAACCCGTGGCCGGGCGTGCTGGAAAACGCGCCGGCGTCGCGCGGTTACAGCGGCGGCTTCGGCAGCGATCTGATGCTGAAGGACATGGGCTTGGCGGTGGAGGCGGCGATGAGCGTCGGCGCCTCGATCCCGCTGGGCGAAGTGGCCCGCAACCTGTACTCGATGAACCACCAGGCCGGCCGCGGCAAGCTGGATTTCTCCAGCGTCGTGCAGCTCATCACGAGCGAAAAGTGACCTGGTAGTGCCGGCCGCTGGCCGGCAACCTCATGCCCCCTTGCGGGACAACGAAGGTGGGATGGGCGGATGCCCGGTTTCGACCGGCATCCGCCCATTTTTTTGCCCAGCCGCTTGGTAGTGCCGGCCGCTGGCCGGCATCACCGCATCAGGCAACGATCAGCGTCACGTCGATGTTGCCGCGGGTCGCGTTGGAGTACGGGCAGACGATGTGTGCCTTCTGCACCAGATCTTCCACCTGCTCGCGCGGCACGCCCGGCACGTTGATGGTCAGCTCGGCTTCGATGCCGAAACCGGTCGGGATCTGGCCGATGCCGACCTTGCCGGTCACGGTGGTGTCGGCCGGCAGCGCGACCTTGGCCTGGCCGGCGACGAACTTCAGTGCGCCCAGGAAGCAGGCCGAATAGCCGGCAGCAAACAGCTGTTCCGGGTTGGTGCCCGGGCCGCCAGCGCCGCCCAGCTCGCGCGGGGTCGACAGCTGGATGTCCAGCACGTTGTCGGACGAGACGGAACGGCCTTCACGGCCGCCGGTGGAGGTGGCCTGGGCGGTGTACAGAACCTTTTCGATGGACATCGGGATGCTCCTGATCAGTGGGTGGGTAGTGCGTTGGAGCTTACTTTGCCCGGATTCTGCACACCTTTGGTTGCAATAAATCCGAAAAATTTGATTGAACGTCCTGCCGGCCTAGATCGTCCATTCCCGGTCGGTGGTGAACATGATGGTCAGCCAGCGGTCCGGCGACGATTCGCCCAGCGCATCGCCGATCTCGTCACGCAGGTGATCCCACTCCAGCAGGGGCCGCGGCGGATCGTCCTCACGCACCACGAAGAACAGCTCGATCTGCTCGCCACGGCCCACCTGCGCCACGTAACTGCGGTGCTCGACGAAACCGTGCTTTGCAACAATCGCCCGCGCCACCGCATCCACATGCGCCTGCAGTTCCGGCGGCGTAACCAGCAGGATGCCGGCCAGCGCGCGCCGCACCGTGCCCAATGGCGCGATCATCACCAGCACGCAGACGAAGGCGAGGATGGCCGGATCGATGTACGGCCCGACCCACGCCAGCGAGGTGCCACGCACCAGCACGCCACCGAGGAAGGCCAGCAGATAGCAGGCCGACATGCTCGCGGCGATCACCCAGTTCTTCGCATCCAGTGCGATGAACTCCGAACCGATGCGCTGGTTCGCACGCAGCACGAACCAGGCCAGCGCGCTTTCAGCCACGATCGACAGTGCCGCGAAGATGATTGCGGGGCCAAGCGCGATCTGTCGCCCACCCGACATCAGCGCATCGACCGCATTGACCAGTGCGTACAACGCCGCACCGATCATCAGCGTGCCACTGACTCCCAGCACGATCGGTTCCAGATGCCAGAAGCCCATGGTGAAGCGCTGGTTCAAACGCGACTGCACTGCGTCGGTCTGGGTGGACAGCGCGATCAGCCGCGCGACCAGCAGCGACAGCCACGTCATCACCACGTCGATCAGGCCGTAGATGCCATCGAAGATGATCAGCGACGAATTGGCCAGCAGGCCGAATACCACTGCGGCGGCGGCCAGCAGCAGCGAGGCGGCGATGGACAGCCGCAGCACACCCTGCTCGGTTGCGGGGTCGAAGAAGTGCGGTCGGTCAGTGGTCATGCCTCGATTGTAGAGCGGAGCCATGCTCTGCTGCCTTCAGGGGGCGCCTTCGCTACCCCGGCGGCGGATGTTCCCGTAGACTGCGCCCCTTCCACGCTCCCCGACGACGCACTGCAGTGATCACGCCACCCTGAACCTTGCCGCCCCTCGGCAGCCGGCCCAACCGGCTCAGGAACCCGCGTCTTTCACTGCAGCGCCACGTGGCCCAGCCCGCGTGTGCGCGGAGTTTTCCCATGCAAACGTCTTATCCCCTGCGCCAGCAATGGCTCGGCAACCTCCGTGGTGATCTGCTGTCCGGCACCGTCGTCGCCCTGGCACTGATTCCCGAAGCCATCGCGTTCTCGTTGATCGCCGGCGTCGACCCCAAGGTCGGCCTGTATGCTGCTTTCTCCATTGCCGTCATCACCGCGATTGCAGGCGGCCGCCCCGGCATGATCTCTGCCGCCACCGGCGCGATGGCCCTGGTGATGGTCGACCTGGTCAAGGACCACGGCCTGCAGTACCTGTTTGCCGCCAGCATCCTGGCCGGCCTGCTGCAGGTGCTGGCCGGCGTGTTCAAGCTGGGCTCGCTGATGCGCTTCGTTTCGCGCTCGGTCATCACCGGCTTCGTCAACGCGTTGGCCATCCTGATCTTCCTGGCCCAGATGCCCGAGCTGATCGGCCGCGGCCCCACCGTGTATGTGCTGTGCGCCGCCGCGTTGGCGATCATCTACCTGCTGCCGCGCATCAACCGCGCAGTGCCTTCGCCGCTGGTGGCGATCGTCGTGCTCACCGCCGTGGTCATCGGCTTCGGCATCGATGTACGCAGCGTGGGCGACATGGGCCAGCTGCCCGACAGCCTGCCGTACTTCCTCATCCCCGATGTCCCCTTCACCTGGGAAACGCTTCGCATCCTGCTGCCGGTGTCAGCCACGCTGGCGGTGGTCGGCCTGCTCGAATCGATGATGACCCTGCAGATTGTCGAGGACATCACCGAGACGCCCAGTGAGCGCAACCGCGAGTGCGTCGGCCAAGGCCTGGCCAACACGGTCACCGGTTTCCTCGGTGGCATGGCCGGCTGCGCGATGATCGGCCAGTCGGTGATCAACGTGACCTCCGGTGGGCGAGGCCGCCTGTCCTGCCTGGTGGCCGGCGTGCTGCTGCTGGTGCTGGTGGTGTACGGCAGCGACCTGGTGCGGCAGATCCCGATGGCCGCACTGGTGGCGGTGATGATCATGGTCAGCATCGGCACCTTCAGCTGGCGCTCGCTGCGCGACCTGCGCACGCATCCGCGCAGCTCGTCGGCAGTGATGCTGCTGACCGTGGTGGTCACCGTGGTCACCCACGACCTGGCCAAGGGTGTACTCAGCGGCGTGCTGTTGTCTGCCCTGTTCTTCGCCCGCAAGGTGGGCCGCATGCTCGACGTGCAACGCGAAGACGTTGCGGACATGGACATGCAGGTCTACCGCGTGCGCGGCCAGGTATTCTTCGCCTGCGCCGGACAGCTGGGTGCGGCGTTCGACTACCAGCACGTGGCGCCGAAGGTACAGATCGACCTGCGGGAGGCCCACCTGTGGGACCTGACTGCCGTCGCCGCGCTGCAACGCGCGCAGGAAAAGCTGACCGCGCATGGCGCCGAAGTCAGTGTTGTCGGCCTCAACGCGGCCAGCCAGACGCTGATCGAACAGGTGGGGGGCAGGGGCAGCGCGCACTGATGGCCGCTTGCTGTTTTCGTCTGCAAGTTTTCTGATTGAGGCCTGCCTTCACCGGATGCACTGTGATTTCGTGCATTCGGCACAGATCGGAAAAAGACGAGAGATGAGCACAATACGTGTGTTTCCGGTACTTCTGTACTCCGCAGTGGGTCTTGGCTTGACGGCGCTATCGCCCAGTGCGGTTGCGACCTCGCCCCGCATCGTTATCGAACATGTTTCCCACCACCGCGCAGGAACCGCTGAGGCGGCGGCGATCGCACGGTGGCTGGACAGCATCCCGGATGCGGATCGGCGGACGATGGAGCTGGGCACGATTACGGTGCAGCAGCGCCGGCCCCCCTCCGATGCCTGGGCCTCTGCCGCAGTGGCCCCTCCCGTTCCGCTTCCGGCCTCGGGTGCTGCCGGTGAGAAGATCACCATCACCAATGAGCTTCCCGGTGGCTTCGTGGAAACCTGGACGTTCCAGTGGGTTGCGGGAGAGGGTGGGGGCGGTTGGAAGCAGACCGATTACGAAACGCACGCGCCGATCGTGCAGCCTGATCGGCCCAACGAGCTGTGACGGAGCGGTGGTGGCCGGTCGCAGCAGGCCACCACCGCTCCAAAGTTGGTCGCGTCAGGTTTCTGCGGTGCCGTCCGCGCAAGCTGAATTCAGTCAGCCATCTGAAACCGCCGCTGTCGTAGGATCTGCACCGTGATCGGGGCCGATGGACGGACCCTCCCGGCCGGCACCCGCTGGCCACAAGCAAGGGAGATGCAAGCAATGCAGGTAATGGATGCCCATGGGGGCAATGAACAGATCGCCTCCGGCCGTCGGTACTGGAAGGTGCTGGCCCTGTGCCTGGTGCTCACCGCGTGCCAGGCGCCTTCTACCCCGGCATCGGCCGAAGCGGCGGCCGCTCCGGTTCCGCTCGCCGCGGCAGCGCCGGCAGCGCCCCCCCATGCAGTGACCGGTGATTCCTCTCGGTACCCGGATGCGTCCTACACGGACGGTCGCCTGCGCCCGGCTTATGGCTGGTGCGTGGATGGCGTGGAGGATGCGGGCAAGCTGCAGGCCTGCGGCAAGGATGAACTGGCCTATCAGGAAGGGCGCCTGCAGGAGGGTGCCAGCAAGACTGTGACCGGGCTCGACGCTGCTGCGAAGCAGGCGTTCCTTGCCACCCAGGCGACCTGGCGCAGCGATACCGACCGTCATTGCTCCGCTCCGACCAATGCCGGTGTGGATGACCTGAAGGCACAGGAGTGCCGCCTGTTCCGCGTGGCCAACCGTGCCGACGCATTGATGGCGCAGAGCGGCCCGCCCGATACCTCCTACACCCAGGCAACGCTTCGCCCGGAATTCATCCGCTGTGTGCAGCAGGCCCGTGGCATGAACGACCATATCCAGGCCTGCGGCGATACCGAGCTGGCCTACCACCAGACGCAGCTGCAGGCCGAAGTGGCGCGCCTGATGAACGGCCCCGACAGTCCGGCCAAGGACCGCTGGATGGACGAACAGGCCACTTGGGCCGAGGACACCGACAAGCGCTGCAGCCCGGCTACAGAGAGCGTGGGCCAGGCGCTGGACGCGCAGTCGTGCCTCATCAACCGCTACGCCAACCGCGCGGTGGAACTGCAGGCGCGCGAGCGCCGTTGATGTCCGGCTGAAACCTGAATTCAGTCAGGCACCGGCATTCTGCGCTGGCGTAGCATCCTCACCGTGATGGGGCCGATGGACGGCTCCTCTTTGCCGACCCACCCGGCGACTCACCAGGGAGAAGCAAGCAATGCAAGCCTTGAGCGCGCCTGCGCGCATTGATCGATCCGCCTTTGAAATCCGACGCGGAATTGCGCTGGTGCTGTGCCTGTTGCTGGGCGCCTGCCAGGCCCCTTCGGCCGACAGCGCCACGGTTGCCGCTGCCGCCAGCGCAGATGAGCCCACACCGGCAGCCACATCGACACCGGCCAGCGCGACGCCTGCAACTACAGCCGCCGATGCCGACGCGGATGCCGATGACTTTCCCGCGCCGCTGCCCGATGCCTCCTACACCCAGGCCAACCTGCGTCCTGCGTACACCCGTTGCGTGGACGCCAGCGAAGCGGTGACAGCACGCCTGCAGGCATGTGGCGACGAGGAGTTGAGTTACCAGGAAAACCGCTTGGCCGAGATCGTCGCCGGTGTCGTGGCAAGTCCCGACAGCAAGGCCAAGGATGACTGGATGGATGCGCAGGCTGCCTGGTGGTCGGACACCAATCGCCATTGCCGCTGGGATCCCAAAACCGATGGCCAGGGCCAGAGGCTGGACGCGCAGTCGTGCCGCATCAACCGCGTGGCCAACCGCGTTGACCAGCTGCAGGCCGCTGCACGCAGCAAGTGACCTCAATCCACCGCATTGCCAACTGAGAGGAGTCCTTCGACATGGATGTAGTGACCGATGCAAGGAAGGCGATGGAACACTGGCATCGCGGCCAGACCTCCGCCCGTTTTGAAACCGACAACCGTGGTCCAGGCTGGATTTCCTCGGGCAAGGGTGACCATGGCGGCGTGTCCTATGGCAGCTACCAGTTCGCCAGCGCCGTTGGCGGGGTGGACGAGTACCTGAAGTCGTCCCGCTATGCGGACCAGTTCCACGGCCTGAAGCCTGCGACGGAAGCCTTCAGCGAGCGCTGGAAAGCGGTGGCCGCACGCGACGAAAAGGGCTTCGCCCAGGAACAGCACGATTTCATCCAGCACCAGTATTACGACGTGCAGATGGATCGCCTGAAGAAGGTCGGCGTGGACCTGCAAGGTCGCGGCCCTGCCGTGCAGGACGCGCTGTGGAGCACGTCGGTGCAGTATCGCAACATGACCCGTGGTGTATTCCAGAATGGCCTGAAACAAGCCTATGGTGATGATTACAAGCTGTCCGAGCTGAGTGACGAGCAGATTGTCAGGGCCGTGCAGGATTACAAGCACGCCAACGTCCAGCGCCATTTCGAGAGCTCGCCCAAGCAGTGGGATTCGCTGCGCGAGCGCACGCTCAATGAAAAGTCCGAGCTGGTTGCGCTGGCGCGCTACGACAGGATCAACCACGACCCGCAGCCGTACCAGGGCAAGACCTACGAACAGGCGTTCGGCGAGCCGGCGCATCGTCAGTCCGCCGCGCGCCCGGCGCGTGCGCCGATGGCCGACGGTGTGCTGGTGCAGGGCGAACGCGGCAATGAAGTGCTCGCGCTGCAGCAGAAGCTGGCGCAGGCCGGCTACACCGGTGTGGATGGCAAGGTGCTGAAGCCCGACGGCGATTTCGGCAGCGATACCTACCACGCGGTGCGTCAGTTCCAGAAGGCGCATGGGCTGGAAGAAGATGGCAAGGCGGGGCGTGACACGCTGTCTGCACTGAACGCCGGGGTTCGCCCACCCGCACAGACACCGGCACCGCCATCGGTATCCTCGCCAGAACGCCACGAGCCGAAGGCGCCCTCTACGGATGGTGCGCCGGTGGCGGCCGCCCCCGGTGGCGGCCGCATCACGGTGATCGAGCCCTACGGCAATGTCACCAGCAACCGCACGCTGGCCCACGGCATCAGTGGCGAAACGGCCTATCGCGAACTGAAGATCCATCATCCCAACACCAATGCCGAAGCCGTGCGCACCGGCGATGCCCGCAAGGCCGACCGCCAATCGGGCATGGTCGAAGGCGAGATGGAGAACATCCGCACACGTGAGGACAAGAATGACATTCCGCTGGTGCGCAAGGACCTGATCCTCACCGATCGCCTGGGCAGCCGCGATGTGATGATTCCGAACCCGGTGGCCGGCTACGCGCAGTTCAACAAGGACGCGACCAATTCGATCAGCCTCTACAGCCACCCGGCCGGCGATCCGCGCCGTGAGCTGGTAGGCCAGGTGCTGCACGGCGCCGCCGGCACGTCGCCCTACAAGAACGGTGACTTCGTCGAGTATGGCGCCCCGCTGATCCAGCAGTCGAACGCCGGCAGCAAACCGGTGCATGCGCATATCGAAGTGGAGCCGGCGCAGTTCCGCCGCTACCTCGGCGACATGCTCAACGACCGCATCACCCTCGGCGGCAAGGTACACGCGCAGGGGCCGGAAGCAGCGCAGGCCGCACGCGCCACGCAGCAGGCGCCGATGGCCGACGGCATGCTGGTGAAGGGCGAACGCGGCGATGAGGTCAAGGCGCTGCAGGGCAAGCTGGCCGCGTTGGGTTACACCGCCGCCGACGGCAAGGCGCTGGGCACCGATGGCATCTTCGGCAAGGACACGCTGGCAGCGGTCAAGCAGTTCCAGGCCAACAACGGCCTGGAGCAGGATGGCAAGGCCGGCCGCCAGACCCTGGCGCGCCTGGACGACCCGGCCGCAGTGAAGGCCGGCGCGCAGACCGCCGCCGCCCCGGCACGCGCCGAACCGGCAGCACCGGCAGCGCCCAGCATGCGCGATCCTTCGCATGCCGAGAATCCGCGCTTCAACCAGGCCCTGGAGAAACTACAGGAGCTGCAGCAGCAGCGCGTGCAGGCTGGCCTGTGCCCGCTGTTCGCCAATGCGCAGGAAACCGAACGCGCCGCCGGCCAGCTGGCCTACGAGAGCAAGGTCGCCGGCATGCGCCAGATCGACCATGTGGTCGCACGCCCGGATGGCAGCGGCTTGTTCGCCGTGCAGGGCAATGTCGGCGACCCGGCTGCGCAGCGCACCTTCGTCGACAGCCGACAGGCCGTGTCGCAGTCGGTCGAGGCCAGCACCCGCCAGACCGAGGAACTGGATGTCCAGTTCAACCAGCGCGTGCAGGAACAGCAGCAGGAGCAGGTGCGCAACCGCGGCCTGTAAGCCTGCTGCACTGTGGCCGAAGGCTCCGGGCCCAACGACCCGGGGCCTTCTGTCGATTCATTCTGCAGGGTCGACCCGCCGGTACACCCCGAACTGGGTCCTGCGCTGGCCCATCGGGATGATCAGGGCCAGCAGGACCGCGCCTCCGTCCACCTGCTTCACCACCAGATCGTTTTCCACCGTGCAGGACAGTTCCACGCGCGACCAGACGCAGCCGGCGCCGGCCTCGCCCGGTTTGCACGATGACCACCGGTTGATGACCAGCTGTTCTCCTTCGGCGCTGTAGCCCTTGCCGGAAGTGCTGCCTTCAGCCTCGATGCCGGTACCGTCGGCGGCATGGAAGCGGGCCACCAGCCGGCTCGCCTCCTGGCGGATCGTGACCTGGTGGATGTCCTTGTTGTAGACGCCAAAGAGCCTGGAAAGCGCGCCGATGGGCGCATTTTCCTGTCCGGCCGACAGGTAGGACGGCCGGTTGTCGAAGGTGGCGCCTTCGGTGAAGTCGCATCGTGGGCCGGGCTTGATCTCCGCGATGCGCGCGTCGCGGACGCTGCTGCAACCACTGCCCAAGGCCAGTCCCGCCAGCAGGGTGAGGCAGGCGAGGCCAGAGCCCGCCAGCGAGGATGCAGTCGGTTTCATTGTGGCTTCCCTTCCAACAGATGCGGTGCAACAGGAACTCGCGTACCGAGTATCCCCACGCAAGGGCGGCAGCGGCAACCCGGCCTGCATCCCCGGCTGCCCGCCGCCATTCATCCGCCCGGTGTAAACTATTGATCTCACTGGCAATGCCGGTCTCCACGATCAACCGCCCGATGACGTCCGCCACCGCCCGTTACGCTGATTCCCTGCGCCTGTCCGTCGCTCCCATGATGGACTGGACCGACCGCCATTGCCGGGTGTTCCACCGCCTGCTGGCGCCGGGTGCGCGGCTGTACACCGAAATGGTGCACGCCAATGCGGTCATCCATGGCGATCGCCAGCGCCTGCTCGGTTTCGATGCCAGCGAACAGCCGCTGGCACTGCAGCTCGGTGGCAGCGATCCGGCGCTGCTGGCGCAGGCCGCGCGCATCGCCGCCGACTGGGGCTACGACGAGGTCAACCTCAACTGCGGCTGCCCGTCCGACCGCGTGCAGGCCGGGCGCTTTGGTGCCTGCCTGATGCGCGAGCCGGTGCTGGTGGCCGAATGCGTGTCGGCCATGGTCGAGGCAGTGGACATCCCGGTGACGGTGAAATGCCGCTTGGGCGTGGACGAAGACGACAACTACGAGGTATTCGCCAGTTTCGTCGATCGCCAGGTCGAGGCCGGCGCCACGATGGTGGTGGTGCACGCCCGCAATGCCTGGCTGAAGGGCCTGTCGCCGAAGGAGAACCGGGAGGTTCCGCCGTTGAAGTACGACTGGGCCTACCGGCTGAAGCAGGAGCGCCCGGCACTGCCGGTGGTGCTCAACGGCGGCCTGGCCAGCATCGAGGCGGTGCAGGTGCAGGCCGCGCACGTCGATGGCGTGATGCTCGGTCGCGCGGCCTACCACGACCCCTACCTGCTGCATCAGCTGGAAGCGCTGCAGACCGGCGCGCCGCTGCGTCCGCGCGGTGAGCTGCTGCGCGCCCTGCGCCCGTACATCGACGCCCGCCTGGGCGAGGGCCTGGCCCTCAAGCACATCACCCGCCACATCCTCGGCCTGTTCCACGGCCAGCCCGGCGGCCGCGCATTCCGCCAGGTGCTGAGCGAGGGTGCCCATCGCCCCGGTGCCGACTGGGCGCTGGTCGAGCAGGCGCTGGCAGTCACCGAACGCGAAGCCGACCGCGAAGCCGACCGCGCCGCTGCGTGACGTCAGTCACATTCCTGACTTGACAAGGGCGGCCATTTCGTCCCGAATGTTCACTTAGCTGAACAACGGTCTGGAGCATCTGGAAAAGTTCAGACCGGATTCACTGCCCGAAACCAAGAATTTGCAAAAGATTTGTAAAACGCCGGGTTCCATTCCGGTGCCCGGATTTACGACTTTTGAACGAATCGCCGTGCTCGGCTAGGATCGCATCGATGTCTTCCGCTCCCTTCCACCGCTGTATTGCCCTGGCCACCTGCGTGGTCCTGGCGGCTGCCCCGCTGTCTTCGGCGCTGGCGCAGGACCCGCAGCGGGAACAGGGGCGCGCAGAAATGATGGAGCGTGGAGGCCGTGGCGCAGGCAACGAGCGCTCGCTGTCCGATGC
Source organism: Stenotrophomonas sp. MYb57 (assembly GCF_002966815.1). NCBI lineage: Bacteria > Pseudomonadati > Pseudomonadota > Gammaproteobacteria > Lysobacterales > Lysobacteraceae > Stenotrophomonas > Stenotrophomonas sp. MYb57. The sequence goes on from NZ_CP023271.1 coordinate 285,187, forward strand.
CGTGCGCCGCGTGCAGCGCACCACCGGTGGCCACATCCTGGGCGCCGAGCGTGTGCCGTTCGATGGTCGTGACATCAACCGGGTCAAATACATGGACGACCGCGGTCGGGTCCGCTACATGGATGACCCCGCCCCGGCACGTTCACAGCCGCGCACGCCGCGGTCGGATATGTCATCACTACGCGGCGATAACCCCTGAACAGGGATAGTTGTCGCTATCAACCCGTACCCACAGGCCTCCGGGCCGCACCCAGCACACTAGGGAGAGTTCATGCGTATCCTTCTGGTCGAAGACGAAGCCCCGCTGCGTGAGACCCTGGCAGCCCGGCTCAAGCGCGAAGGTTTTGCCGTCGATGCAGCGCAGGACGGCGAAGAAGGCCTGTACATGGGCCGCGAAGTGCCGTTCGACGTCGGCATCATCGACCTTGGCCTGCCCAAGATGTCGGGCATGGAGCTGATCAAGGCCCTGCGCGACGAAGGCAAGAAGTTCCCGGTGCTGATCCTGACCGCGCGTTCGAGCTGGCAGGACAAGGTCGAGGGCCTGAAGCAGGGCGCCGACGATTACCTGGTCAAGCCGTTCCATGTGGAAGAGCTGCTGGCCCGCGTCAACGCGCTGCTGCGCCGCGCCGCCGGCTGGAGCAAGCCGACCCTGGAATGCGGTCCGGTTGCCTTGGATCTGGCAGCGCAGACCGTCAGCGTGGCCGGCAGCAATGTCGACCTCACCAGCTACGAGTACAAGGTGCTGGAGTACCTGATGATGCATGCCGGTGAACTGGTCTCCAAGGCCGACCTCACCGAGCACATCTACCAGCAGGACTTCGATCGTGACTCGAACGTGCTGGAAGTGTTCATCGGCCGCCTGCGCAAGAAGCTGGACCCGGATGGCGAACTGAAGCCGATCGAGACCGTACGCGGTCGTGGCTACCGCTTCGCGATTCCGCGTAACGAGGGCTGAGGCCTTCAACAGGCGATAAACGATGTCCGGCCGTCTGTGGTTCTTCCGACGCTGGCGGCCGCGCTCTCTGCAGGCGCGCCAGATGTTCGCCGCGTCCGTGGGTCTGGTCGCGTTCCTGGCCTTGGCCGGTTACGCGCTTGATGCCGCCTTCGCCGATACGGCGAAGGCAAACCTGCGCGAGCGCCTGAAGAACTATGCCACCGCCTATGCGGCCGGCATCGACTTCACCCGCGACCGCTCGCTGTACATCCGCGAGCAGCCGCCGGATCCGCGTTTCGACGTGCCCGGCAGCGGCCTGTACCTGCAGGTCGTCATGCCCGACGGCAAGGGCAATTCGATGTCCGCCGAAGGCCCGATGCTGCCCACCGTCGGCGGCGGCCTGCTGGCTCCGCGCCAGGAAGTGTTCGAAGGCCCGCTTCCGATGATCCAGATCGACGGCAGCCAAGGCTCGGTGTATCGCTATGGCCTGGGCCTGGTGTGGGATGCCGACGCCGACCCGGCCACCGAATTTCCGTACACCATCTACGTGATGGAAGACTCGCGCGCGCTGGGTGCGCAGCTGCGCGTGTTCCGCAGCCGGGTCTGGTTCTACCTGGGCGGCATCGGCCTGATCCTGCTGCTGCTGCAGACAGTCATCCTGCAGTGGAGCCTGCGCCCGTTGCGGCGGGTGATCACCGAACTGACCAAGGTCCAGCGCGGCGAGACCGAGCGCATGAGCGAACGCCACCCGCGCGAGCTGGAGCCGTTGACCGACAGCATCAATGCCTTCATCGAGGGCGAGCGTGAGAACCTGGAACGCCAGCGCAATACCCTGGCCGACCTGGCGCACAGCCTGAAGACGCCGATTGCGGTGCTGCGTACGCAAATGGACAGCGGCGCCGGCGATGGCGCCCTGCGCGAAGAGCTGGACGTGCAGCTGCAGCGCATGAACAACCTGGTGTCCTACCAGCTGGCACGCGCGGCCTCGTCGGGCCACAAGCTGTTCTCGGCACCGCTGCCGATCGAATCCAACGCCGAGGAAATCGTGCGCGGCCTGGAGAAGGTCTACGCGTCCAAGGGCGTGCTGTGCGAATTCGACATCGACCCGGCCGCGCGCTTCCACGGCGAACCGGGCGACCTGCAGGAGCTGCTGGGCAACCTGCTGGAGAACGCGTTCAAGTGGGCCAAGCGCCGCGTGCTGCTGACCGCGCAGCCGTTGCCGGCGCCGAATGCGCGTCGCGCCGGCCTGCTGCTGGCAGTGGATGACGATGGCCCGGGTATTGCTCCGGAGGACATCGGCAAGGTGCTGCAGCGTGGCGTGCGCGGCGATGAGCGCGTACAGGGCCACGGCATCGGCCTGTCGATCGTGCAGGACCTGATCAAGGACTACCGCGGCGAGCTGCAGGTGTCCCGTTCCAGCGAACTGGGCGGCGCCCGTTTCGAAGTGCGGCTGCCGCCGGGGCCGTAACGATCCGTTGCAACCCGATCCGCCGGGCACGGCCCGGCGCTACCGGTCTACGTACACCCTCGGGTAGCGCCGGGCCATGCCCGGCGGACGGATGAATCACCCGACCATTGCCGGCGGCTCACCATAGAACCGCCGCAGATGCGCAGCCACCTCCGGCAACGCTTCGGCCAGCAGGTCCGGCGCAGAGAAGTGGTACTCGCTGGCCACCGCGAAGAACTCTTCCGGCGCCTCGGCCGCATACGGATCGATCAGTGTTTCCACGCCGGCATCCACCTGCGCACAGAACGCGTCGTACGATTTCTGGAAGTCAGCAGCCCACTCGCGTTGCCACGCACGCGGTAACGGTGGCGTGCCGTCCATCGCACCGTCGAGCGCATCCAGCTTGTGCACCATCTCATGCACGGCCACGCAGTAACCCTCATGCGGTGCCGCCAGCTCGGCCTGCACATCGGCCCACGAAAGAATCAACGGACCGCTGTCCCACGACTCGCCGATCAGCTCGTCATCCCACTCGTGCAGTACGCCGGCGGCGTCCATATGGCTGCGATGCACGCGGAACGCATCGGGGTAGACGATCAGCTGCGACCAGCCTTCCAACCCCACCTCGCCGAACTCCAGCAGCGGCAGGCAGCACAGTGCAGCCAGCAGCACGCCATCGGCCGGCTGCAGCTGCAGGTCACCGATCGGGGAAATGGTCTTCTCATGCAGGAAGCGCGTGGTCAGCGCGCGCAGGCGTGCATGCCGTTCGTCGTCCAGGCCGCGCAACCACGCTGCGCGGTGGCAGGCATCGTTCCAGTGTGCGTCTTCGATCGGTCGCGGCGCGGGCCGCAGCCACTGCAGCAACGACTTGATCAGCGGAACATACCCGGCAGGTAGCTGTGCCACTTCGGCGCACGGATGCGCTGCAGTACATCGTCGTCACCGCCACCGCCGCTGCTGGTCGCGGCGGCCGGACGTACCGGTGCCGGCTTGGCGGCCGTCGCTGTCGGCGCGTTGGTCGGCGTGCGCTGCGAGGCTGCATCGCTGGCCGAGTAGACGCAGGCGCCACGGCTGTCATCAAGCGCTGCTGTGGCAGATGCCGCGAAGGGCATCGTCAGCAGGATCAGGCAATGGGCATAACGGCGCATTGACGACATCCACGTTAAGGGAAGGTGAGTTCCCGATTCTAGCCCGAACCCGGCGCCAGATTGGAAGCCCGCCGGAACCGGGGCCGGCGGGCGCCGCTGGCGGGTTTCCCGCATAATTCCGTCCTGACCTTGTGGAAGCTGCCGTGGACGATCGCCAATTGCTGGCCAAACTCGCTGCCGGTCGCCTGTCCGGCGACGCCCTGGCCCGTGAGCTGGGCCAGACCCGGGCCGCCATTTGGAAGCGAATTCAAGGGCTTAGGGCCGCTGGCGTCGAGGTTGAAGGGCGCGCAGGCGAGGGCTACGGGCTGACCCGGCCGGTCGACCTGCTGGACGCCGGGGCCATCCGCGCCGGCCTGCCCAAGGAGGCCGCAGCACTGCTGCACGACCTGCAGGTGGCCTGGACGGTGGACTCCACCAACGCCGAATTGCTGCGCTGCAGCGCGCCCCAGCGCGGTGTCAGCGTCCTGTTGGCCGAGCGCCAGACTGGCGGCCGTGGCCGTCGCGGGCGCACCTGGGCGTCGCCGCTGGCCGCGCATGTGTATCTGTCGGTGCTGCGCCTGTTCGAGGGTGGCCTCGGCCGCTTGGCCGGGTTGAGCCTGGTCGCCGGCGTCGCCGTGGCCGAAGCCCTGCACGACCTGGGCTACACGCAGGCGCAGCTGAAGTGGCCGAACGACGTGCTGGTCGATGGCCGCAAGCTGGTGGGCCTGCTGGCCGAGGGTGGTGGCGAATACGCCGGCCCGGCGCGTGCAGTGATCGGCATCGGCATCAACGTGCACATGCCGCCGGCCTTCGCCGAACAGATCACCCAGCCGTGGGTGGACCTGGACACACTGGCCGGCGCGTCGGTGGATCGCAACACGGTGGTGGCGGCGGTGCTGGCACGCCTGCTGCCGGCGCTGGAGGAATTCGACCGGGAAGGGCTGGCGCCGTTCCTGCCGCGTTACGCAGCGTTCGACATGCTGGCCGGGCGCGAAGTGCGCGTGCAGCTGGATGGCGAATGGCAGCACGGTACCGCGCTCGGCTTGGCTGACGATGGCGCGCTGCGCGTGCGCATCGATGGCCGCGAGCGCCTGCTGCATGCCGGCGAAGTCAGTGTGAGAAAAGCATGAGCGACTGGTTGTTCGATCTGGGCAATTCGCGCTTCAAGTTCGCGCCGTTGCAGGGTGATCGTGCCGGTGATGTGCAGGCCTGGGCGCATGGCGCCGAAGGCATGGCCGGGCAACCGCCGCACAGCCTGCCCAGTGGCGGCACCGCGTTTGTGGCCAGCGTCGCCGCGCCATCGCTGACCAGCGCGATGCTGGATCAGCTGCAGCGTCGCTTCGAGCACGTGCATGTAGTGCGCACCAGCGCCCAGTGTGCGGGTGTACGCATTGCCTACGCCAAGCCGGAAAAATTCGGTGTCGACCGCTTCCTGGCGCTGCTGGCTGCCGCCAAGGCACAGCGGCCGGTGCTGGTGGTCGGTGTCGGCACCGCGTTGACCATCGACCTGCTTGATGCCAACGGCCAGCATCACGGTGGACGCATTTCCGCCTCGCCGACCACCATGCGCGAGGCGCTGCACGCGCGCGCGGTGCAGCTGCCGGCCAGCGGCGGTGACTACAGCGAATTCGCCAACGACACCGCCGATGCGCTGGCCTCCGGCTGCGATGGTGCCGCCGTGGCGCTGGTTGAACGCAGCGCCCGCCAGGCACAGGCGCTGTTGGGCGTCATGCCGTCGCTGCTGGTGCATGGCGGTGGCGCACCCGCGCTGATGCCGCTGCTGGACGGCGCCGACTACCACCCCTCGCTGGTGCTGGATGGCCTCGCCCGCTGGGCGGTGCACCAGCCCGCAGGCTAGTATCGGCGCATGCTGACCCGTGCCCTGATCGTCGTGCTGGCGATCCTCAATCTTGGTGTTGCCACCTGGTGGCTGTTGCGCGATGAACCCGCGCGGGCGCCGTTGCCACCGCCCCCGACCGGCGTGGCCGAGCTGCGCTGGTTGCCCGGTGGCACCGATGCGGCCGTGGCCGCGCAGGCCTCGGCAGCGGCACCCACTGAAGCACTGGTGGAGCGTGAGGCGGCGCCGGCTACCGCAGTGGCCGCTGCACCCGCACCGGCAGCGGCGACACCTGCAGCACCCAGCAAGCCCGCCGAACCAGTGAAGGCGCCTGAGCCGGTGGCCGCCGTCGCCAAGCCAGCGCCGGAACCGGTGGCCGAGAAACCCGCAGGCCCTGCAGCACCGCCGCGCTGCCTGGCGCTGGGCCCGTTCGCCGACCGCGCCGCTGCCACCGCTGCGCAGAGCCGTGCGGGCAACCTGTTGAGCCAGGTGCGCCTGCGCGAGCAGCCCGCCGCCAGCGGCAGCGCCCGTTACCGCGTGCTGCTGCCCGCCGCCGCCAGCCGCGATGACGCGCAGGCCACGGTCAAGCGCATCGTCGCTGCCGGGCTGAGCGACTACTACATCATCAGCCAGGGCGACGAGACCAACGCCATTGCGCTGGGCCAGTACCGCAACCGCGAGGGCGCCGAACGGCGCATGGCCGCGGTGCAGGCCGCTGGCTTCCAGCCGCGCCTGGTGGCCAGCGGTGATGCCGGCCAATGGTGGCTGGAAGGGCAGCTGGCCACCGGCAGCGAACCGGCCCAGGCGCAGCAGCGCAGCGGTGCCGCACAGCAACGGTCGCTGGAATGCACGCGACTGCGCTAGAATTCCCAAACCACGGCGCTGCCGTCGGCGTTTCACCCCGTGCCGCTTTAGCTCAGTTGGTAGAGCAACTGTCTTGTAAACAGTAGGTCATCCGTTCGATTCGGATAAGCGGCACCATCCACTGTCTGCGATCAGTGCAAGCAATCCAGTGGCGTTCCCCACTTGATTTGCCATGGCCGCATGTGTCCATTATAGTGGACATGTGGCGAGAATTCAGACAACCACTGAGTTCAACAGTTGGCTCAACGGTCTGCGTGACAAGCAGGGCCGTCAGCGCATCGCTGTACGCATCACACGGCTGGCGCTGGGTAATCCCGGCAAGCACCGGGTGCTCGCCGGCGGTATCGCCGAACTGAAAATCGACTTCGGCCCGGGATACCGCATCTATTACACGCAGCGCGCGGGGATTACCTACATCCTGTTGTGCGGCGGCGACAAAGACAGCCAGTCACGCGACATCGAGCAGGCCCGCAAGCTCGCCAGTCTGCTTTGACCACGTGGCTGCAGCGTATACGCGACAGAAGATGAGGCAGACCGTCATGAACAACAAAGTACAGCTGCACGATTGGGACGCTGCTGAACACCTGCGCGATGAAGAAGACATCGCTTTTTTCATCGAAGCCGCGCTGGAAGAGGCTCCCGATGACTCGGCCTTCATCGCATCCGTACTGGGTATCGTGGCGAGAGCACGGAACATCTCAGATCTTGCACGCTCTACGGGAATCGCCCGCGAAACGCTCTACAAGATGCTGCGTGGAGAAGGAAACCCAACCATGGGCAACCTCAGCAAGCTGGCCAGATCGCTCGGGTTCCGTCTGAGCCTGGTACCGGTCGACAGCAACGGCAAGCCGATCAAGGCGAAGTCCAAAACCAAGCCAGGCAAGACCACTTCGAAGAAGGTGAAGAAGGTGGCGTGAGTTGGCAATGTTCGTGTGCGATCAACGCGTTCCCGGATCACCCGTCACCAGGTGTCGCCACGGAAACACATCCTTGGCGAAATGGCTGACATAGCCTCCCGTCGCGGCCTGGATGACCATGAACGACAACCGTGGGCGCATGGCCTGCAGCGTCTGCAGCTGCGCCACATCCAACGCGCTGTTGCGCAACCGGAAGGTATGCAGCGCATCGAAGGCATCGCTGGCGAACAAGCGCTCATAGGCCTCGAAAGGCGTGACCGCTTCAGCCACGCGCGCATCAGCCCAGACGAATTGCAGCTCCGTCGATTCGCAAAAATCCAGCAGGCCCAAGGCAGGCAGGTTGCGTGATCCGGCAAGGTTGTCGATGAAGCGCTGCGTATCTGAGCCACCGCCGATGCGCAGGCTGTGCAGGTGCGGCAGCGGCACCTCGAAGAACGCGGCGTCCGGTGCATTTGGCACCACCAGTTCGCTGAGGTACGGCGCCCTGGAAACGAAGCGGGCGATCTCGCCGTCTTCCTCCATGATGGTGCCCGCGCGCTGCACCTGCGACATGTTGTGGTCGGCCGGTTCTGTGGGGGAGATCGACAGCGAGCGCAGGCGTGGGAAACGCACATCGCTGTCCAGCAGCGCGGTGAACTCCCACTCGCGCGTGCCATTGGCCCCTTCGTCCGGGCCGGTGAACGACAGCGACATGATCGCATCGGCCACGCCTTGGTCGGACAGGCAGGCCAGCGTCCACGCGAATGGCTCTTCCCATGGGTTGCCGAAGAACTCCACGTGCAGGCCGCCGTACAACGGCGCCACGGTCACCCGTTCCTGTAGGGCTTCCCAGAGCGGGCTGGCTGGGTCCTCGATGTCCAGCTCATGCTCGGCGGCACTGTCCAGGGTGAAGGCATGGATGCGTTGCTGCAGCGCCAGCAGCTGCTGCTGTGCGTGGCCGAAGGGTGGAGCTGTCATGTGTGCATACCGGACGTCCGTGTGATGCGCCCGATGATAGCGCTGGCCTGATGGCGGTGGTCTGCAGCCCGTGATCGGTTGCTTGATGTTCCTCACGGTCGAGCAACTCCGGCAGCCCCCATACTGGCGCCCTCCGCTCACTCCTCACAAGGAAGCCGACCATGCGCCGCCACCGCTTGCCGTTGACCGTCGCGCTGCTCGCCAGCGCCTTCACAGCACCGGCGATGGCCGCCGTGCCGTTCTTCAATGCCAGCTGCCCCGGTGGGCTGGATGTCCATGCAGACGAGGGCGGGCCGGTCTACGTGCAGGGCCGCGAGACCACCCTCAAGCGCTTCAACGATCGCTATTTCGAAGCGCGCGATGCCAACAGCGGCACCACGCTTTCAATCAGCACCGGTGACGACGGTACGCCACAGGTCAGCTACACCGGGCGCGGCGGCGCCAACGGCATCTGCCAGGTCAGCAACAACGGCACGCCGGCGACTGCCGTGGAAGGGGGCAGGCACCACCGTGATCAGGATCGCGATGACGATGCAGCACTGCCACGCGAGGTGACCTGCGAATCCACCGACCAGCGCCAGGTGTCCTGTGACATGGACACGCGTGGCAACGTGGAGATCGTGCGCCAGCTCAGCCGTACCCGTTGCGAGCAGGGCAGCAACTGGGGCCTGTCGCGGCATTCGGTCTGGGTCAACGGTGGCTGCCGCGCGACGTTCCGCAACATGTCCAAGGCTGCAGCCAACGCGCCAGCGGGCGATACCGCGCTCGGTTCGTGCAATGCAAGCAAAGGCGCACAGGGCACGCTGGTGACCCAGGTGCCGGTTGGAACCGATTACCAGGAACTGATCATCGATTATCCCGAGGGCCGCTTCCTGTGCATGATGCGCAACGACGGCCGGGTGCAGAGCGTGACGCCGATTCGCCGCCGCGGGGGTTGAGCTCATCGTGCCTGCAGCCCTAAGGTGACCACCCTTACACCCGTCTGGCGGCACCACCATGTCCCATCTTCTGGCCAAGGCAGCCGAGAAACAGGATCTTGACCGAATCGACGCATTGCTGGATGCGGGTGCCGATATCGAGTGGCAGCACAAGGGCACCGGACGTACTCCGCTGCTTTCGGCTGTGATCGCCGGAAAGACTGACTCGGTGTTGCGGCTTTTGGACCGTGGCGCCAACATCCAGCACGCCTGCACGGCGGTGGGCTTTACCGCAATGGGATGGGCGGCCGAGCGCAACGACGCAGACATCGGACGCCTGCTGATCGCACGCGGCGCCTCGCTGGACGCGGCCTCCCCGGAACTGCATCGCACACCGCTGATGGTGGCGGCGCAGGGCGGTCATCTGCCGATGGTTGAGCTGCTGCTGGCTGGCGGTGCTGATGTCGCACGCGTGGATTTCGAAGGACATAATGCGCTGTCGCTGGCCGAAGCGCGCGGGCATGCGGCTGTGGTGCAGTGCCTGCAGGCAGCGGGCGCGCAGATGCCACCGATGTTGGAGGAGGCGCCGCCGCTTGCGTGGCCTGAACCGGCCGCAGAGGGGGAACCGGCATCAGTGGTGCGTGGCTATATGCTGGCCTGCAATGAGTGGGAAACGCGTGGTTACCGTGATGCCAAGGTCGGTGGAGTCCTGCTCGGTAGTGCAGCATTCCAACAGGAGCGCGCGGACATCCTCGCGGCCTGGTGTACCGACCGGAAGCGGGTGTATTCCACGGGCATGTCGGTGGGCAATCCGCCGGTGCACGTGCCGGAGGACCTGCTGGCCGCGGTCGGTCAGCCGACGGCCTCCAAGGCCGAAGTCCTGGTACGTGACCATGCACAGAAATCCCGCGCGCTGCGTTACGAGCGCCTGTTCGTGCTCAAGCGCGTGGCTGGGCAGTGGCGGATCGACATGCTGAAGAAGCGCCTGTTCCGCACCGAAGCGTGGTCGTCGGCGATTCTCTGAGCACGGCCCGAAGTGCCGTCAGCCGGCGGCGTTGTACAGCACTACCCACGCCAGCATCAGGGCGAACATGCCGGCGAACGTCAGGCCAAACCACAGCGCCGCCACCTTCACGTTGCCGATCAACGCTGCCAGCATCCGCTGCGGCTCGCTCTTCAGAATCGGATATTCGGCGTGTGCCTTGCGCAGACGCTGCCAACCCAACCCGAGGAATACCAGGGTCGAGAACGGCACCAGCAGGAGCGTCGCCTGCATCAGCCAGCCATTCGGCGACGCATCCATCGAGCTGCTCAACAGAATCGCAAAAGCGGCGATGGGCAGCGCCCCGATGAAAAAGCGCGGCCAAGCGGTGTTGATGAAGGGCGACATCGCAATCTTCCATGAAGGGCGGTCGGGTCCGCGCGGCATCATGCCATGCGATGGCCCTGCTGCACCGCCGCGAGTGGTGTCACATGCGTCTGGCTAGACTGTGCTTCTTTTTCGTTCGCAGGAGGCACCCATGGCCCATCATCCCGCCGTTACCCTGATCGGCGTCCCCACCGACATCGGGGCGGGCCATCGCGGCGCCCGGCTGGGGCCGGAAGCCCTGCGCGTGGCCGGCCTGCCTGAAGCACTGGAAGCGCGCGGCGTGGACGTGCGCGACCTTGGCAACCTGGACGGCCCGCGCAACCCGTGGACCGCGCCGGTGCAGGGCTATCGCCACCTGGACGAGGTGGTGGCGTGGAACCACGCGCTGATGGAAGCCAGCTACGCCGAACTGCAGGCCGGCCGCATGCCGATCATGCTGGGCGGCGACCACTGCCTGGGCATCGGTTCGATCACTGCCGTCGCGCGCTGGTGCCGCGAGCAGGGCAAGGACCTGCGCGTGCTGTGGCTGGATGCGCATTCGGATTTCAACACCAGTGAGGTGACCCCGTCGGGCAACATCCACGGCATGCCGGTGGCCTGCCTGTGCGGCCTCGGCCCGGATGCGCTGACCAGGCTGGGCGGCACTTCGCCGGCGATCCAGCCTTCACAGGTGCACCAGATCGGCATCCGTTCGGTGGACCCGGAAGAAAAGCGCCTGATCAAGACCCACAAGGTCGATGTCTACGACATGCGTTACATCGACGAGAACGGCATGAAGCGTACCGTGGAAGCGGCGCTGGCCGGCATCGACGAGAACACCCACCTGCACGTCAGCTTCGACGTCGATTTCCTCGACCCGAGTATTGCCCCGGGCGTGGGCACCACCGTCCCGGGCGGGGTGAACTACCGCGAAGCGCAGCTGGTGATGGAGATGATCGCCGACAGTGGCCGCATGGGCTCGCTGGATATCGTCGAACTCAATCCGCTGCTGGACAACCACAACAGCACCGCCGAACTGGCCGTGGACTTGGTCGAAAGCCTGTTCGGAAAATCGACCCTGATGCGCGACTGAGAGGATCCAGCCTGAACGGTTGGACGAACCGTTCACACGCGCTCCACGCCCCTGCCGCCAGATTGCACCTCACGCGGCAGTGTTGGCTTCGAGCCAGCCTGCCGCCCCGATCAATACAACCGAACCCCGTGATTGAGCGGTGTAGCGGCAAACCCAAGGAGAAGCCCATGAAGCGCGTAGTTGCCCTGATGCTGTTGTCGATGTTCTCGGTGGCCCTGCTGGCCGGTTGCAACACCGTTGCCGGTGCCGGCAAGGACGTGCAGAAGGCTGGTGAGAAGGTTGAGGATGCCGCCAAGGGCAACTGAGCCCGAGGTGGTGCGCACTACGGAAAAGGCCGGGATCTTCCCGGCCTTTTTCATGCGCGCCTGCTGCGTGTGGACGCCGCGTGTCGACAGGTAGTGAACCATTCAAGCAGGTGAGCAGCGCTTTCATGGCCGGTTGACCGTGCTTCAACGTGCACTGCGCGATGCTGCAGCCACGGTAACAACGCCGTTGCATTCCAAGGAAGCCTCAGCAATGAACAAAGACATCATTTCCGGCAAGTGGTCCCAGCTCAAGGGCAAGGCCCAGGCGAAGTGGGGCGATCTGACCAATGACGATTTCGATGTGGCCGAGGGCAATGCCGAATATCTGGCGGGCCGCCTGCAGGAGCGCTATGGCTGGGCCAAGGACCGCGCAGAAACCGAAGTGCGTGATTTCGAGAAAGCGATGCACAAGGATTACCCGGACTACAAGTAACCGGGCGTCGAACGCCCGCGTTATGCCCCCACCGACAACGCCCGCGCCGGAAGGTGCGGGCGTTGTGCTGTGTGCAGATCAACGCGCCGGCGGGTCGGGCACGTAGCGGTTGGGGAAGGCCTGGGGCTGGCGGTCCAGGCGCGAGGGCGAATCGAGCAGGATGCCGCGTGCACGCAGGTTGCGGGCGCTGTCGTAGCGCAGCTGCAGCACCTGTGCCGGGCTGCGGGTGGCGCGTTCGAAATCGGTATCGCGCACCGAAGAACTTTCGCGCGCACCATGCCCGGTGCCCAGCGCGGGTGCCTGCGACTTGGCCGAATAGCCTTCAATGCGGCTGGCGCTGGCGTCGGCCGCCGCCGAGGCTTCGGCCGACGCCGACGCCGACGCCGACGCCGACGCCGGTGCCGGCCCGGCGCGACCGCGCAGGATCGGCTGCGGACGCGGGTACCAGCGACGTGCTTCCTCGAACACCGCCACGCCGACCACGCCGACGTTGTCCGGGCGGCCGGTGCGGCTGGCATAGCTGCCGCTGGGGCTGCTGAAGACGAACTGGGCCACTTCGTCCTGGGTCTTGCGCCAACCGGTGATGTCGGCGCGCTGGCCAGGGTTGAGCACGTAACCGGTCTGCGAGGGATCGGCGTCTTCACCGGAGATGGCGTTGACTCCGTCCACCGACAGCACCACCAGCACCCGTCGCGGGCTGTCGTTGTACAGGCGCACGGCATAGCGGTGGCCGCGCTCACCGGCCACCCAGCGCTGGCCGTCGGCCGGGTAGCTGCGCAGCTCGGTACCGCGGTCGCGGTCGACCAGGGCCACGCGCACCGGGCCGTCCTGCGGCATCGGCGGGGGCAGCGGAGCCGGGCGGAAGCCGGCCAGGGGCAGGATCAGCAGCAGGGGCAGCAGGCGTTTCATCGGGCGTCTCCAGCGGGGTTGGGTGAATGAACGCGCCGGAGGCCCTGACGGGGTTGACCGTGTGCACGGTAAACTGGCCGCGTTCATAGAAGGTTTCCGCACGCAGTCATGACGACCCGAGTCCTTACCGGCATCACCCCCTCCGGCACGCCCCACCTGGGCAACTACGTTGGCGCCATCCGCCCGGCCATTGCGGCCAGCCGCGCGCCGGACATCGAGAGCTTCTTCTTCCTGGCCGATCTGCACAGCCTGATCAAGTCGCAGGACCCGCAGCGCACCCAGCGCGCGACCCTGGAGATCGCTGCCAGCTGGCTGGCCTGTGGCCTGGACCCGGAACACGTGTGGTTCTATCGCCAGAGTGACATCCGCGAGACCACCGAGCTGATGTGGTTCCTGACCGCCATCGCCAGCAAGGGCATCCTCAACCGCGCCCATGCCTACAAGGCGGCGGTGGACAAGAACCGGGAGGAAGGCCAGGACGAGGACGCAGGTGTCAGCGCCGGCCTGTTCATGTACCCGGTGCTGATGGCGGCCGACATCCTGATCTTCAAGGCCAACCAGGTACCGGTGGGCCGTGACCAGATCCAGCACATCGAGATGGCGCGCGACTTCGCCCAGCGCTTCAACCATGTGTACGGCAAGGAGTATTTCCCGCTGCCGGACGTGGTGATCGACGAGCAGGTGGCAACCCTGGCGGGCCTGGATGGCCGCAAGATGAGCAAGAGCTACCACAACACCATTCCGCTGTTCGTGCCGCGCGAGGAGCTGAAGAAGCTGGTGTTCTCGATCCTGACCGACTCGCGTGCCCCGGGCGAGCCGAAGGACACCGAAGGTTCGGCGCTGTTCCAGATGTACCAGGCGTTCGCCACCCCGGAGCAGACCGCTGCCTTCGCCAAGGCCTTCGCCGATGGCATCAGCTGGGGCGATGCCAAGCAGCAGCTGTTCGAGCGCATCGACAGCGAACTGTCGCCGCTGCGCGAGCGCTACAACGCGCTGATGGCCGAGCCGGAGAAGATCGAAGCACTGCTCAAGCGCCGTGGCCAGCAGTTGCGCGAGCAGCTGGCAGCACCGCTGCTGGAAGAACTGCGCCATGCGGTGGGCCTGCGTGATCTGTCCGATGCCGGCGACATCGCCAGTGAAGATGCCGGTGAAGCCCGCGCCGCTCCGCCGCTGTTCAAGCAGTACCGCGAGAAGGACGGCCGTTTCTACTTCAAGCTGACCGCCGGTGACGGCACGCTGCTGATCCAGAGCGAAGGCTTCGACTCGCCGCGCGATGCCGGCCAGCTGATCGCGGTGCTGAAGCAGGCCGAGCAGGGTGACCAGCTGCAGAGCGACCTGTTCAAGCTGGAAGCCGAGGTGGATGCGGTGCTGGCGGCGTTGGCCGTACTGCGCGAAGCGTAAGGGTAGTGCCGGCCGCTGGCCGGCAACTGCAATCACCCCGTACCCTGCGGAATGCCGGCCAGCGGCCGGCACTACCACGGCATTGCACCCATGGCATGATGTGCGCGCGCCTCAGGCGCGATGACATGGAGTCTGCAATGGCCTGGTTGTCGCTGCTGCTGTTCCTGCCCTGGTTCATTCTGCTGGGCAGCCTGTACTGGCTGTTTCCGCGCCAGCCGCGTACCGCGCGGCGACGCCTGTTCGATGGCACTACGCTGGCATTGGCGCTGGCCCTGAGCATCGTGGCGATGCTGTGGGGCCACCATATCGGTCTGGTACAGCCGGGCGCCGGGTCGATCTGGCCGCAGGTGCTGGCGGTGCTGTATGCCTATGGCGCGTTCCTGGCGGTGCTGGCACTGGCGCTGCTGCTGCGGCCGCGATTCGCTTTGCGCTGCAGCTGATCGATAGTGCCGGCCGCTGGCCGGCAACTGCATTCAACTGGCTAACCCGGGGTTGCCGGCCAGCGGCCGGCACCATCCGACCAAAGCCGCATCGATCACGCCATGCCGGCGCGCCTACCATGGGTGTCTGTTCCCGATCCTGCCAGGTGCGCGTCGATGACCGCCGATCCCAGCATCCACACCATCGATACCGGTTTCCAACGGCCTGACTTCGATGCCGCCTACCTGATCATCGAAAATGGTCGTGCTGCGTTCGTCGACTGCGGTACCGGCCTGTCGGTACCGGCGATGCTGCAGGCCCTGGCCGACAACGGGCTGGGCGTGGAGGCGGTGGACTGGCTGCTGCTGACCCACGTGCACCTGGATCATGCCGGTGGCGCTGGCCTGCTGATGCAGCAGTTGCCCAATGCGCGCGCGGTGCTGCACCCGCGCGGCGCGCCGCACATGATCGATCCGACCCGGTTGATCGCCGGTGCCACGGCCGTCTATGGCGCTGAGGAAATCGCCCGCAGCTATGGCCGCATCGAAGCGATTCCCGAGCAGCGCGTGGTGGTGGCTGACGACGGCCAGCGCATCGACCTGGCCGGCCGCGAGCTGGTGCTGCTGCATACCCCGGGCCACGCGCTGCACCACTACTGCGTGTGGGATGCGCGCAGCCGCAGCTGGTTCACCGGCGATACCTTCGGTATCTCCTACCGCGAGCTGGACAGCGCGCAGGGCGCTTTCATCTTCCCCACCTCATCGCCGGTGCAGTTCGATCCGGACGCGATGAAGGCGTCGATCCAGCGCATGCTCGGTTACGCACCGCAGGCGATGTACCTGACCCATTACGGTCGTGTCGAACAGGTCGAAAAGCTGGCCGAGGATCTGTTCGAACAGATTGATGCGATGGCGGCAATCGGCCGCCAGTGCGACGGTCGCCCCGATCGTCATCGCTGCCTGTTGGCCGCGTTGCAGGCGCTGTACCTGGAGCGTGCACAGCAGCATGGCTGCGCGCTGGACCAGGCTGCAGTGAGCGAAGTACTGGCGATGGATATCGAACTCAACGCGCAGGGCTTGGCCTGCTGGCTGGACCGTGTATCGCGCTGACCTGCGCACGCCCTGGCGGCGGAGATCCGCTGCGCCCCTGGTAGATCCACGCCATGCGTGGATGACACGGTCCCGGGCCGCGCCGCGATGTCACGACCACGTTACACTCTGGTGACTTTCAAGCTAGCCGTGGTGTTGCCGTGAACCCGATGCGCGTGTTGCTGCTGTCGTCCTGCCTGTTCGTCGGTGGCCTGGCCCATGCGGCCAATGACCTGCCCGGCGGCGGCATCGATCCGCAGGCGCTGTCGCGTCATGTGCGCGTGCTGGCATCGGACGAATTCGAAGGCCGTGCACCGGCCACCGAAGGCGAAGAACGCACAGTGCAGTACCTGATCGAGCAGTTCCGCAGCTACGGCCTGCAGCCGGGTGGCGTGGACGGCAGCTGGGTACAGCCGGTGCCGCTGGTGCGCGCGCAGCTGGACGGCCAGGCCAAGGCCAGTCTCGCCCTGAAGGGCGGCAAGCGCGCGCTGGCCAATGGCGTGGACGTGACCCTGCAGAGCCTGCAGCCGCGCAAGCGCGTGCAGATCAAGGAGGCGCCGTTGGTGTTCGTCGGCTACGGCATCGATGCGCCCGAGCGCCACTGGAACGACTACAAGGACGTGGACCTGCACGGCAAGATCGCCGTGATGTTGATCAACGACGCCGATTTTGAAGCCGATGCGCCGGGTGCGTTCGATGGCAAGGCGGTGACCTACTACGGCCGCTGGACCTACAAGTTCGAGGAAGCCGCGCGCCGGGGTGCCGAAGGCGTGCTGATCGTGCACGAGACCGCACCGGCCGCCTATGGCTGGGCCACGGTGAAGAGTTCGGGCACCTCGCCGCTGTTCGACATCGAGCGCGGCCAGGCCGAGGCGATGGCCCAGCACACGCCGCTGCGTGGCTGGATGCAGCGTGAGCTGGCCGAACAGATCTTTGCCGACGCCGGCCTGGATTTCGATGCAGAGAAGCGCAAGGCGATGAGTGCGGACTTCCGCCCGGTTGCGCTGGACAACGCGAAGCTGAGCGTCGATTTCGCGCTCAAGCGCGAGCAGGTGGTGACCCGCAACGTGGTGGCCAAGCTGCCCGGCGGCGAGCACGCCGATGAGGCGGTGATCTTCTCGGCGCACTGGGATGCCTTCGGCATCGGCCAGGCCGACGCCAAGGGTGATCGTATCCGCCGTGGTGCGATCGACAACGCCACCGGCGTGGCCACCGTGCTGGAACTGGGCCGGGTGTTCGCCGCCGGCCCGCAGCCGCAGCGCACCCTGTACTTCGTCGCCCTGACCGCCGAAGAGAAGGGCCTGCTGGGCGCCAGCTACTACGCCGCGCACCCGCTGGCGCCGCTGGACAAGACCGCTGCGGTGCTGAACATCGAGATGTTCAGCCCGGATGGTGCCACCCGTGACATCGCCTCGTGGGGCAAGGGCCGGGTGTCGCTGGAAGGCGACCTGGAACGCGTGGCCAAGGCCCGTGGCCGCAGCTACAGCCCGGATCCGAACCTGGAAGCCGGCTTCTTCTACCGTGCCGACCACTTCGCCTTCGCCCGCCTGGGCGTGCCAGCGATCACCATCGGCCCGGGCCTGGACAAGCTTGAGGGCGGCGTCGAGGCCGGTCGCGCGCTGCGCGAGAAGTACTTCGCCGACTGCTACCACCAGGCCTGCGATGCATGGACGCCGAGCTGGGATCCGGCGGGCCACGCGGCCGACACCCTGCTGGTCTACGACCTCGGCGCCGAACTGGCCAACAGCCGTCGCTGGCCGCAGTGGGAGAAGGAATCGGAATTCCACGGCGCCCGCGAGAAGAGCGAAGCCGCCCGCCGGTAAACGCACGGCAATGCCGGCCGCTGGCCGGCAACCTTCAAACGCACGGCAATGCCGGCCGCTTGCCGGCAACCTCCAAACGCACGGTAGTGCCGGCCGCTGGCCGGCAAGCTCATGAACCTTCCGAAAGGATGTGCAGTTGCCGGCCAGCGGCCGGCGCTACCGCATCTCCAGCCACGCGGCGGCCACCGGCATTGCACCGGTGGCCGCGATCACTACGGCGCGTTTACTTGCGCGTGCCGTCGAGCCAGTTGGGGCCCTTGTTGGTGAGGAAGAACACATAGACCACCAACGATACCGCGATCGTCGCGGTGACGTAGATGGCGAACCAGTCCACGTGGCCGGTCTTCAATGCGCCCTGGTACAGCAGCGGCGCGGTGCCGCCGAACAGCGAGTTGGCCAATGCATAGCCGAAGCCCACACCCAGTGCACGAATGTGGGTGGGGAACAGCTCTGCCTTCACCACGGCGTTGATGGAGGTGTAGCCGGTGAGGATGACAAAGCCCAGTGCCAGGGTGAGGAAGGCGAGGGTGGCATCGTGCTGGTGCGGCAGCTGGGTGATCAGGTACCAGCTGTACAGCACGCCGCCCACGCCGAAGAACACCAGCAGGCTCTTGCGGCCGATGATGTCCGACAGCCAGCCGCCGACCGGCTGCAACACCATCAGGAAGGCCAGCACACCCAGGTTGATCAGGGTGCCGGTCATCGGGTCGTTGCCGGCGAAGGCGCTCTGGATCATCTTCGGGCCGTTCACCGAGTAGGTGTAGAAGGCGATGGTGCCACCGGCGGTGATCAGGAAGCACAGCAGCAGCGGACGCCACTGGTGCACGAACAGTTCGTACATCGAGCCGGACTTCTTGTCCTTGCCCTCGCGCGCGGCTTCGATGGAGGATTCCGACAGCGACTCGTCCATGCCACGGCGCAGCCAGAACACGACCACGGCGGCGATGCCACCGATGCCGAAGGCGATGCGCCAGCCCCACTCGGAGATTTCCGGCTTGGCCCAGAACGTCAGCATCACGAACAGGGTCAGCTGGGCCAGCACATGGCCGCCCACCAGGGTGACGTAGTGGAACGAGGACAGGAAGCCGCGGCGGCCTGGAATGGCGGCCTCGGACATGTAGGTGGCGCTGGCACCGTACTCGCCACCGGTGGCGAAGCCCTGCAGCAGGCGCGCGAACAGCAGGATGATCGCCGCCCAGATGCCGATGCTGGCAGCGGTGGGGGTGATGGCGATGATGAACGAGCAGAAGGCCATCAGCGTGACCGACACGGTCAATGCAAGGCGACGGCCATGACGGTCGGCGAAGCGACCGAAGAACCATGCGCCGATCGGGCGCATCAGGAAGGTCGCGGCGAAGATCGCCCACACGTACATGGTGGAGTTCTTGTCTTCAGGCGAGAAGAACTGCGATTCGAAGTACACGGCGAACACCGAGTACACGTAGACGTCGTACCACTCCACCAGGTTGCCGGCGGAGCCCTTGAGGGTGTTGGAGATGGAACGCCGCAGGGCGGCGCCGTCGGTGCTGGGGACAGCGGATTGGGACGTAGTGCTCATCCGGGTGGGGATCCTCGATGCGGTGCGTCCATGCGGGAAATTGCGCTGCCAGGCGCGCGGTGCGCTGCCGGCCAGCCTCCTTGGTACTGCAACCCACGTCAACGCCGGGTGCCGGAAGGGGCGGGCGGGGCATGGATGGATGACAGCGTGCCACTACATGGGCTGCCGGACCATAACCAAAACGTCCTAAAATCCGTGTTCCCCCAGCTCCCTGGTGCGTCATGTCGGCTCCCCCCGTTCCGTCTGCGGCTGCCCCACGGGGCGGCCTTGTCGTGCTGGCACTGCTGCTGGTCTACGTGGTCTGGGGCTCGACCTACCTGGGCATCGCCAAGGCCCTGCATGGCGGCGCGCTGCCACTGACGATGGTCTCCGGCAGCCGGTTCATCATTGCCGGCGGCCTGATGTACCTGGCGCTGCGCCTGTTCTGGAAGATGCCCAGACCCACCCTGCGGCAGTGGCGCAACCTGGTCATCATGGGCGTGACCATGCTGGTGCTGGGCAACGGCATGGTGGTGCTGGCCGAACGCGAGGTGTCATCCGGCCTGGCCGCCACCGCGGTGGCCTCGGTGCCGTTGTGGATGGCGCTGTTCTCGGCCCTGCGCGGGCAGCATGCCAGCAAGGGCGAATGGCTGGGCATCGCCGTTGGCTTCGTCGGCGTGGTCTGGCTCAACGCCGGCAGCAGCCTGACCGCATCGCCCACCGGGCTGGTGCTGCTGCTGATCGCGCCGGTCGGCTGGGCGTTCGGCTCGGTGTGGGCACGCGGGCAGGACCTGCCGGGGCCGTTCATGACGGCGGCCGGGCAGATGATCTGCGGTGGCGTGCTGCTGGTGCTGATCGGCCTGGTCGTCGGCGAGCGCCCCACCACCCTGCCCGACAGCGGTGGCCTGCTGGCGATGGCCTACCTGTGCGTGTTCGGTTCGATCGTGGCGTTCACCGCTTACGTCTGGCTGCTGCAGAACGTGCGCCCGGCGCTGGCCGGCAGCTATGCCTACGTCAATCCGGTGATTGCTGTCCTGTTGGGGGCTGCATTGAATGGTGAACGCTTTGGATGGCGCGACTTCCTGGCCATGGCGGTGATACTTCTGGGTGTGGTGGTACTGACGATGGCAAGGACACGCAAGCGATGAGCATGGACGAGAAAGAACAGCGACGGGGCCTGTTGATCACTGCCTCCACCTTCGTGCTGTGGGGGTTGGTGCCGGTGTACTGGCATCTGCTGAACGAAGTGCCGTCGTTCCAGATCATCGCCCACCGCATCATCTGGAGCACCGTGCTGGTGGTGGCCTGGCTGCTGATCGCATCACGGCTGGGCTGGTGGAAGAAGATCGCCGCGCAACCGCGCGCGCTGCCGATCCTGGCGATATCGAGCCTGACCATCGCCTTCAACTGGGGCCTGTACATCTGGGCGATCAACGCAGGGCATGTGATCGAAACCAGCCTGGGCTACTTCATCAACCCGCTGGTGAACGTGCTGCTGGGCGTGCTGGTGCTGAAGGAGCGCCTGCGCCGCGTGCAGTGGCTGGCGGTAGCCATCGCAGCGGTGGGCGTGGCCTGGCTGACCATCGATGCGGGCACGCCGCCGTGGATCGCGCTGGGCCTGGCGTGCTCGTTCGGCCTGTACGGCCTGCTGCGCAAGCTGGTGTCGGTCGATCCGGTGGCCGGGCTGGGCGTGGAAAGCCTGTACCTGTTCCTGCCCGCGCTGGGCTTCGCGCTGTGGTCGGAAAACGGCCATGGAGGTGGCTTCTTCGGTGGCTGGGGCTGGGCCAACGACCTGATGCTGATCTTCGGCGGGGTGATCACGGCGGTGCCGCTGATCGGCTTCGCCTACGGGGTCAAGCGCATCCCGCTGTCGCTGGTCGGCATCCTGCAGTACATCGCGCCGAGCCTGCAGCTGCTGCTGGGCGTGTTCTTCTTCCACGAGGCCTTCGACACCGGCAAGGCGATTGGTTTTGCGGCGATCTGGGCCGGGTTGGTCCTGTACGTCGGTGACAACGTACGGGCGATGCGCGGCGCGAAACGATAGCGCCTCCGGGATCAGAGCCCTCCGCGATGCAAAGGGAACCGACGCCGCAAAAAAGAACGGCGCCCCGAGGGGCGCCGTTCTGCTTCCATCCACGGCCAGGAGAGAGTTGGCCGGGGCGGGAACGCGGTTGCAGGCTTAGAAGCGCTGCTGGTATTTCATGTACATGAAACGACCGATGTCGAAGCCACCGTAGTAGGTGAAGCTGCTGTTGGGCTGGCTGTACATGATCGGACCCTGGTGGTCGAACACGTTGTTCAGGCCCAACGACACGGTGCCATCCCACGGCAGGCTGTAACGCACCTGCAGGTCGTGGAAGGTGTTGGAACCCACCTTGCGGCTCGGCTGTGCATCGGTATACGGCGAAACAAAGTCGGCCATGTTGCAGTCCGGGCCACCGCCCAGGTCGTACGAGCAGGCTTCCTTCATGCCCGAGTAATAACGGGCGGTCCAGCCGATGCCGAGGTTGCCGTACTGCCAATCCAGGTTGAAGGTCGAACGTACGCGGAAGTCACCGGCCCAGCCCACGCGCTGCTCCACCGGGGTGGTGGCGGCGCTGTCGTTGCGCTGCTCCAGGTAGTCGGTGTAGGTGGTGTTCCAGTTGATGGCGAACTTGCCGTATGCGGTTTCCGGCAGGCGGTAACGCACACCGATGTCATAGCCGGCGGTTTCGCGGTAGCCGGCGTTGACCAGCGAACGATCCAGCGCCGAAACCTGGCCGCGGGTGGCCGCAGCGGTGGAACGGGTGAAGCGACCGCATGCCGAATCCACGCCCTGCACGTAGCACTGGTTGAGGATGTCGGTAGCCGACTCGCCCACGATGGCGTTGTCGATGCGGATCTTCCACCAGTCCAGGCTGACGTCCAGGCCCTGCACGAATTCCGGGCTGTAGACCAGGCCGACGGTCCAGGTCTTGGCGGTTTCCGGCTTCAGTTCCGGGTTGGAACCGGAGTTGAAATCGGAGGTGGCCTGCTGGCCCGGGCGGTTGGCAAAGTTGCCGTCCGAACCGGTCTGCTGACGGAAGTTGGCGGGCACGTTCAGCGCCTGGCAGCGTGCTGCCACGGTCGGGCTGCTGGCGGCGATGCCGAACTTCGTATCGCACGGATCGGTGAACGAATCGCGGCTGGAAACCGCGCCGCCGTAGAGATCGTCCACGGTCGGTGCACGGAAGCCGGTGCCGTAGGTGGCGCGTACCAGCAGGCTGTCGATCGGCTTCCACTTCAGGCCGAACTTGCTGTTGGTGGTCGAACCGAAGGTGTTGTAGTCGGTGTAGCGACCGGCCAGGTCCAGCGACAGCTCGCGGGCGAAGGCCATGTCGGCCAGCAGCGGCACCTGCATTTCCAGGTAGACCTCGTTGAGCGAGTAGTCGCCACGGGTCGGCTGGCCGGTGGTGCCGGCGATCTGGCCCTTCTGCACCATCAGGTCCGGGGTGTAGCTGGCTTCTTCGCTGCGGTGCTCAAAGCCCATCGCGCCCATGATGTCGCCGGCCGGCAGGGTGAACAGCGAGCCGGAGATGTTGGCGCTGGCGACCTTGGTGGTGCTGCGCATCTTGTCGACGAAGCGGGTGAACAGGTAGTCCTGCACGTCCTGGTTGCCCAGCGAGCCCGGGCCGGTGTAGCCCATCGGCGCAGCCGGATTCCACGGCACGCAGCCGGCGATCACCGCACCCGGTGTACCGCAGCGGGCCACGTCGCCGTCCATGAAGGACGGGCCGACGGCCAGGTTGACGTTCGGCTGGTACATGCTGCCGGTGCCAACGCGCT
Organism: Stenotrophomonas sp. MYb57; assembly: GCF_002966815.1. Classification (NCBI taxonomy): domain Bacteria; kingdom Pseudomonadati; phylum Pseudomonadota; class Gammaproteobacteria; order Lysobacterales; family Lysobacteraceae; genus Stenotrophomonas; species Stenotrophomonas sp. MYb57. Next base: position 308,348 of record NZ_CP023271.1, read on the forward strand.
CGCCTTCATTGCGGTTGTACATGTAGCTGACGTTCCAGTCCCAGTAGCGCGAACCGGTTTCGAAACTGCCTTCCAGGCCGAGGCTGGCACGCTTGGTTTCCAGCGTGTTCTCGGTACCGCGCGGCAGCTCTTCGGTGCGGTGCGAGAACAGCACGTCCTGGCCCCACTTGTTGAAGGTGCTGTCCTTGGACAGCGCAGCGCGCGTGCCGTTGCGCGACTGCGCAGCCGAGACCGAGTACGGGTAGCCGGCCAGGTGCTTGGTCGACTCGCGCTTGCTGTACAGCGCATCGGCGACGATGCGCAGGTTGTCGGTGATCGAGAAGCCGCCGTTGGCGAACACCGAGGTGCGCTCCAGGCCGCTCAACAGGCTCATGTTGGTCTTGGCGTTGGCGCCGTCAGCCGGATCCGGCGTGTGGAAGTTGCCAGCGCTGCTCGGGTCGCCGCCCGGGCCCACGGTCAGCGGCTTGCCACCGACGGTGACCGTGCCCCACTGGGTGGTCGGGCTCAGCGCGTCGACGTCGTCGGCATGGCGCGGGCCACCCGGGTAGCGGCTGAACTCGCGCGCATCGCCGAGGATCTCGTCTTCCTTGGTGCGCTCGGCGCCGACGCTGAACCAGCCGCGGTCGAAGGTCTTGCCGAAGGTGGCGCTGTAGGAGCGCTTCTGGCCGTCGCCTTCACCGTACTGGCCGACATAGACGCTGGCTTCGCCACCGTCGAAGTTCTTGCGGGTGATGATGTTGACCACGCCGGCGATGGCGTCCGAGCCGTACAGCGCCGAGGCGCCATCGGTCAGCACTTCCACGCGTTCGACGATCGCCGACGGAATCGAGGCCAGGTCGGAGTAACCGCCGGCGCTGACGCCCATGCGGCGGCCGTCGATCAGCACCAGGCTGCGTTCCGGGCCGAGGTTGCGCAGGCTGACATACATGCCGCCGAAATCGCGCGAGGAGCTCAGCGAGGACGAACGGCTCAGGCTCGGTGCGCCGGCTGCAGTGACGTCCTGCAGGATGTCGGCGACGTTGACGTAGCCCTTCTTCTCGATGTCGGCGCGGTTGAGTGCCACCACCGGCTGCGCGGTCTCGACACTGGCCTGGCGGATGCGCGAGCCGGTGATCTCGATGCGGTCGAGGTTGGTGGGGGTATCGCCGGCTTCCTGTGCGAAAGCGGGCGTGGTGCAGCTGGCGGCCAGCGCGATGACGATCGCGTTGCGCAGCGGGGTGGTCTTCAGGGACATCCGTGAAATCTCGTGTTTCAGAAAAAACATGCGTCCGTTCTATGGACGCGTGGGGTGCTGCAAACCAACGTGGGGGCCGGATTCTAGAGTGTTTTCATTGGTAACTGTTTGTCCGCGTGCGCTGTAACGTCGCGAAAATGAATCGCAACCAACAATCCACAGGTGCACTGTGTGCAACGTCACGCGCGATGCGTTTGCGATGGGCAGAGGCACCGATAGCGGCGGTGTTTGCGCAATCTGTAATCGTTGTTGCGTGCGTACACGCATCCATCCACGCATGGCGTGGATCTACTGCAACAACGTCGGCGTCCACACCATGCGGATGGGCCAGTAGATCCACGCCATGCGTGGATGGGCCACCAGTAGATCCACGCCATGCGTGGATGACGTGCAAAGAAAAAGGGACGGAGCCTTCGCTCCGTCCCCTGCGCAACGTCCATTCAATCAATGCGTGATGCTCAGGTCTCGCGCAGCGCCGTGGTGATCGGCAGGCGTGCCGCGCGCAGTGCCGGGAACAACCCACCCACCAGGCCGATGCCCAGCGCCCACTTCAGCCCACTCCACAGCAGTTCCGGCGATACATGGAACTTGAACACCACCGCGCTGAAGTTGCTGCCGATGGTGGACACGCTGTAGCCGTTGAACAGCAGCCATGCCACCGCGCAACCAAGCAGTCCGCCGAGCAGGGCCAGCAGCATGGTTTCCAGCATCACCGCAGTCACCACCGGCAGGCCACGGAAGCCGATCGCACGCATGGTGGCGATCTCGCGTGCGCGCGTGGCCACGGCGGCATACATGGTGTTGAGCGCACCAAACACAGCGCCTACGGCCATGATGGTGCCGATCACCTTGCCGAGGATGTCGATCAGCTTGGTCAACCCACCACCCTGCTTGCTGTAGTAGACGCGGGTGGTTTCCACGTCCAGCTTCAGGCGCGGATCGGCGGCCACGGCGGCCTTGAACTGCTCGAAGCCGGCCTTGCCGTCGGTACGCACGCTGATCGACTGCCAGGCACTGCGCTGGTAGGTGGTGGCCAGCGTGTCGGCGTCGGTCCACAGTTCCGAGTCATGCGCATCGCCGGTAGCGAACACGCCCACGACCGTCCAGGTCTGGTTGCCCAGGGTGAGCGTTTTGCCAACATCCATGTCGCGGAACTGGCTCCTGGCGCCCTGGCCGACCACGATCTCGCGCAGGCCGGCGGCGAACCGGCGGCCTTCGACGATCTTGACCTTGTCATGCACGGCCCACGCCTGCGGGCCGACACCGCGGAACTGCGCATTGACGTCGGTGCCATCGGCCTTGGACACCAGGTTGACCACCTGCGAGAGTTCCGGCGACAGCAGCGGCCGCCCCTGCGCATCGCGGGTGATGCCGGGCAGGGTGGACAGCGTCGGGACCTGTTCGCGGGTGATGACCGAGTTGGTCTCGGCCTGCGAACCGCCGCGCAGCACGATCGCGGTGGTGTCATCGCCGGTGTTGTTGAGCGTGGCCTGGAAGCCTTCGCCCATCGCCAGCATCGCCACCAGCACGCCGACCACGCCGGCGATGCCGACCACGATCACCGAGGAGGCACCCCAGCGTTGCGGCAGGCTGGCGATGCCGATGCGGGTGGCGGCCAGGGCCAGCCGGCCACTGCGGGTGAGCGCCAGCCACAGCCCCAGCAGCACCGCGATGGCGGCGACGCCGATCCACGGCAGGCTGATCCATACCACCAGGCCAACGACCAGCAGCAGCACGGTCACCGCGTTCCCCAGCCACTTCTTGAGCTTGTTCATGTCGGTGTCCTCTTCAGCGGCCGGCGAGCGCGTCGACGATCTTCAGGCGCTTGGCGCGCAGTGCGGGCAGCAGCCCGACCACGATGCCGATCACCACGATCAGGACGATGCCCACCAGCCAGGTCGGCGTCGGTACGTGCGGCGGCAGCATGCCCATGCTCTTGGGGCTGATGGCCGGCAGGATCAGCGCCGCCAGGCCCATGCCGATCAGCCCACCAAGGCCGATCAGCAGCACCGATTCGACCATCACCAGGGTCAGCACCGTGCTGTCCTTGAAGCCCAGCGTCTTCAGCGTGGCCAGTTCCGGAACGCGCTCGCGCACCGCCTGGGCCATGGTGTTGCCGGTCAACAGCAGCAGGGTGAAGAACACCGCGCCCATGATCGAGGTGACGATCATGCCGATGTCGGCGAACTGTTTCACGAACGCCTGCTGGAACGCCGATTCGGTCTGGGTCTTGGTTTCGTGGTCGGAGTTGGCCGAGATCGCATCGATGGCCTGCGCCACCCTCGACGACTGCTCCGGGTTGTCCAGCGTCACCGTGTACCAGCTCACCTGGTTCTTGATGTAGTCGTTGGACTCATCGAAGTACTTCCAGTTCATCATCAACTGGCGTTCTTCATTGGCCGCCAGTGCGCGATCCTTCGAGCGGTAGATGCCCTTCAGTTCCAGCGGCCAGTCGTTGCTGCCGCCACGCGGGAAGATGGTGGCCTGCAGCGGGATGGTGTCGCCGATCTTCCAGCCGAACTGCTTGGCCAGCGTCTCGCCGACGATCGCGCCGGTACGGGTCTGCTGCCAGTCCTGCAGCTGCGCCGGGTCGATCTGCAGCTCGCGGTAGACATCGAAGTAGTTGGGCGCCACCGAGAAGTTGGGGAAGAAGTTCTTCGGGTCCTGGTAGATGCCGCCGAACCACATGCCGTAGGTGACATCGCGCACGCCGCTGACCTGGCGGATCTGCGTTTCCAGGCGGATCGGCAGCGACTGGGTGATCGACAGGCGCGAAGCCACCACCAACCGGTTGGCACCTTCCACGCTGCCACCGGACGAGAACGCCACGCGCACCGAGTCGAGCATGCCGAACAGCAGGAACGCGGCCACCACCGACAGCAGGGTCAACAGGGTGCGGGTGCGGCTGCGGAACAGCTGCGCCCAGACCAACGAGAAGTATTTCATCGCTGTGGCCTCCTTCAGTGGGCCAGCGGCGCGTCGGCCAGCTCGCCCTTGTCCAGGTGCACCGTGTGGGTGGCGTACTCGGCAGCCTTCGGGTCATGGGTGACCATGATGATGGTCTTGCCGTGTTCGCGGTTGAGCTGCTGCAGCAGGCCCAGGATCTCTTCGGCGGACTGGCGGTCAAGATCGCCGGTAGGTTCGTCGCAGATCAGGAAGGTCGGGTCGGAGACGATCGCGCGGGCGATCGCCACGCGCTGCTGCTGGCCGCCGGACAGTTCGTTGGGGCGATGGCTGCGGCGGTCGGCCAGGCCGACCAGGGTCAGCGCGATCTCGGCATTGCGCTTGCGCTGCGCCGCGCTGAGGTGGGTCAGCAGCAACGGCAGTTCCACGTTCTTCTGCGCGGTCAGCATCGGCATCAGGTTGTAGAACTGGAACACGAAGCCGACATGGTGGCTGCGCCACGTCGACAGCTGGCCGCCGCTCATCTGGTCGATGCGCTCGCCTTCGATGCTGATCTCGCCGCCGGTGGGGTTGTCCAGGCCGCCGATCAGGTTGAGCAGGGTGGTCTTGCCGGAACCGGACGGGCCCATCAGCGCGACGAAATCGCCGCTGGCGATATCCAGGTCGATGCCGTGCAGCACCTGCACCTTTTCGGGGCCACGCTGGTAGGTCTTGGTGATGTTGCGCAGTGAAACCAGGGTCGACATGGGTGGTTCTCCACGAAAGGCGGGAAACGGGGATGCGTCCCGGCCAACGGCCGGCACGCGTCGAACAGTGGTGCTTTCCAGCGGTACTGCCGGTGGCGCCATGCGGGCGCCGGGCCGTTACTGCGCTTGCTTCTGCTTGACCCTGGTGCCGTCGCGCAGGGTGTCCGGCGGGTTGACCACCACCGACTCCCCCGCGCTAACGCCCTTGAGGATCTGGCGGTCCTTGCCCATCGCCTGGCCCGCCTCGACCGTGCGTTGCTGCACACGGTTGTCATCGCCCAGTGCGAAGGCCACCGACGCGCCCTCACGCTCGACCACCGCAGTGGCCGGAACGCGCACGCCCTGTGGCTTGGCTTCGGTCTGCGGCTTGGCCTGTTCCAGGAAGCTGACCCGCACGCCCATCTCCGGCACGATGCGCGGGTCTTTCACCTTCAGTGCGACCCGTACCTTCACCGTGGCCTTGCCGCGGTCAGCGGTGGGGACGATGGCGATCACCTCGGCCGGGATCTTCCAGTCCGGGTAGGCGTTGAGCGTGGCTTCCACCGGCATCTTCGGCTGCACGCGGCCGATGAAGGCTTCGCCGACCTCGACTTCGATCTCCAGCGATTCCATGTCGACGATGGTGCCGATGCCGGTACGGGTGAAGCCACCACCGGCCGACAGCGGCGAGACGATTTCGCCGGGCTGCGCGGCCTTGGCGGTGACCACGCCGGAGAACGGCGCGCGCACGATGTTGTTGTCCACGCCAAGGTCGGCGATGGACAGCTGGTCGTTGGCAACCTTGACGTTGCGTCGTGCGGTTTCCAGCTGCGCATGCAGGCTGTCACGCTGGGCCACGGCCTGGTCGTACTGCGAACGCGAGACCAGCTGCTGGCCGACCAGCGCCTGCAGGCGGCTGGCTTCAGCGGCGGCCTGCTTCTGCTGGGCTTCCAGGCCGACCACCTGGCTGCGTGCGGCCTGCAGCTGCGAGGCGTACAGGTTGCGCTGCGCGTCGGCATCGATCGGGTCCAGGGTGGCCATGATCTGCCCCTGTTCCACCCGCATGCCTTCTTCGATCATCACCTCGCGCACCTTGCCGGTGATCTTGGCCGACACCGTGGCCATGCGCCGGGCGACCACGTAGCCGCTGGCGTCGAGCACCGAGCTGCTGGCGCTGCCCTGCTGGATGGCCACCGCCGGCGCGGTGTCCACTTCCACGGTGGGCGCGCGGCCGAACAGTGCGAATGCACCACCGGCCAGCAGCACGATGATCATGGCCACGGCGATCCACAGCCAGCGGCGGCCACCACTGCCGCCACTGGAGGCGGGCGGCGGCGACTTGCGGTCGATACGGAGTTCCTTCAACAGCTCGGCAGAAGCGTTCATTCGTTCCATCACAGGCGTTCGGGCGGGTGTGACCGGAAGGGCAGGCAGCGGCGGTTCCGGCGGTGGAGCGTGCGGCACAGCATGAAGGCAGGTGCATCGGCGATGGCAGTGACAGCTGTCATCCGATGTCATTGACGGCGGCAACTGCGAAATGTGACCACGGCGGCACAGGATGGCAACGTCCCCGCTACCGGTACCGCCCATGGATACGATCGCTCCGTCGCTGGCCCGCCTGCGGCAGGTGCAGGTGCGTTACCGCGACCATACCGCCCTGCACGGCATCGACCTGCAGGTGCGCGCTGGCCAGGTACTGGCCCTGCTGGGCCGCAACGGTGCCGGCAAGAGTACCGCGATCAGCGTGCTGTTGGGCCTGCGCCGTGCCGACGCCGGCCAGGTCGAGCTGCTGGGCGGTGATCCGCAGCAGCGCGATCAGCGGCTCGGCCTCGGCGTGATGCTGCAGAGCACCAGCCTGCCGCCGATGCTGCAGGTGGATGAACTGGTGGCGCAGGCGTGTCGGCGCCTGCGCCGGGTCGGCTGAACTGGCATGATCGGCAGCGATCGTCCCCGCCTGGAATCTTCCGTGCCACCGAGCTGGCTTGCGTCCCTGCTGCGCCCTGCCCCGGATTCGGCGGTGGCCGAACTGCTGCGGCGTGGCAAGTCGCCCTGGAGTGGTGCGATCCACCTGCTGTGGTCGGTCTGGATCTTCCTTACCCCGGTGCTCGGGAATGGCTTCACGCTGCGCTGGTTGTTGCTGACGCTGGCCAGCTATCCGTTGTTCCTGCTGTTCTATGCCAGGGTGATGCTGGCGCCACGGCACCACGCCTGGCGCTACGCGCTGGGCATGATTGCGATGGCCTTGGTGCTGCTGCCGTGGTATCCGTCGGGACTGAGCTACTTCGTGTTCGGCTGCGTGATGATCCGCATGAGCAGCCGCGGCGGCTGGTGGGTGTACCTGTTGCAGCTCACTGGCCTGAATCTCCTGTTCTGCAGCACCGCGCTCTACTTCGGTTATCCGTGGCAGGCCATGGTGTGGATGCCGGCGGTGTCGTTCATTGTCGGGCTGGTGGTCAACGTGGAGGCCTTGAGCCATCAGCGCGACGTTGCCCTGCAGCTGTCCCAGGACGAGGTGCGGCGCCTGGCGACCACCGCCGAGCGCGAGCGCATCGGCCGTGATCTGCATGACCTGCTGGGGCATACGCTGTCATTGATCACGCTGAAGCTGGAACTGGCGCGCAAGCTGTACGACCGCGATGACGCGCGTGCCCGGCAGGAAATCGGCGAGGCCGAGGACATTGCCCGCGAGGCGCTGGCGCAGGTACGCAGTGCGGTCACCGGCATCCGCGCCAGCGACCTGGCCGGCGAACTGGCCTCGGCACGCCTGCTGCTGGAATGCCAACAGGTACACCTGCAGTACATGCCGCCGCCACCGATGCCAGTGGAGGTAGAGCGTGGGCTGGCACTGGTGCTGCGCGAGGCGGCGACCAACATCGTGCGCCACGCGCAGGCGACCCGGGTGCAGGTGGATTTCATGCTTGAGGACCGACAGTTGGTGATGCAGATACGCGATGACGGCCGTGGTGGTGTGCAGGCCGAGGGCAACGGATTGTGTGGCATGCGTGAGCGCGCAGCGGCGCTGGGTGGCCAGTTGACGCTGCAGTCTCCGCGCGGGGAAGGCACGCTGCTGACCGTGCGCGTGCCCCTGGTGGCCGCGACTACGCCGCTGTCGCCGGCATCGCTGGCACAGGGAGGCGCGGCATGATCCGCATATTGCTGGCCGAGGATCAGGCGATGGTGCGTGGCGCATTGTCGGCGTTGCTGGGCCTGGAACCGGATATCGAGGTACTGGGCAGTGCTGCCGACGGCGAAGCCGCCTGGCGCATGCTGCAGCAGCTGCAGCCGGACATCCTGGTCACCGACATTGAGATGCCGGGGCTGAGCGGGCTGGAACTGGCCCAGCGCATCGCCCGCCATGAACTGCCGATCAAGGTGGTGATCGTGACCACCTTCGCCCGTGCCGGTTTCCTGCGTCGCGCATTGGAAGCGGGCGTACTGGGCTATCTGCTGAAAGATGCACCGGCCGAGAACCTGGCCGAGGCACTGCGCAAGGTGAAGCAGGGCATCCGTGCGATCGATCCGCAGCTGGCGCTGGATGCGTGGTCGCAGGCCGACCCGCTGACCGACCGCGAGCGCCGCGTACTGCGCTTGGCAGGCGAGGGCCGCACCGCCAGCGAGATCGCCGAGCAGCTGGGGCTGTCGCACGGCACGGTGCGCAATTACCTGTCCGAATGCATCGGCAAGCTGGGCGTGGCCAACCGGATCGAGGCGTACCGGCTGGCGCGGCAGAAGGGGTGGTTGTAGAGGGGGCGTCACTTTTCTTTTCGCGTGAAAAGAAAAGTAACCAAAAGAAACGCGCCGCCAGCCGCCGGCCGCGAGCCGGTGCTGTGCACCGGTGCCCTGTGCTCCTCGGTCCGTCGAGGGACGGCGCGGGAACTCGCTGCGCTCAGACACCCGCGCCTCTTCGCCCTCGCCGGACCTGTGGTGCTCGGCTCGCTCAAGGCGGAGTGGAAGGTCACGATCAACGGCAAAGGCATCCACGCATGGCGTGGATCTACTGGGTGCAGCTGCGGCTTTTGACGTTGGGTCCGCCTTGTAGCGAGCCGAGCATCGCAGGGGAATCAGGGGCGAAGAGGCGCCGATGTCTGAGCGCAGCGAGTTCGGCGCCGTCCCCTGATTCACCGAGAAGCGCAGGGTACCGGTGCGCAGCACCGGCTCGCGGCCGGCGGCGTGTTTCTTTGGTTACTTTCTTTGCACGAGCAAAGAAAGTGACACCCCTCCGCAGTCGCGAAAAAGGGCAGCCGGGAACCCCCGGCGAACCCATTCAATCCTTCCCGCGTGCCATCGCCTGGAACACGCCATCGCGGCGCACCCACAGGTGGAACAGCGCCGCACCCACGTGCATCAGCACCGTGGCGAACAACACGTAGGCCAGCAGGCTGTGCGCATTGCGCAGCGCGGCGTACAGCGCTGGCGTGTGCGGCACGATCGGCGGCAGGTGCAGGCCACCGCCCAGCACGATCGGGTAGCCGCCGGCCGACAGCATCGCCCAGCCGATCAGCGGCATCGCCAGCATCAACGCGTACAGCATCCAGTGCGAAGCCTTCGCCGCCAGCACCTGCCAGGCGGGAAGATCCGCTGGCAGCGGCGGTGGGCGGTGGCGCAGGCGGTTGTACAGGCGCAGCACCGCCAGCAGCAGGATGGCGATACCCAGCGGCCGGTGCAGGTCGATCAGCATGGGGCGCAGGTGCAGCGAGGCGACCATGGTCACGCCGATGAACAGCATGGCGATGATCATCAGCGCCATGGACCAGTGCAGCACCCGGGCGAGCAGGTTGAAGTGGCCGTTGCCGGTACTCATCGTGCTTCCCCCTTCGTTTGTGCCGCCGCACCGCTGGCGCGCTCGCGCTCGCGGCGGTTGAACGACTGCGAATACACCGCCGAGCGCGCAGCCAGGATCGGGTCGTCGCTGCCGCGCACGCCGCTGGGCACGATCAGCGGATCGAAGTTGAGCTGGCCGCAGGCGCCTTCTTCCTGCGACTGCATGCGGTCGAGGCTGAGCACGCCGGCCACCACCTGTTCGCGCGATTCAGGCCACGGCACCGAGGGATCATCGATGGCATCGCCCGGCGCGGCCAGGCTGACCACCAGGTTCCAGCGCACCGGGCCGGTGGCCAGGCGCTTCTGCAGTTCCTGGCTGAGGAAATCGACATTGGCCTGCTTGCGTGCCTCTGCATCCATCTCCACCAGCGGCGCCTGCGGTTGCCAGCGCCAGCGCACCGCGCGTTTCTGCCCCTGCGCGTTGGTGAACCAGAAACTGTTGACGCTGTTGAAGGTGGTGTTGGCCCAGCTGCTGGTCCACGGTGCGCTCTTGGCCCACTGCTGGAAGGCCTGTGCGCTGGGGTACCTGGCCAGCACGGCCGCCATCTTCTGCGGGTCGGGCTTGCCGGTGGCCGGATCCGGAATCTGCGCGCGGGTCTGCTCGTAGAACGCCTCGGCGGTGGGCACGGCGAAGAACGGGAAGCTGTTCATCGCCATCCGCCATTCCTGCCCGTCATCGCCCACCAGCTGTACGGCGATGCTGCGCACGCGCGCGCTGCCATCGGCGCCGTGCGGATCGCCGCCGCCGATCGACAGCCGGCCCAGCACCGGAACCTTCGCCTGCGAGAACACCCGTGCGCTGGACAGCGTGGGCGCCTGTGCGCTGGGTTCGAACCAGCCGCTCACGCACACCCCTTTGCTGTGCGCGCGGCGGAAGCCGGGATGTGCAGGGCCGGTGGCCTCGATGGTGTCGGTGAAGCGCTGTGCGGTCAGCCGGTCGCGGCCGATCCAACCGGCCAGCCAGGCGAAGGCGAGGGCAACGATGCCCAGGATCAGTGCGATCAGCGCGATCCAGGGCAAGGGCGAATACCGGCGCGGCGCGCCCGGCTCCTGGCCGGCGCGGGTATAGCGGAAGAGCGACATGGTCGGAGTCCTGCCTTCACGGATGTGTGGGTGGGCGACCACACCATCCTCGCAGAACCCGGCCGGGGCCGAAATTCAATTTTTCGTCAGATTTGCAGGGTGATGCAGTGCCGACCAAGGTCGGCACCCACCGGCATGGGCAGCGCCGGGCCATGCCCGGCGGCTCCATCAGCCGTAACGTGCCTTCAGCATCGTCCAGGCCGAACGCAGGGCCAGGGCTTCGCCACCGGCCGGGCGGCCCGGGCGCTCGCCATCGTTCCAGGCATACACGTCCAGATGTGCCCAGCGCTGTCCGTCTTCCAGGAAGCGTTCCAGGTACAGCGCGGCGGTGACCGAGCCGGCCATGCGCGAACCGGCGTTGGCCAGGTCGGCGATGCCGCTGCTCAGGTAACGCAGGTACGGGCGCCACAACGGCATGCGCCACACCGGGTCACGGGTGGCGTCGCCAGCCTGCAGCCACTGCTGGGCGAGCGTGTCATCGTTGCTGAACAGCGCCGGCAGGTCCGGGCCCAGCGCGATGCGTGCCGCGCCGGTCAGCGTGGCGAAGTCCAGCACCAGGTCCGGCTTCTGCTCACCGGCGAACGTCAGCGCGTCGCACAGGATCACCCGGCCTTCGGCATCGGTGTTGTCGATCTCCACGCTCAGGCCCTTGCGGGTGGCGATCACTTCGCCCGGACGGAAGGCATCCGGGCCGATCGCATTTTCCACCGCCGGTACCAGCAGGGTCAGGCGCACCGGCAGCTGCTGGGCCATCACCAGCCCGGCCAGGGCCAGCGCGTGTGCGGCGCCGCCCATGTCCTTCTTCATGTTGCGCATGCCATCGGCCGGCTTGATGTCCAGGCCGCCGGTATCGAAGCACACGCCCTTGCCGACCAGCGCCAGCGCCGGGTCGGTCTCCTTGCCCCAGCGCAGCACGATCAGCCGCGGCGCACGGTGCGAGGCACGGCCCACCGCATGGATGGCCGGGAAGTTCTGCGCCAGCAGTTCGTCGCCGGTGATGGCTTCCACCTGCGCGCCATGCGCTTCAGCCAGGGCACGCGCGGCGTCTTCCAGCTGCTGCGGGCCCATGTCTTCGGTCGGCGTGTTGACCCAGTCACGCACGCGCAGGCTGGCGGCGATCAGGTCGGCCACTTCGCCGGTCGGTGCAGCCACCAGCTGGGCCGGCGCGCGGTTGCGCTTGCGGTAGCGGTCGAAGCGGTAGCTGCCCAGGCCCCAGCCCAGCTGCAGCAGCGCCTGCTCGGCGGCCGGCAGTTCGCTGGCCAGCTGCCACACGCTGCCTTCCGGCAGGGCATGCGGTGCATGGGCGTAGCTGTAGGCGTCGGCACGATCACCGACGCCGATCACCGCGCCAGCCAGGCCATCGGCGCCGGGCAGCAGCGCAACCGAATGCGCGCCCGCAGTGAAGCCCTGCGACTTCAACCACGCCTGGGTGGCAGCAGATTGGCTGTTCTTCCACGCCTCGAACTGGCTGCGGTCCAGCACGTGCAGCGGCAGTGCGGCGGTGGTGTCGGCGGTGAAACCAGTGATCTCGCTCATGCGTCAGGTACTCCGGGATGCGTCAGCGTCGGCGGCGTCGAGGTTGGCATCGAGCCAATCGGCCAGGCCGGTGAGGGTGTCGAACTGCAGGTCAGGCTGCAGCTGCGGATGGTTCCAGGTGGCCGCTTCGCGGTTGATCCAGCAGCCGCGCAGGCCGGCAGCCATCGCGCCGGCCACGTCCATCTCGACGTGGTCGCCCACGTGCAGCACCTGCGCCGGGGCGACGCCCAGGCGGTCGCAGGCAGCGTGGAAAATGCTCGCTTCCGGCTTGGCCGCGCCATGCTCGCGGGCGCCCAGCTGGAAGCTGAAGTGATGGGCCAGGCCGATCCGTTCCAGATCGGCGTTGCCGTTGCTCAACGCGGCCACCGGCACCCGCGCGGCGATACGCGCCAGTGCGTCGAGTGCATCGGGGTAGCACTCCACCTGGTTGCGCGCGGCGTAGAACACTTCATACGCCGGCTCCAGAAGATCCAGGCTGGCGCCACTGTTTTCCAGCGCCTCCTGGATCGTCAGCCGGCGCAGCGCGCTCAGGTCGAAATGCAGGTGTGGGTTGTCGCGGAACGAGCGCTCGCGCAGTTCGCGCATGGCCGCCACCGGATACATCGCGGCGGTGGCGGGGCTGTGTTCGCGCATCCAGTCGAACAGGACCTGGTCGATGCGGGCGCCGATCGGAGCGAACGGCCACAGCGTATCGTCGAGGTCGAGGGTGATGGCAAGGACAGGGAATTTCACCCCGCCATTCTACGCCTGCCCGCGCGGGCTTTCATGCGCGCGGCGGGCAGGCGCTGCCGCCGTCAGTGGCTGCGCAGGTCGTAGGAGCAGTACAGGACGGTCTGGCCATCGACGCGATCCACGCTCAGGTCATGCCTGCCCACTTCGCGCCGGTAGCCACCGGCCACCGGCGGCGGCATCTTCGCCAAGGCGGCGACCTTGCTGATTTCCGCGCTGCCGAAGTACGCCGTGTAACTGTCCACGCCATCCTCGCCGCTGGAGCCGTCGTAGGAGGTCACATGGGTCACCGGCAGGCCAAGCACCATCAGCGGCGAGGCCAGTGTGTAGCCGTCGTCGTACTCGTCCCTGGTCTTGGCCCCGGCGGGCATCAGCACCTTGGCCATGGCATCGAACTGTTCGGGCGTGAGATGGCGCTGGCAGGTGATGGCCTCCACCAGCTGGGTGCCGGCCACTTCCGCACTGGGTGGGGCCGCGGCGAAGGCGGGGGCGGCCAGGCAGGTCAGGGCGAGGCATCGACGCGCGAAAGAGAACATGGGGAGGGTTCCATCCTGGGAAAAAGCGGGCGCATATTCTGCCAGCCTTCGCCGTCCCACCGTTCCTCTCCCCGCACGCCCGTCGATGGAGCGCGCCTCACTCCAGCAGCCGCGCCCAGCCGTGCATGCCGTCCAGCCGCGCCAGCACCAGCTTGATGCAGACCAGCAGCGGCACCGCCAGCAGCAGGCCGATCATGCCCCAGGCCCAGCCGAACACCATCAGCGCCAGGATCAGCACCAGCGGTGACAGTTTCATCTGCCGGCCAAGCACGATCGGCGTCACCAGCTGCCCTTCCAGGGTATGCAGGGCCAGGTAGGCGGCCGCAGGCAGCAGTGCCTGAAGCGGGTCGCGGAACTCCACAAAGCCCATCAGCAGCATCAACGCGACGCCGAGCAGCGGGCCGATATAGGGCGCGAAATTCAGCAGCGCCGCCACGGTTCCCCACAGCAGCGCCTCCTGCAGGCCGATGCCCAGCAGCATCAGCACCCCGGCCAACAGCAGGCCGACCACCGTGTTGATCACGCTGATGGTCAATACGTAGCGCGACACCTCATGCTCGATCGAGCGCAGGATGTCACTGGTGAAACGCTGCTGCTGCCGGTTCGGGAACAGGGCGATCGCTGCACGCTGCAGGCTCTGGCCGTAGATCATGAAGAACAGCGTCAGCAGCACGACGGCCAGCACCGAGGCGGCCAGCCGCGGCGCACGGGTGAGCATCCGGTAGGGGTCGTCCAGCTGGGTGCGGATCACCTGCACCTTGCGGTTGCCGTCGCCGCCGGCCACGCGCGCGAAATTCTCTGCGGCCTGGTTGGCCTGCTGCACCGGCTTGGTCAGGTCCTGCACCTGGCGCGCAACCTTGCGCAGCTGCTGCGGTGCTTCCTGTGCCCAGTCCATCGCCGGGCCGATCAGCTGCACAGCCAACGCACCGGTCACGCCCAAGCCGGCGCCCAGCACCAGCAGGGCGCCGAGCGCGCGCGGAATCCATAGCTTCTGCAGCAGGCGCAGGATGGGGTTGCCGACCAGAGCGAAGAACATCGCCAGCAGGACCGGCAGGATGATGTCCTGCGCCGCCCACAGGGTGAACGCCACGGCCAGGGTCGCCAGGATCACCAGCGACATCGGGCCACGTGGGCGCGAGGGCGGCGGCAGGGGTGCGGACTCGTCCGGCGCAGGCGACGACGGGGACAACAGGGACTCGCTCATCGACGCACCGACCAGAAAGAGAAGCCCATTATCGGCCCGCCGCGATCAACGCGGCGGGTAAGGTTCGTCAACGTTCGGACATCTCGGTCGCCGCTTCGGCCGGACGGGGCTCACGCAGCTCGGGCTCGGCCACCGGGCGTGCTGCCGGTCGTGCTGCGGCGGCGGGGGGCGGCCCGGCCGCTTCATCCACCTGGTCGGCGGCATCGTCTGCGGTTTCCGCCGCCTGCGCCGCCACCACCGAAGCAAACGCGGCCTGGGCGCTGGCGAACAGGCTGGACACCGAACCGACCATCTGCAGCCAACGCGCTCCGTTGACCTTGCCCGGAACCTCCAGCTTGCCGGCGATGAACCCGCCGGCCAGACCCACCACCACGATGCGCAGTGGCGACCAGCCCTGTCGCCAGACCTGGCTGAGCACGTTCCAGTGGTCCTGGGTCTCGCCGAGGCGCACGGCCATCACCTGTTCGCAACGTTTCACACGCCGCTGCAGTGCACCGAACTTCATGGCTTGCCCTCCGGGATCTGCACGCCGGCATCGGGATCATCATCGGTGGGCTCATCGAACAGGCCCAACCGGGACAACTGACGCCGGGTGGCATGCATGCCGGTGTGGTGGAAGAAGTAGGAAACGCGCCAGATCGCATAGCCGGTGACGGCCAGGCTCAGCAGCGAGGTGATCAGCAGGGCCTGCAGCCAGCTCAGGCCGAAGCTCTGCAGGAGGGCGATGAGGGTGGCGGCCAGCAACAGCCAGGCCGACGCACCGAACACGATGGCGACGCCGGCCCAGGCCAATGCGCGGCCGAACGCGCTGCGCGCCAGCGCGAAGTCCGCCGACGCCAACCGGCGCAGCGAACGCAGTGAGTGCTTGGCCGAATCGGCAGTCGCCCGGCCGGCTGCGCCGACCTGGCGGATGCTTTCGTCCAACGGCGGCGTGGCCGCCGGATCAGGACGTTGCGTGGTGTCTTCGCTCACGCCGCAGCTTACTTGTCGCTGCCGCGGGCCAGCTTGGCGATGATCCAGCCGGTAGCGAAGGCCACGCCGAACGAGGCCAGCGGACGTTCGCGGATCAGCTCAGCAGCGCTGTCGATCAGGTCCTTGCCCTTGTCCATCAGCGCGTCGACCTGTTCCTTGGCGGCGGCACCACCGAACTCGGCAGCAGCCAGGCCCGACAGCGCGCTGTCGGAAAGTTCAGCCTTGACGTTGGCCTTGCCGATGCGCAGTTCATCGGTCGCGGCGCCGGTAGCGCCCTTGATCGCACCGCCGGCAGCGCTGGCGGCCTGCTTCAGGTGGGAACCGGCTTCACCCAGGTGGTCCTTCAGGTTCTCGGTATTGGTGGGGCTCATCGAATCACTCCTGTTGCGATGGGGGAACGGGCGATCGGCGCTTGGCCGACCTGGACGTACAGCAATAGCATCACGTGGGTATAGGGGGCGTTACGACCAGGCGATCAGCGCATCACCAACTGGCCCTGCTGCTGGCCATTGTTGCGCAACACGCGCAGCACCAGGGTGGGCGGGCGCTGCTGGAAATTGGCGCGCCAGCTGGCCAGGTCGGCGAACTCGCCCACCGTGGCGTCGGTGATGATGTCGCCCTGCTGCAGGCCATTGGTCGCGGCGCGGCTGCCGCGCTTGACCTCGCTGACCAGCACGCCGCCCACGCCAGACTGACGCAGCGACTCGGGCAGGTCGACGAAGCTGGCGCCGGTCAGGCGCGGGTCCAGGCTCTCGCCGCTGACCACGCGCGCCTGTTCCTTCAGCGTTGCCTTGATCTGCAGCGGCTTGCCTTCGCGGCGAACGTCCAGGGTCAGCACGCTGCCCACCGCCGCCAGGCCTTCCACGTTGTGCAGTGCTTCGGCACTGTCCACGCGCTGGCCGTTGGCCGATACCACCACGTCGCCCGGCTTCAGTCCTGCGGCGGCACCGGCCGAACCGGCCAGCACGCGGGTCACCAGGGCGCCGCGGGTTTCGCCCAGGCCCAGGCCCTGCGCGATCTGCGCGCTCAGGTTCTGGCTTTCGATGCCCAGCGTGCCGCGCACCACCACGCCATGCTTGACCAGCTGGTCGACCACGCTGCGGGCCAGGTTCGACGGAATCGCCAGGCCCAGGCCGATGTTGCCGGCCATGCTGCCCTGCGGGTTGAAGCTGGCGGTGTTGATGCCCACCAGCTGGCCCTGCAGGTTGACCAGTGCGCCACCGGAATTGCCGGGGTTGATCGATGCATCGGTCTGGATGAAGTTCTGGTAGCCCAGCCCGCGGATGCCACTGCGGCCCACCGCCGAGACGATGCCCGAGGTGACCGTCTGGCTGAAACCGAACGGATTGCCGATCGCGACCACGAAGTCGCCCACCCGCAACTGGTCGCTGTTGCCCAGCTTGATGTCGGTCAGGTTCTGCGCCGGAATGCGGATCAGCGCGATGTCGGTGTCGCGGTCCGAGCCGAGGAACTCGGCCTTCACCGTGCGCCCATCGGCCAGTGTCACCTGCACGTCATCAGCGTTGTCGATGACGTGGTGGTTGGTCAGCACCAGGCCTTCGGTGGCATCGATGATGACGCCCGAACCGAGTGACTCGTTGATCCGCTCCTGCGGGATGTCCGGGAACAGGCGGCGGAAGAACGGGTCGTTGAAGAACGGGTTGCGTACCCGCACCACCTGCTTGGTGTTGACGCTGACCACCGCCGGCATCGCCTTTTCCAGCATCGGTGCAAGCGAAGGCACCGCCTGCCCGGCGACCGCGGCCGGCAGCGCTGCGGAGGTGGGCAGTACCGCCGGCAGCGGAGCGGCATCGGCACGGTTGTCCAGGTGCGCATTGAGGCCGGTGGCAACGAAGCCGCCGAAGGCAGCGGCGATTGCGAGCGTAAGCAGGGTGGGAAGCGGTCGCATGGGAGTCGGTTCGCAGGCTGAGGTTGGGGCCGTTGACGCATACGGTAGAACAAGCTGAATGAGTGTGTCGCGATCTGGATAAATGCCCCATGAAAATCCGACCCTCGCCGCAGGCGCCGGAAAGCTGACGCGCGCACCACAACGCTGTTCGCGACAGCCGCGAGCGAGTGCCGCAAGGCACGCCGGCAGCGCCCTGATACACCGCGACACTTGCGCAGTTCCGCGCATCCCGACCTTGCGATGACGCTCAGTGCTGCGCGGATGTGTGGCTGCTGCCAGTGCCTGCATCGGCACGCCAGCAGCAGGCAGGCTGCGCAGCACACTGCTTAAAAAAAGGGATTTCCTGACTGCGGGGCACGTCCGCCGCCGTTATCGCTTACTCCAGTTGCGTCGCACCGGATGCGATTGGCCGGCCGTGCCCGTTCCACGATAGCCATTGTCGGTATAGCATCGCCCCGTTTTGACAATCCAGGCCCCTAGGAGGGCAACATGAGCAACGGTAATGGTGTGTCGGTCGTGACCGACGCCGTCGAGAACGTGAAAGAAACCGCCACCAACGTCGGCGAGACCATCGCCCACGCCGCCGAAGACGCAGTGAAGTCGGTCAAGAAGACCGTCAAGCGCGCCCGCAAGGCTGCCACCACCCGCGTCGCCAAGGCCAAGAAGGTCGTGGCCAAGGTCGAGAAGACCGTTGCCAAGAAGGCCGAGAAGGCTGCCAAGTCGGTCGGCAAGACCGTTGCCAACGCCAAGAAGAAGCTGGAAGCGGCCAAGAAGAACGCCAAGGCCGAAGCGGCTGCCCTGAAGAAGGAAGTGGCCAAGAAGAAGGCGGCTGCCGGCAAGACCGTGACCAAGAAGGCTGCTGCTGCCAAGAAGACCACCAAGGCTGCCGGCAAGAAGGTCGCTACCGTGAAGAAGGCCGCCACCAAGAAGGTTGCGACCGCCAAGAAGGCTGTGGCCAAGAAGACCGCTGCTGCCAAGAAGGTTGTCGGCAAGAAGGTCGCTACCGCCAAGAAGGCTGTGGCCAAGAAGACCGTGGCCGCCAAGAAGGTCGTCGGCAAGAAGGTCGCTACCGCCAAGAAGGCTGCGGCCAAGAAGACCGTCGCTGCCAAGAAGGTCGTCGGCAAGAAGACTGTCGCTGCCAAGAAGGTCGTCGGCAAGAAGACCGTCGCTGCCAAGAAGGTCGTCGGCAAGAAGACCGTCGCTGCCAAGAAGGTCGTCGGCAAGAAGACCGCCACTGCCAAGAAGGTTGTCGGCAAGAAGACCGCTGCTGCCAAGAAGGTTGTCGGCAAGAAGGTCGCTGCTACCCGCAAGACGGTCGCCAAGAAGGCTGCACCGCTGAAGAAGGCCGTGGCCAAGAAGGCTCCGGCCAAGAAGGCCGTGCGCAAGGCTGCCAAGCGCAAGTAATCGCGCGTGGTTCGAAGGCCCTTCCGCTCATCGGGCGGGAGGGCCTTCTGCGTTTTCGGGGGGGCTGATCGTTGCCTGACGTGGATCTGCGGCAGCAGCCTGGGGCAAGATGAAGGTCTTCCGCAGGAGCCCTGACCATGCGCGGCATCGATTTCAGTTCCTGGCAGGGCGTGCTGTCCACCCTGGCGGGGTTGGTCCTGATCACCCTGCTCGGCGTGGGCATCCGCCTGCTGGTGATGCAGACCCTGCAGCAGCGCCGCGAACGAGAGAACCGGCAGATCAATGAGCGGCTGCGTACCTTGATGGCGGCCTACAAGACGCTGGGCGGCTCCTTCACCGGTGAGCTGGGGGTCGATCCAACCCACCTGCGCGACCTGCGCCAGCGGGCCCACGAAGAAGGCATCGCCGAGCCGGGCTCGGATCGGGCCCGGCGCATCCGCGATGCGGTCGAAGCGGCCTTGTCGGACATCCTGCTGCTGGGCACCGACGAGCAGGTACGGCTGGCCGCGCGCGCTGCCAGTGAACTGGCACAGGGGCGTGCGGTGCACACACACGAACTGGTGATCTCGCTGCGCGACTTCGTCCGCGAGGCGCTGGACCTTGCGCCGGTACCGGCCGACCTGGAGATCCCGCGCCAGAGGCCTACCCGCCCTGCGGGCAGCGCTGGCGGAAGTGGCAAGGGCCGCAACGAGGGCGAAGCCAAGGGCGGTCGCACCGGTGGAGGTGGCGGCGGTGGCGGCGGCATGGGTGCCGGAATGGGCGGGCTGGGTGTGGGTGCCGGTGCTGCGCTGGGTGCCGGCCACGCGGCGGGTGAGGATGAAGCGGGCGCCCGCTGAGGACGCCCGCCCGGGTCAGCGCTTGAGTTCGAAGATCGGCTCGAATCCGCCGTAGATCATCCGTGCACCGTCGAACGGCATGGGATTCTTCGACGGGTCCAACCGCGGGTCTTCCATCATTTTCTGCATGCCTGCATCGCGGGTGGCCTTGTCCGGCCACTCGATCCAGGAAAACACCACGGTCTCCTCCGCCGTGGCTTTCACCGCGCCGAAGAAGTCGGTGGTCTTGCCGTGCGGCACGTCATCGCCCCAGCACTCGACCACGCGCAGCGCGCCGTGTTCGAGGAACACCACGTCGCCGCTGCGCGCGTGGGCGAGGAACTTCTCCTTGTTGGCGGTCGGCACCGCCAGGACGAAACCATCGATGTAGCTCATCGCTTGCCTCCGGAATGGACCGTGCCAGGTGCACGGCCTTCATTGAGTCGACGCTTCAGGGCGCGGCAAATCGACATCGATTGCCGCGCCATTGAATCGAAGCGCGTGCGCGTACCGCGCGCGTATGCCTGAGCCTTGCTGAATCAATGCAAAAAATTCAGCAATGCGAAGACCGCTGTTTTCAGGGAGCGTTGTGGCGAATAACGGAGAATTTACATTCCCGATGCGATGGCGCCCTGGCGCTGCTGCACACCATAAGAAAGTAAAGGTGTACCCCCATGAAGAATTCGCTGATTGCTCTGGCTCTGGCCGCTGCCCTGCCGTTCACCGCTTCGGCCGCCGAGAACCTGTCCTACAACTACGCCGAGGCTGACTACGCCAAGACCGACGTTGACGGCATCAAGGCTGATGGCTGGGGCGTGAAGGGTTCCTACGGCTTCCTGCCGAACTTCCACGCTTTCGGCGAGTACAGCCGTCAGGAAGTCGACCACACCAACATCAAGGTTGACCAGTGGAAGGTCGGTGCCGGCTACAACGTCGAAATCGCTCCGTCGACCGACTTCGTTGCCCGCGTCGCCTACCAGAAGTTCGACCAGAAGCACGGCCTGGATTTCAACGGCTACAGCGCTGAAGCCGGTATCCGTACCGCGTTCGGTGCCCACGCTGAGGTCTACGGCCTGGTCGGTTACGAAGACTATTCGAAGAAGCACGGCGTCGACATCGACAGCCAGTGGTACGGCCGTCTGGGTGGTCAGGTCAAGCTGAACCAGAACTGGGGCCTGAACGGCGAGCTGAAGATGAACCGCCACGGCGACAAGGAATACACCGTCGGCCCGCGCTTCAGCTGGTAATTGCATCTACGACGCGCCCGCGCGCTGTTCGTGCTGAAACAGGCCCGGCATTGCCGGGCCTGTTGCGTTGTGGGGAATCAGAACAGAGTCTGACTGCGATGCGCGGCGTCATGTTGCATTGCAATGAATTGGATTCCGCCACCGCCAGTGGCGCCCTACGGTGGATATCCCGTGCTGCCGGATACACCGCGATGCCGCCCGTACTCCCACCGCTGCTCCCCGACCGGCCGCGCCGTCTGGCGCTGCTGGATCCGCATCCGGTGCTGCGGCTGGGGGTGGAAGTGCTGCTGCACCAGCACAGCGGCGTGCACGTGCGCGGCAGCTACGCCAACGAAGATGACCTGATGGAACTGCTGCAACGCGAACCCGGCTGCGTTGACCTGCTGGTGATCGATGCGCTGCCGCTGGGGGATCTTGGCGACGGGTTGCAGCTGCTGCGCGGATTGTCCCGGCGCTGGCCCAGCCTGCCGATACTGGTGCTGTCGGCGCACTGCAATGCCAGCACCGTGGCCACGACGATGCAGGCCGGCGCACGCGGCTTCCTGTCCAAGGCGACCACGCCGGAAATGCTGCTGCGCGCGGTGGACGTGGTGGCCCGCGGTGGGCGGTTCGTGCCCCCGGAGCTGCGCACGCAGCTGAATCGATCGCGCGCGCGGCGCATGTCGGCGCCCAGCCTGACGCCACTGAGCCGGCGTGAACGCGAAGTGCTGCGGCTGGTGCTGCAGGGGTGCAGCACCGGCGAAGTGGCCCGGCGCTTCCAGCGCTCGGCCAGCACGATCAGCACGCAGAAGAAAGCGGCCTACCAGAAGCTCGGCATCCGCAGCGATGTCGAACTGTTCCGCATCCGCCACCTGCTGGAGTGTGGCTGACGGGCGCGCTTACTCGCCCTGGTACTGCTTTTCCTCGACCAGCGCCGAACCGGCAACACGGTTGATCTCGTTCTTCACCTGCACGCGTTCGCCGTTGGTGCCGTACACGCCGCGCGCCAGCTGGATGAACGCCTCGTCGAATACCTGCGCCGCTTCCTTGTCGCGCAGCTGGTCCTGGATCTCCCACATGCGCTCGTTGATGGCCTTCAACTGCGTCTTCAGCGCGGCCAGTGCCGGCTGCGCGTCAAGCTGCTGCTGCAGCAGCGGCAGCAGGCCGTCAAGCTCGGTGCGCACGTTGGCCAGCTTGGTCGCATCGTCGATGCGCTCGGCCTTGATCTCGAGAATGGTGATCTTGTCGATCAGCTCGCCGATCGATACCGGGGTCAGGATGGCGTCCACGTGGTTGGTTCCTGGAAATAGGCCCGCATGATACCGCGCCCACCGCAGCGCGGATTTACGCTGAATTTGCGCTGGCACGGCAGCATCGCCATCGAACCGTTACGGCCCTGCCATCGACACTGCCGTCCCGGCGGACAGACCGCCTTCGACGAGGAAGTGAGTGCAGTGAAGAGCAAGGGGATGATCGTGGCCAGCGCGGCCGCACTGGCGGGGCTGCTGTGCGCCGGCAGCGTGCAGGCGCAGGTGCAGGTGCAGGTGAGTGGCACGGCGGCATTGACCAGCGACTATGTCTGGCGCGGCAGTTCACAGAGCGAGGGCGATCCGGCCGCGCAGGTGGGGGCAAAGGTGACGGCGGGTTCGGGCTGGTATGCCAGCGCATGGGGCTCGAATGTCTCGTTCACGCCGGACAGCGGGGCACGCAGCGAGTTCGATCTCGTCGCCGGCTGGTCCGGCGCGCTGTCGCCGGACTGGAGCCTGGATGCGAACCTCACCCGGTATGTCTATCCGGGCACTGGCCGCGCACTGGACTGGACCGAACTCAATGTCACCACCACCTGGAAGCAACGCGCCTGGCTGCAGGTTGCCCACTCCAACGATGCCCTGGCCGGCGGCCATCGCGGCACCTACGCACAGCTGGGCGTGCGGGTGCCGTTGAACGAGCGCGTGCGGTTGGAAGCGGCGGTGGGGCAGTACTGGCTGGCCACCGCGCAGGGGCCGGACTACCTGCATGGCCAGCTCAGTGCCATTGCCACGTTGACGCCGGCCTGGGAACTGCGCGCCACCGTGCATGACACCGACAGCGCCGCCAAGCGTCTGTTCCCGGGCAATGCCGGTGGACGCTGGGAACTGGCGCTGCAGGGCAGCTTCTAGTCGGCCGACGCGGCCTGGCGTGCGCGCCAGGCACTGGGCAGCCACACCAGCAGGGCCAGTACCGCCACCGCGGTACCGGCCACGCATACGCCGGTCCAGCCGAAACGCTGGTAGACCTGTGCCGACAGCAGCGAGCCCAGCGAACCCCCGATGAAATAGCCGGTCATGTAACCGGCATTGAGGCGGTTGCGTGCCTCCGGCTGCAGTGCGTAGATCAGGTTCTGGTTGCTGACATGCAGCAGCTGCGCGGCCAGGTCCAGCACCACCACGCCGACCAGCAGCGCCAGCAGCGAATGCGCCGACAGCCCCAGAGGCAGCCAGGACAGCAGCAACAGCACCAGCGCAATGGCCGTGGCCCGGCCGGTCTGGCCACGATCCGACATGCGCCCGGCAAGGCCGGCAGCCAGCGTACCGGCGGCACCGACCAGCCCGAACAGGCCGATGGTGGCGTCGCTGTAGGCATACGGCGGCTGCGCCAGCAGGAAGGCCAGTGGCGTCCAGAAGATCGCGAACATCGCAAAGCTGCACGCGCCGAGCAGCGTGCGCTGGCGCAGCACCGGCTCCTGCACGAACAGCGTGCCGATCGAGCGCAGCAGCGCGAAGTAGCTCAGCCCGGCGCTGTGGTGGAAACGCGGCAGGCCGCGCTGCAGGGCCAGCGCGGTCAGCACCAGCGTACCTGCAGCGATCGCATAGACCAGGCGCCAGTCGCCCAGGCTCGACAGCAGCCCGGCCACGGTGCGTGCCAGCAGGATGCCCAGCAGCAGCCCGCTCATCAGCGTGCCGACCACGCGGCCGCGATGCTCCGGTGCGGCCAGGGTGGCGGCGAACGGCACCAGCACCTGCGCCACCACCGAGAACAACCCGGTGATCGCGGTACCGGCCAGCAGCCATGGCAACGACGGCGCGCACGCGCTGATCACCAGCCCGCTGGCCGACAGCAACGTCATCACCACGATCAGCCGGCGGCGCTCGAACAGATCACCCAACGGCACCAGCAGGATCAGGCCAGCGGCGTAGCTCAACTGCGCAGCGGTCACCACCATGCCGACCTGGCCGAAAGGCACGCCGAAGGCATCGGCGATGGTATGCAGCAATGGCTGCGCGTAGTAATTGCTGGCCACCGCGACGCCGGTGGCGACCGACATCAACAGGATCTGCCAGCGCTGCAGGGGAGGAAGGGAAGGAGACACGCGATGTTCCGTGAAGCAGGGCAGCACAGTGTCTGCCTGCTGCGATCATGATGGAAATGAATCATCATCATCGCCGTCATCTGGAATTGAGATACGGGTGTGAACCTGAAGCAGCTCGAGTTCGCCGTGGCCCTGGCTGAAGAGGGCAACTTCACCCGTGCGGCCGCGCGCTGCCACGTCGTGCAGTCGGCCCTGAGCCATCAGATTGCCCATCTGGAGCAGGAGCTGGGCACGATGTTGTTCGAGCGGCTGCCGCGCCAGGTGCGCGCCACCGCGGCGGGGGAGGCGTTGCTGGTGCACGCCCGGCAGGTGCTGGCCAGCCTGCGCCGCCTGCGTGCCGACGTCGCTGCCGTCAGTGGTGACGTGCGCGGGCTGCTGGCGATCGGGCAGATCTCGTCGCTGACCGGCGTCGACGTGGTGGCCATGCTGGCTGCCTTCCAGCAGCAGCACCCGCAGGTGGAGTTCCAGTTGCGGGTGGACAAGAGCGAGACCCTGCTGCAGCAGGTGCAGTCGCGCGCACTGGACGTGGCGCTGGTGGGGCTGGCGCCGTCGGCCCATCTCGAGGGCGTCTGCCACCAGATGCTGCAGGAAGAGGCTCTGGTGGCCGTGCTGGCGCCGCAGCATCGGCTGGCCACGCGCCAGCGGTTGCCGTTGGCGGCGCTGCAGGATGAGGCCCTGGTCGATTTCCCGCGGGGGACCGGCGCGCGCCGGCAGACCGATGATGCGTTCGCCGCAGCGGGCCTGCCGCATCAGGTGCGTTTCGAGGTCAACCTGATGGAACTGGTCGAGCGCTTCGTCCGCCACGGCCTGGCGGTGGGCATCGTGCCGGTGCGGATCGCCGACGGTTTCGAAGGGGTGGTGCAGGTGCCGCTGCAACCGACCCCGACCCGGCGCGTACATCTGGTCTGGCAGCGCCTGCCAACGCCGGCCGCACGCGCCTTCGTCGACGCCGTGCTCAGCTGCGCAGGCGCAGGCTCAGGCCCTTGAGGAAGTTGCGCAGCATCTGGTCCAGGCAGCGCCGGTAGTTCTTGTGGCCGGGCTGGCGGAACAGCGCGCCGAGTTCGGATTTGGAGACGTTGAAGCCGATGCTGGTGAAGATCTCCATCATGTCGACATCGCGCAGCTGGAAGGCCACGCGCAGCTTCTTCAACACCAGGTTGTTGTCGATGCGGGTTTCCACCGCGCGCGGCGCCTGGCCCTCATCGTGACCGCGCAGGTGCAGGATCAGGCCATCGAGGAAGTGCGCCAGCGCACTGTCGCTCATCGGCTGGAAACCCGGCTCGTCTTCACGCAGCAGCCAGGCCTTGGCCTGGTCGACATCCACTTCGAACGCCGGATCGGCCATCTGGCACAGGGTCACCACGTGGTGGTCGCCGAGGTCCAGGGAATAGCGCACGCTGCGCAGTACATCATTATTGATCATGGCCCATTGTACCGGCCCTGCGGCTGTAACCGGACTGTCACCGGATTGCAGCATCGTGAGCGCTGTTCTGCAGAGACCCTCTCCAATGCGCCGGTACCTCCTTTCCGTTCTGCTGGCCGCCAGCAGCTTCGCCGCCACCGCCCAGGACCGTTTCGTGCCCGTGGAGCAGCGTCTCAGCGCGGCCCAGCTGGCCGAAGTGGGCCTGGACGCGACCCAGCTGCAGACCCTGAACCGCGTGCTGCGCGAGGCCGAGGCATCTACGCCCGTACCCGCGCGGGCGGCGGTTGCGGCCAACACCGGCGCGCCGGTGCCGGCCAACGTTCCCGCCCCGGCGGCGATGCACCTGGGCCTGGAAGAGGGGCCAGTCAGCGCCCGCGTGGTCGGCGACGTCGCGGGTTGGCAGCCGGGCTCGGTGTTCACCCTCGACAACGGTCAGCAGTGGCAGGTGATGAAGGGCCAGATGAAGCTGCGCAAGACCCTGCAGGCACCGCAGATCGAGGTGATTCCGGGCATTGCCGGGCGCTGGTTCCTGCAGGTCGACGAAGATCTGCCGAAGGCACGCGTGTTCCGCCTGCGCTGACCGCGCGCACCGCAGCGGGCCGATCAGGCAACGCAGCCGTGGGCCGACGGTGCCAGAATGGCGGTCTGGTTTCCCACGGAGTTGTCTGATGACCCGAACCGTCCTGATTACCGGCGCCACGTCCGGCTTCGGCGCCGCTGCCGTACACCGCTTCGCCCAGGCGGGCTGGAAAGTGATCGCCACCGGCCGTCGCAGCGAACGCCTGCAGCCGCTGGTCGAGCGCTACGGTAAGGAGGTGGTGCACGCGGCCGTGTTCGACGTGCGTGATCCGGTCGCGATGGAAGCGGCACTGCTGGCGCTGCCGCCGGCCTTCGGTGACATCGATCTGCTGGTCAACAATGCCGGTCTGGCCCAGGGCACCGCGCCGGCGCAGAGCGCCAGCCTGAAGGACTGGACGACGATGATCGACACCAACATCACCGCGCTGGTCACCCTGACCCATCGCCTGTTGCCGCAGCTGGTGGAGCGCAAGGGCGCCATCATCAACATTTCGTCGGTGGCCGGTGTCTATCCGTATCCGGGCGGCAACGCCTATGGCGGCACCAAGGCGTTCGTCAGCCAGTTCTCGCTGGGCCTGCGTTCGGACCTGCACGGTACCGGTGTACGCGTGACCACCATCGAACCGGGCATGGCCGAAACCGAGTTCACCGTGGTCCGCACCCATGGCGACCAGGTTGCGTCGGACAAGCTGTACACCGGCGCCAACCCGATGACCGCCGAAGACATCGCCGAGCAGATCTTCTGGGTGGCGAGCCTGCCCCCGCACCTGAACATCAATCGCCTGGAACTGATGCCGGTCAGCCAGTCGTTCGCCGGTTTCCAGGTTGCCCGCGAGAGCTGATCCGCTGTCTGCAGCGTCGAGCCCGGCGCTGCACGGGCAAAAAAAAGCCGGGCAATGCCCGGCTTTTTTCATTATGCCCGCACGCTTACTGCGCCTTGATCGCCATCGCCTGCAGGCCGGTGCCATCCAGCTTCTGCTTGGCTTCGGAAAGCTCACCGGCGGTGCCATAGGGCCCCATGCGTACGCGGTACACGGTCTTGCCGTTGATCTGCGCCGACTCCACGCGTGCGGCCAGGCCCATCATCGCCAGCTTGGCCTTGGTCGCTTCGGCATCGCCGGACGCGCCGAACGCACCGGCCTGCAGGATGTAGCGGGCGTTGTCGGCCGGTGCCGGGGCTGCTGCAGTGCTGGCGGCGGCCGGCGCGGTTTCGCTGCGTACCGCAGGAGCGGCGGCAACGGTGCTGGTGCTGGCCGGCGCGGTGGTGGCCGCTGGCGCGGCGGTCGTCGGGCGTTCACTCACCGGCGTCGGCAGCGGACGGCTGGTGGCGGTCACCGGCGCGGTGCTGGCAACGCTCGCCGTCGCCGCAGGGGCTGCGGCCGCAACCGCCGCCGGCACGGGCTTGCCTTCCAGTGCGGCCTGCGCGCGCTGCGCTTCGGCCTTGCTCCGGCGCTGTTCCTCGGCGCGCGCGCTGGCGGCCAGTTCGGCGTCGGACATCTCCACTTCCTTGCCAGGCAGCAGGGTGTAGAAGTCGTACTGGGTGGCGGCCGGCTTTTCCGGCTCAGCGGGTTTCGGCGTGGCCGGCTGTGCGGCCGGCTGGGTGCCGACATCGCCTTCGCCATCGGCCACCGGCGCCGGCTGCGCGTTCGGGTTCGGCTGCGGACCGGCGCGCAGGAAGCCATCGCCCTCGCCCTTGAACAGGTTCGGCGCCGCCAGGAACACCACGGCGGCGATCGCCACGCCGGCAACCAGCCACACCCATCCGGGCGTGCCTTGGCTGCTGTTGCGCCGAGCCTGTGTCTTGCCGCGTCGTGCTGCCATGTCTACTGCGTCTCCTGAGGCTTACATTTTTTCCGGGGCGGAAACGCCCAGGAGGTCGAGGCCGTTGGCCAGTACCTGGCGCGCCGCGCAGGCCAGGGTCAACTTGGCATTGCGATCGGTCGCGTCGTCCACCAGCACCGGCGTCCCGTGATACCACGTGTGGAAGGCGTGCGCCAATTCGCGCAGGTACTGCGCGACCAGATGCGGTTCCAGCGCCACGCCAGCCGCTTCCACCACTTCCGGATAACGCGAGATCTCGTTCATCAGGGCCAGCGATGCGTCATCGGCCAGGCGGCCGAGATTGGACAGGCCGGTGCCCTGTTCGTAGACCAGACCCTTCTCCTGCGCCTGGCGCAGCAGGCTGCAGACACGGGCATGTGCGTACTGCACGTAGAACACCGGGTTGTCGTTGCTCTGCTGACGGGCCAGGTCGATGTCGAAGGTCAGCTGTGAATCGGGCTTGCGTGCGATCAGGAACCAGCGGGTCGCGTCGCGGCCGGCTTCTTCGATGAGGTCGCGCAGGGTGAAGTAGCTGCCGGCACGCTTGGACAGCTTCACTTCCTCGCCGCCGCGCATGACGGTGACCATCTGGTGCAGCACGTATTCCGGCCAGCCCTGCGGGATGCCCACTTCCATGGCCTGCAGGCCGGCACGCACGCGCGCCAGTGAACCGTGGTGGTCCGCGCCCAGTTCGGTGATCGCGCGCTCGTAGCCGCGCTGCCACTTCGACAGGTGGTAGGCCACGTCCGGCACGAAGTAGGTGAAGGTGCCGTCGGACTTGCGCATCACGCGGTCCTTGTCGTCACCGAAGTCGGTGCTGCGCAGCCACAGCGCGCCGCCTTCCTCATAGGTATGGCCCGACGCCTGCAGCTTGGCCACTGCCTCGGCGACCTTGCCATCGGCGTACAGCGAGCTTTCCAGGAAGTAGATGTCGAAATCCACGCCGAACGCGGCCAGGTCCAGGTTCTGCTCGTTACGCAGGTAGGCCACGGCGAAGCGGCGGATCGCCTGCAGGTCGTCCGGGTCCTTGGCGCCGACCACCAGGGTGCCTTCCAGGTCGACGCTGGCGCCGGACATGTAGGCACGTGCCACGTCGGCGATGTAGTCGCCGCGGTAGCCGCCTTCCGGCCAGCCTTCCTGGTCCGGGGCAATGCCCTTCACCCGGGCCTGGGTCGACAGCGCCAGGTTCTCGATCTGCACGCCGGCATCGTTGTAGTAGAACTCGCGCTTGGCATTCCAGCCGTTGGCATCGAGCACGCGTGCCACGCAGTCGCCGATGGCCGCGGCGCGGCCGTGGCCGACATGCAGCGGACCGGTCGGGTTGGCCGACACGTACTCCACGCCTACCGTGCGGCCATTGCCGGACAGGTTGCGGCCGTAATCGGCGCCTTCCTTGATGACGGTGACGGCTTCACGCTGGTACGCGGCCGGCGCCAGGTGGAAATTGATGAAGCCGGGGCCGGCGATCTCGACCTTGCTGACGTCTTCGCTGCGCGGCAGTGCCTCGACCAGCGCCTGTGCCAGTGCGCGCGGATTGCTGCGCGCGGCCTTGGCCAGCAGCATCGCGGCGTTGGTGGCGAAGTCGCCATGGTCGCGGGTCTTCGGGCGCTCGACCACGAAGTCCGGCGGCAGGGAGTCGACGGGCAGGGTGCCATTGGCGCGCAAGGCTTCGATGCCTTGGCTGATCAGGGCGCGGAGGAGATTTTTCACGAGGCCTGCTGTGAGAATGAGCGGCGGAATCGCCCATTTTAGCGCAGATGCCGGCCTCAACGCTGACCGGGGCCTGCCTGCCAGGGCACGCGTCGCGGCGTGCTGCTGCGGGGCTCATCCGACCAGGCGGGCCTGGAGCGGTGGCAGAAGACCCCGTTCAGCAAACGAAACCGGACGCCCCTCGCCGACCACGAAGTGGTCCAGCAGGCGGATGTCGACCAGTGCCAGGGCCCGTTGCAGTTCCTCGGTGATCTGCGCGTCGGCGGCCGAGGGTTCCGGGTCGCCAGAGGGATGGTTATGGCTGAGGATGACCGCGGCGGCGTTGTGCAGCAGGGCTCTGCGCACTACTTCACGGGGGTAGACCGGGGCCGCGTTGATGGTACCGGCGAACAGTTCCTCGCAGGCGATCAGGCGGTGGCGGTTGTCCAGGAACAGGACCACGAACAGTTCCCGTGCCTGCCCACGCAGACGGTGCTGCAGGTAACGGCCGACGGCGGCAGGGTTGTTGCCCACCGCTTCGCCCTGCTGCAGTTCAGCGGCCAGGTAGCGGTGGGCCAGTTCCAGCCCTGCGGCCAGCGTGCAGCTGCGAGCCGGCCCCAACCCAGGGAGTTTCGATAGTTCGCGGGCGGAGCGGTCCAGCAGCACCCGCAATGGGCCGTGGGCGAGCAACAGGTCGCGCGCGGTCTGTACGGCGTCCCGGCCGCCAATGCCGGAACCCAGGAACAGGGCCAGCAGTTCGGCGTCGGACAATGCCGTGGGACCCCGGGTCAGCAGCTTCTCGCGGGGGCGCTCTTCTTCGGGCCATTCATGGATGGGCATGGCACCCATCATGGCGATCATCGCCGACCGCTCCCATAAGCCCTTGCCGCACCTGCGGGTCGGCCAAGCCCTCAGTCGCGCCGGGTCTGCAGGTAGTCGTAGAGTTCCTGGTTGGTCTGCAGGCCAAGCTTGCGCATGGCTTCGGCCTTCTGCCGGCTGATCGTCTTCGGGCTGCGCCCGCTGCGGTCGGCGATGGCATTGATGTTCAGGCCGTCGGTCAGCAGTTGCAGCACTTCCAGTTCGCGTGTCGACAACGCAGCCGGTGGATGGGGGAACAGCAGATCGCGGGCCTGCAGGTGGCGCCGCAGCTGGTCGGAAACGAACACCTGCCCGGCCATGGCGGCATGCAGGGCCTGCGGTAGTTCGGCGAAGTCGGCGCTCTTGTCGACAAGGCCGTGTACGCCATCGCGCAGCAGGCCATCGAGCAACCCCGGGTGCCTGGCCCCGGTCAGCACTACCACGGGAAGGTCGGGATGGCGTTGGCGCAGCTCGGCCAGCAGTTCAGGGCCGTCCGGGCCGGGGCCGGGCATGGACAGGTCGGTGAGTACGGCGTGGCAGGGCTGCTGGACCAGCAGCTGCAGCAGTCCGGCACCGTCGGCAGCGGCACCGGCCACGTCCATCTGGTGACGCTCAAGCACGATTCGGATGCCGTGCAGGACGACCGGATGGTCGTCGGCAATGATGATGCGCGGTTGCACGGGGAACTCCTGGGAAATCGAACGGCACACCTCGGTGGCCAGCAATGATTCTGCAAAGCGGGGACGCGAAGAGGTATAGGAAAGTTCCGAATCGGCTCGCAGCAAACCCGGAAAACTCCATCGGCCCCCGCCCATGTGCTGATAGCCGCCCGCTATGTGCCGCGTGCACCGGGAGGTTGCTGGCCTTCGGGTAAGCTAACGCCCTCGTTTGCACAGGAATTCCAGGTGGCTGATTCTCCCAACGCTTCCCCGACGCGGACCCGCGCGCTGGAAGGCCAGAAACTGCTCTTGTGTGTCGGTGGCGGGATCGCGGCCTACAAGGCCCTGGAACTGGTTCGACGCCTGCGTGATGCCGGTGCGCTGGTGCAGGTGGCGATGACGGCCGGCGCCCAGCAGTTCGTCACCCCACTCAGCTTCCAGGCCCTTTCCGGCCAGCCGACCCGCACTACCTTGTGGGACAGCGCCGCCGAACAGGCCATGGGCCACATTGAACTGGCACGCTGGGCCGATCGCATCGTGATCGCGCCGGGTACCGCCGACCTGCTGGCCCGCCTGGCCCAGGGCCACGCCGATGACCTGGTCAGCACCTTGTGCCTGGCCAGCACCGCACCACTGACCGTGTGCCCGGCGATGAACCATCGGATGTGGCTGCATCCGGCCACCCAGGCCAATATCGCCCTGCTGCGCCAGCGCGGCGCGCAGGTGATCGGTCCGGTCGATGGGCCGCTGGCCGAAGGCGAATCCGGCCCCGGTCGTTTGGCCGAGCCGGCCGACATCGTCGCCGCCCTGGCCGCCAACGGCGCTGCCGCTGCCGCGGCGCCGGAAACGCGCGCCCTGCAGGGCCTGCGCCTGCTGATCAGCGCCGGCCCGACCTATGAAGACATCGATCCGGTGCGTTACGTGGGCAACCGCAGCAGCGGCAAGATGGGCTACGCGCTGGCCGCCGCTGCCGCCGGGCTCGGTGCCCAGGTGGTGCTGGTCAGCGGCCCGGTGCAGCTGCCGACGCCGCCCGGCGTGCAGCGCATCGATGTGCGCTCTGCCGCGCAGATGCGCGAGGCGGTACTGGATGCGTTGCCGGCCGACATCTATATCGGTGCTGCCGCCGTTTCCGACTACACCCCGCGCCAGGTGGCCGCGCAGAAGCTGAAGAAGACCGCCGACAGCCAGTCGCTGGTGATCGAGTTGGTGCGCACCCCGGACATCCTGGCCGAGGTTGCCGCGCAGACGCAGTCGTTGAAGCTGGTGGTCGGCTTTGCCGCCGAGACCCACGATGTGGAGAAATATGCGCGCGGCAAGCTGGTCGACAAGCGCCTGGACCTGGTGATCGCCAACCAGGTGGGCATCACCGGCGGTGGTTTCGAAAGCGACAACAATGCCGCCACGGCCTTCTGGCAGGATGGCGAACAGGTATTCCCGGCTACTTCCAAGCGTGAGCTGGCCGAACAACTGCTGGCGCTGATCGCGCGGAGGCTTCAGGCATGACCCAGGCAAGCAACACCCACGGACTCTCCCCGCAACCGTTGCAGGTGAAGCTGCTCGACCCCCGCTTCGGCGACAGCTGGCCGCTGCCGGCCTATGCCACCGAAGCCAGCGCCGGCATGGACCTGCGCGCGGCGCTGGAAACCGCGCTGACCCTGCAGCCGGGCGATACCGCACTGGTCCCCAGCGGCCTGGCCATCCATATCGCCGATCCTCATCTGTGCGCAGTGATCCTGCCGCGTTCGGGCCTGGGCCACCGCCATGGCATCGTGCTCGGCAACGGCACCGGCCTGATCGATGCCGACTACCAAGGGCCGCTGCTGATCAGTGTCTGGAACCGTGGCCGCGAGGCCTTCACCATCGAGCCGGGCGATCGCATCGCCCAGTTGGTGATCGTGCCGATTGCCCGCGTCAGCCTGCAGGTGGTGGATACTTTCACCGACAGCGTGCGGGGAACGGGTGGATTCGGCCATACCGGGGTGCGTTGACAGGGGACATCGATGAGCGGCATCGGGGAAGCACAGCGGGGAAAGACGTTGGGACGCAGCGCGCCATTGCTGGGCGTGCTGCTGGTACTGCTGGCCGCCTGGTTCGGCTGGAGCGCGGTACAGCAGTGGCGGCAGGCCGCCAGCGGGGACGCGCTGGAACAGGCGCGCGACCAGGCCGTGCAAGGGCTGCAGCAGGCTGCCTCCGGCCAGTTGCAGCAGCTGCAGCAGCAGTTGAAGGGCGACCGCGTGCAGCAGGCGCTGCAGGCCGGTGATGCCGCCGGCGCCGCGCTGGCGCTGCGGGAAAGCTGGACCGGCGTCGAGCAGGTGGAGGTGCTGGGCGCTGACCTGGCCGCAGGCTATGCCGATGCGGCCACTTTTGGATTCGCACGCCTGGCCCTGCTGGAATCGGCGCTGGCCGAAGGCAAGGCAACCCTGCGCGTGGTCCGCGATGGCGGCGGCAACCGCCTGGGTCTGGCCGCGCCGGTACAACTGGCCGGTGTCGGGCCGGCGGTGGTGTATGTCCGCCAGCCGCTGTTGCGGTTGACCGCGCCGCTGGATCAGGTGAGCGCTCCCGGCAACGGCTTCCTGGCGCTGCGCCAGGGAGCACACAACATCGTGGTGCAGGGCGATACCGGCCTGTCCGAGAGCGCCGAAGCAATGGCGCGCCCGGTGGCGGGAACGCCGTTGCGGCTGGCCGCCGGGGTGCCCAATGTGGAACCCGGCCCGCTGGGGCTGGGAGCCCTGGCCAGCGCGATTGTCGCCCTGCTGCTGGGCTTCATCGCGGTACTGCTGGTGGTAGGTCGTGGCCGGCTGCCGAAATCACTGCCGCTGCCCAGCCGGCGCAGCGCGGTGGCCGACGCCGATCACGGCCCGACCCTGCGTGAAAGCCTGCAGATGGTCCCGCCGGCGGTGCCCGGCGAGACGGTGGCCGAGGCTGCGCCACCTCCGCCGCCACCGGTTCCGGCCGACGAGCTGGCTGCAGGCATCTTCCGCGCCTACGACATCCGCGGCGTCGTGGGCAGCCAGCTGACGGCGCGCACCGCCGCGCTGATCGGCCAGGCCATCGGCACCGTCGCCCTTGAGCAGGGCCTGCGCGAGGTGGTGATCGGTCGCGATGGGCGCTTGTCCGGTCCCGAACTGTCGGCCGGTCTTGCCGAAGGCCTGCGGCGCGCCGGCTGTGCGGTCATCGATATCGGCCTGGCGCCGACCCCGGTGGTGTATTTCGCCGCCTTCCATCTGCGCACCGGTACCTGTGTAGCGGTCACCGGCAGCCACAATCCGCCGGACTACAACGGTTTCAAGATCGTCATCGGTGGTGAGACCCTGTCCGGCGATGCGATCACCGACCTTTACCAGCGCATTGTCGAAGGCCGTCTGGTGCAGGCTGCGGAGCCGGGTGATTACCAGCAGCGCGAGGTCGCCGCCGATTACATCCAGCGTATTGCCGATGACGTGCAGCTGGACCGCCCACTGAAAGTGGTGGCCGACGCGGGCAACGGCGTGGCCGGTGCCTTCGCCCCGCAGCTGCTGGAAGCAATCGGCGCAGAAGTCATCCCGTTGTACTGCGATGTGGACGGCACCTTCCCCAACCATCACCCCGATCCCAGCGAGCCGGCCAACCTGGAAGACCTGGTGCAGACGGTCAAGCGCTTTGGCGCCGACCTCGGCGTGGCGTTCGATGGTGATGGCGATCGCCTTGGCGTGGTCACCAGTGAAGGCAGGATCATCTACGCCGACCGTCTGCTGATGCTGTTCGCCGCCGACGTGCTGATGCGCAACCCGGGCGCGATGGTGATCTACGACGTGAAGTGCACCGGCAGGTTGTCCGATCACGTGCTGCGCAACGGCGGCAGCCCGTTGATGTGGAAGACCGGGCACTCGCTGATGAAGGCGAAGATGCGCGAGACCGACGCCGAACTGGCGGGCGAGATGAGCGGCCACTTCTTCTTCAAGGAACGCTGGTTCGGCTTTGACGATGGCCTGTACGCCGCTGCACGCCTGCTGGAGATCCTCGCCCAGCGCGAGGAAACGCCGGACGAAGTGCTGGCCGAACTGCCGGAAATGGTGGCGACGCCGGAGCTGAAGGTGCCGGTGGCCGAGGGCACCCCGCATGCGTTGGTGGCGATGCTGGTGGCCGCTGCGCAGTCGCCGGACAACCCGTATGTCGGCGGCCGCCTGTCGACCATCGACGGCCTGCGGGTGGACTTCGCCGACGGCTGGGGCCTGGTTCGCGCCTCCAACACCACGCCGGTGCTGGTGCTGCGTTTCGAAGGCAACGACGAAGCAGCACTGGAGCGTATCCAGGCGCTGTTCCGCAGCCAGCTGCAGCCGGTGCTGGGCGACACCCCGCTGGGGTTCTGAGGTGGCGCCGGGCTGCGGCACCCGCGGTAGTGCCGGCCGCTGGCCGGCAACCTCAACAGCAACAGCGGGCACTCCGTGGGTTGGTGGAGCGGTGTCGGAGTGCGGGGACGCCGCAAGTACGTCCTTGTAGGCTTGGCAGCCGCATCCATGCGGCTGACACCCCGCACTCCGACACCGCCCCACCTCTGACAATTTCCCGGTGCTGTTGGTGGGTGCCGACCGTGGGTCGGCACGCCTCACCCCTTGAACCGCAACCCCACGCCCGGTTCGGTGAACAGGTAGCGCGAATCCAGCGCCGAGTCGCCCAGCTTGTGCCGCAGCTTGCCGACCAGGATGCGCAGGTAGTGGGTGTCGTGCTGGTGGGTGGGTCCCCAGATTTCCTGCAGGATCTGTGGTTGGGTAACCACCCGCCCGGCATTGCGCAGCAGCAGCGACAGCAATGCGTACTCCTTGCGGGTCAATGCCACCAGCTCGCCATCGATCGCCACTTCACGGCGCACCAGGTCCACGTGCAGGTGGCCATCGTCGAACACCGGCGGCGTGCCATCGGTCGGCACGCTGCGTGTGCGCAGCAGCGCCCGCACCCGCGCCATCAGTTCCTGGGTGCCGAAGGGCTTGGTCACATAGTCGTTGGCGCCGTTGTCCAGTGCACGCACTTTCTCGGTTTCGCCGGCACGCACGGTCAGCATGATCACCGGCACCTGGCTCCACTGCCGCAGCTGCTCCAGTACCTCGTGGCCTTCCATGTCCGGCAGGCCGATGTCCAGGATCACCAGGTCCATGTCCTCACTGGCAGCCATCTGCAGGCCTTCCTGGCCGGTCGCGGCCTGGCGCACCTGGTAGCCCTGCGCGCGCAGGCTGATGTCCAGGAACCGGCGGATCTGGGTTTCATCGTCGATCACCAGCACGCGCGGGGCCGGCGCGCTGGCATCAGTCGGGGTCGGACTCATCGTGGGAGGCTGGCTTGAGCAGGGGCAGGGTAATGCGGATCAGGGTACCGCGACCGTCGCGCCCGGGCAGCGCCTGCACGCTGCCGCCGTGTGCGCCGATCATGCCCTGGCAGATGGTCAGGCCCAGGCCGGTGCCGTGGCGGCCGCGGTCGCCGCGTTCGACGCTGTAGAACATGTCGAAGATGCGCGCGCGCTCGTCGTCGGGAATGCCGGGGCCGGCATCGATCACGTCGATGCGCAGCTGACCGTCCAGTTCGCGCGCCAGCACCTGCACGGCGGCATCGGCTGGCGAGAACTTGGCAGCGTTCTCCATCACGTTGAACACCGCCTGTTCCACCAGTGCAGGATGCACCCATATCGGTGCCAGCGTTGCCGGAATATCCAGCTCCAGCCGCACCTTCGGCTGGTAGCGCTGCAGGCGGCGGGCGGCCGAACCGATCAGCTCGTCCACGCCTATCCAGTCGCGGTTGATCTTCAGGCCCTCGTGGCCCAACCGGGTCATGTCCAGCAGGTTCTGGATGTAGCGGTCCAGGCGCTCGCCTTCGACCAGGATGGTGTCCAGCAACGCGCGGCGGTCGGCCAGATCCATCGCCGTCCCGTAGCTGGCCAGGCTGTCGGCCGAGCCGATCATCGCTGCCAGCGGCGAACGCAGGTCGTGCGACACCGAGGAAAGCAGGGCAGAGCGCAGCCGCTCGGTCTCGTTGCTCACATGCGCCTGTTCCAGCTCGGCCACCAGGCGCGTGCGCAACGCGGCCTGGGCGATGTCGTCGACCATCGCTTCGGCCAGCTGGCGCTGTTCGGGCAGCAGCCGCGCCTGCGCACCCGGCAGGTACAGGCCAGCGACGCCGATCGCGCGGTCTTCGCCGTCCAGCAGCGGCAGGAACCACCATTGCGCGCCGGCCAGGGTATCGGTGAAGCGGCCACTGGGCTGGCCATGGCGCAGGGCCCAGTCGGCCGCCGCCAGATCGGTATCACCGGGCAGGCTGCGGCCACCGGCGGCGGTATCGGCGCCGATCCGCAGCCAGGCCGGTACGTCCATGGCCTGTTCCAGCGCATGCCGGCCGGCCTGTGCCACTTCACCATTGCCGGCCGCGCTGGCCAGCTGCCGGCCCAGCTGCTGGCGTGCGCGTGCATGGCGGTTGGCCGCGCGCAATGCGATCACCTGCATGCGCAGGCGCGACGCCAGGCGTCCGGCCACCAGCGCCGCCGCCAGGAACAGGAACACGGTGATCACGCCCTGCCGCGCGCCGATGGCGAAGGTGAAGCGCGGCGCGATGAACAGGAAGTTGTAAGCGAGAAAACACAGGATCGCCGCCATCACCGCGACGCTGGCGCGGGTACGTGCAGCCACCAGCACCACCGCCACGATGAACACCATCGACAGATCGGCCATGCCCACCCAGCGTTCGACCAGCCACGCCACCGCGCAGGCAAGGGCGGTGGCGATCAGGGCCTGCAACGGCTCGTGGCTGACCCCGCGCATCGGTGGCAGCAGCCCCTCTCGACGGGAACGCGCACGCGCCTGTGGCGTGCTGATGATGGTGATCTCGTAGTGCGCGCCGCGCTGGATCAGCTGCTGGGTCAGGGTGCGGTTGAACATCCGCGCCAGCGGCCGTTCGCGGGTACGCCCCAGCACCAGCGTCGATACGCCGTTGTGCGCGGCGTGGTCGAGCAATGCATCGGCGATGCTTGAACCATGCAGCAGCTCGGCTTCGCCGCCGAGGCGGCGGGCCAGCGCGAACGCAGCATCGATCTCGCGCCGGGTCGCTTCGTCCTGGCGGCGCCCCTGCACCGTCACCACCGTCCACGGTGCATCGCGGCGTTCGGCGATGCGCCGTGCCACCCGCACCAGGTATTCGCTCTGGCCACCGCCGTCGATCGCCACCAGCACGCCGCGCCGCAACGGCAGATTGCTCTCGCCGCGCGCGGCGCGTGCTTCGCGCAGGCTGCTGTCGACACGGTCGGCGGCCTCCTGCATCGCCAGCTCGCGCAATGCAGTCAGGTTGGCCGGCGAGAAGAACGCCTGCAGGGCCTGCGCGGCCTGCTCGGGCACGTACACCTTGCCCTGCTGCAGGCGCGCGATCAGTTCGCGCGGCGGCAGGTCGACCAGCACGATGTCATGCAGGCGGTCGAGCACGCCATCGGGCACGGTCTCGCTGACACGCACGCCGGTGATGCGCATCACCACATCGTTGAGGCTTTCCAGATGCTGGATGTTGACCGTGGTCCAGACGTCGATGCCGGCGTCCAGCAGTTCCATCACGTCCTGCCAGCGCCGTTCGTGGCGGCTGCCCGGCGCATTGCGATGGGCCAGCTCGTCCACCAGCACCAGCGCGGGTTTCCTCGCCAGAACGGCGTCCAGGTCCATCTCCTGCAGGTCGTGGCCATGGTAGGCCACGTCCTTCAGCGGCAGCCGTGGCAGGCCTTCCAGCAGGGCCTGGGTATCGGCACGGCCGTGGGTCTCCACCAGCCCGACCACCAGGTCCACGCCACGGCGCAGCTGTTCCTGCGCGCGGGTCAGCATGGCGTAGGTCTTGCCGACGCCGGGCGCAGCGCCCAGGAACACGGTGAGCTTGCCACCGGCTTCGCGTTGCAGTCCTTCCACCAGGGCGTTGGCCTGGCGGGTCCGCAGATCAGTCATGGGAGCCGCTGTCATGGCCGCCATTGTGCGCGCAGCGGGTGCAGCCCTGCATCACGGCGCGCGTGCCGCGTGGTCCAGTGCGAAGTTCAGCGTCACCACGTTCACCCGTGGCTGGCCGAATACGCCCCATTGCCGGCCCTGCGTGTTGGCCTTCACCAGTGCCTGCACCTGCTCGACGGGCAGGCCACGCGCACGCGCCACCCGGGCCACCTGCAGCTGCGCTGCCGCCGGCGACAACTGCGGATCCAGCCCGCCGCCGGACTGGGTGACCAGATCGGCAGGCACCTGCGCGGGCGTTACGCCTTCGCGCGCGGCCACTGCTGCGGTGCTCGCCGCCACACGCTCGGCCAGCGCCGGGTTGCTGCGGGCCAGGTTGGAGCCGGCCGCCGCCATCGGGTCGTAGTTGGCGGCCGACGGTCGCGCCTGGAAGTAGCCATCGCCGGTGAACGGCTGCGACAGCCATGCCGACGCACGCACCTGGCCGCTGCCATCGCGCAGCAGGCTGCCTTCGGCCTGCGCCGGGAAGGACAGGCCGGCAAAACCGGTGGCGATGCCGGCGTAGACCGCACCGGCCAGCAGCAGGGTGGCCACGCCCAGGCCGATGGCCGGGCGCCAGCTGGCGCCATCCTGCAGCGTGGCCACGCGCGCCTCGCGCTTCAGCTCGCGGGAAAGGGAAGGGGAGTCAGAACGGTTCATGCGCCGAATACCAGGACAAGAAGGAGGTCGATCAATTTGATCGCCGCGAACGGCAGCAGCACGCCACCCAGGCCGTACACCAGCATGTTCCGGCGCAGCAGCGCCGTTGCGGTGGCCGGGCGGAAGCGCACACCGCGCAATGCCAGCGGGATCAGGGCGGGAATCACCAGGGCATTGAAGATCAGCGCCGCAAGCACCGCGTTGCGCGGGCTCGACAGCTGCATCACGTTCAGCGCGGCCATCGCAGGCACGGTGGCGGCAAACAACGCCGGCAGGATCGCGAAGTACTTGGACACATCGTTGGCCAGCGAGAACGTGGTCAGCGCGCCGCGGGTGATCAGCTGCTGCTTGCCCACCTCCACCACCGCCAGCAGCTTGGCCGGATCCGAATCCAGATCGACCATGTTGCCGGCTTCCTTGGCCGCCTGCGTGCCCGAATTCATCGCCAGGCCGATGTCGGCCTGGGCCAGCGCCGGCGCATCGTTGGTACCGTCGCCGACCATCGCCACCAGGCGGCCACCGGCCTGCTCGGCACGGATGCGGGCCAGCTTGTCCTCGGGCCGTGCCTCAGCGATGTAGTCATCCACGCCGGCTTCGGCGGCGATCGCAGCAGCCGTCAGCGGGTTGTCACCGGTGATCATCACCGTGCGGATGCCCATCGCCCGCAGCTGTGCGAACTTCTCGCGCATGCCGTGCTTGACCACGTCCGACAGCTCGATCACGCCCAGCACATGGCGACCCTCGGCCACCACCAGCGGCGTGGCACCGTTGCGCGCGACCTGGTCCACGCGCCCGGCCAGTTCGGCCGGTACGGTGCCGCCGAGCGCCTGCACATGGGCACGGATCGCATCGGCAGCGCCCTTGCGGATCTGCCGGCCGTGCACCAGGTCGACACCGGACATGCGGGTCTGCGCACTGAAGGCCAGGTAGTCGGCCTGGTCCGGCTCGGCGGTGGTGCAGCCCTGTTCGCGGGCCAGGCGCACGATCGACTTGCCTTCCGGGGTCGGGTCGGCCAGCGATGACAGCAGCGCCGCCTCACGCAGCTGGTCGGCGTCGATTCCGGCCAGTGCGTGGAAGTGGCTGGCCTGGCGGTCGCCGTAGGTGATGGTGCCGGTCTTGTCGAGCAGCAGCACGTCGACGTCACCGGCCACTTCCACCGCCTTGCCCGACTTGGCCAGCACGTTGGCGGCCAGCGCACGGTTCATGCCGGCGATGCCGATGGCCGGCAGCAGGCCACCGATGGTGGTCGGGATCAGGCACACCAGCAGCGCGATCAGCAGCAGCGGATCCACCTTGACGCCCACCGACGCACCGATCGCCGGCAGCGTCGCCACCACCACCAGGAAGGTCAGCGTCATCGCCGCCAGCAGCAGGGTCAGCGCGATTTCATTCGGGGTCTTCTGACGGTTGGCGCCTTCCACCAGCGCGATCATGCGGTCCAGGAAGCTGTGTCCCGGCTCGGCAGTGATGCGTACGACGATCTGGTCGGACAGCACCTTGGTGCCGCCGATCACGCCGGAGCGATCAGTACCCGCCTCGCGCAGCACCGGTGCCGACTCGCCGGTCACCGCCGCTTCGTTGATGGTGGCCAGGCCCTGCACGATCTCGCCGTCGGCCGGCACCAGCTCGCCGGCACTGACGATCACATGATCACCGGGGCGCAGTTCCGCGGCGGGCACCTGGGTCTCGCTGGCACCGGCCTGCGCCGACGCCAGACGACGCGCCACCAGGTCCTGGCGGGCGCGGCGCAGCGAGGCGGCCTGGCCACGGCCACGTGCTTCGGCCACGGCCTCGGCGAAATTGCCGAACAGCACGGTGACCAGCAGGATCGCGGTCACCGCCAGGCCGAAGCCCAGTGGTGCATTGCCGGTCAGGGTGATGATCGCGGCGACGATCGTGCCGGCCATCACCACCGCCATCACCGGGCTGCGCACCAGATGCATCGGCGACAGCTTGCGTACGGCCTCGATGAGCGCGCGACGCAGGCCGGCGGCATCGAGCAGGGCCGGGCGGGAAGCCACGGAAGAGGAACGGTTTGCGGTTGCGTGACTACTCATGGGGTGTCCTCAGTGCAGTCCCAGGCTCAGGTGGTCGGCGATCGGGCCGAGTACCAGCGCCGGCATGAACTGCAGCACGGTCAGGATGACGATCACCGAGACCAGGGTCAGGGCGAACGTCGGGGTTTCGATCTGCAGGCTGCCGGCCGATTCAGGGGCCTGCCGCTTGGCGGCCAGCTGTGCGGCCACCACCAGCGGGATGATCAGCAGCGGGAAGCGGCCCAGCAGCAGCACCAGCGAGCAGCTCAGGTTCCACCAGGGCGTGGCGTCACCCAGCCCCTCGAAGCCCGAGCCGTTGTTGGCGTAGGCCGAGACGTACTCGTAGAACACCTGGCTGATGCCATGGAAGCCGGGATTGGAGGTGCCCGCCAGACCCGGCACGGCCAGCGTGATCGCGGTGAACAGCAGCAGCGTGATCGGCTGCAGCAGCACCAGCAGTGCCAGCAGGCGCACCTGCGGCGTTTCCAGCTTGCGGCCGAACAGTTCCGGTGTACGGCCGGTCATCAGCCCGGCCAGGAACACACCCAGCAGCAGGTACACGATGAACTGCTGCAGGCCGCAGCCGATGCCGCCCCAGATCGCGCTGACCAGCATGTTGACCATCGCCAGGCCGCCAGACAGCGGGCTCAGCGAATCGTGCATGCCGTTGACCGAACCGTTGGAGACCTGGGTGGTCACCGCCGCCCACAGCGCGGTGCCATCGGCGCCGAAGCGTACTTCCTTGCCTTCCATCAGCAGCGGCGTGGCCGCGCTGGCGCTATGGCCCTCGCTCCATACCATCGCACCGGTGGACAGCAGCGACATGCCGAGCATGCAGCTGAACACCAGCGCGCCGAAACGACGGCGCCCGGTGAACGCGTCGATCATGAAGATCACCGCCATCGGCACCAGCAGGATGCCGATCACCTCCAGCATGTTCGACACCGGGGTCGGGTTCTCCAGCGGGAAGCTGCTGTTCGGGCCATACCAGCCGCCGCCGTTGGCGCCCAGCTGTTTGGCCGCGACCATCGCCGCAACCGGGCCCAGCGGCAGCTTCTGCTGCGCCATGCCGGCACTGGCATCGATCGGCGTGGCCTGCGGGCCACCGGCCATCGTGGAGGGCACGCCCTGGCTGGTCAGCAGCAGCGTCCATACCAGGCACAGCGGCAGCAGGAAGCGCACGCACAGGCGCACGACGTCGGCGTAGTAATTGCCCACCGCCACCTGGCGGTCATCGCCCGCGGCGGGCGCAGTAACCGATTTCGGCGCGCGCGAGAACAATGCACGCAACGTGGCCACGGCCAGCGCCAGGCCCATCATCGGCGTCACCACCTGCAGGCCGGTGATGCCGGTCATCTGCGAGAAGTAGGACAGCTGGGCCTGGCCGGAATAGTGCTGCTGGTTGGTGTTGGTCAGGAACGAGATCATCGTGTGCAGCGCCGTGTCCCAGCGCATGTTCGGGATCTGGTCCGGATTCAACGGCAACCACGCCTGGGTCATGAACACGGCCTGGGTCAGCACCGCGATCACCACGTTGCTGAGCACGAATGCCAGCACGTAGCCACGCCAGGACATCGAACGTGAAGGATCAACGCCGAGCACCTTGTACAGCGGCTTTTCGATCCAGTGGAACAGCACGTCGACCTTCATCGGCGTGCCGCGCATCACCCGGGCGAGGTACAGGCCCAGGGGCCAGGCCAGCACCAGGCTGGCGGCAAGAATGGCAAGAATTTCAGTCATGGCAGGCTCCGCTCAGAACGACTCGGGCCGCAGCACGACATAAAGAAGATAGGCGGCGGCAACCAGCACCAGCACGCCACACAGCAACGACAGCCAGGGGGACATGGAATTTGAGACCTGGTGGAACCCCTCCACCTCAGGCCGTCATCGTCGTCCCCGCCCCCATAAACGCACTACGCGCCGGACAGGGCCGACGCGTAAAGAGTGCATAAATTTCAGGGTCCAGGCCGTAACCCGGCAAGCGGCAGCGCTGGGCCATGCCGGGCGAGCAGCGCGCCGCTCAACCCGCCGGGGTCTGTGCCGGCACGTCCACCGGCGCCAATCCCTTCAGCTGCCGATAGCGCTGCAGGCTGCTTTCGATTTCGACCTTCAATGCCTGCTGCTGCTGTTCGAAACTGGCCAGCAGCCGTTGCTGCGACTGCAGCTGCGCATGGCGCTGGCCGATCGCCTGGGCCTGCTTGTCGGCCACCTTGCCGCCGGCCAGTTCGCGGTCGCCGGCGGCAGCAAGCAGGGCCACCAGCGATTCGCGCAGGCTGG
Source organism: Stenotrophomonas sp. MYb57 (assembly GCF_002966815.1). Classification (NCBI taxonomy): domain Bacteria; kingdom Pseudomonadati; phylum Pseudomonadota; class Gammaproteobacteria; order Lysobacterales; family Lysobacteraceae; genus Stenotrophomonas; species Stenotrophomonas sp. MYb57. The sequence goes on from NZ_CP023271.1 coordinate 352,773, forward strand.
CCACGTTGTACTGGGCGGTCTTGAGGTTGTTGTCGAGCACCTCCTGGCGCTCGGCGAACACGCGTCGCAGCGCATTCTCATCACCGTAGGTGGTCAGCATCGCCTGTTCGGTACGCTGCCGGGTCTGCTCGGCCATCTGGTCCAGCTGGACCTGCGCCGCCGCCGTGCTGGCGGCAGCGCGTTCCTCATCGCTCAACGCGCGCTGCACCTGCGCGTTGCGCAGGCCGCTGTTGGCGCTGAACTCATCGCGGGCGTGGTTGACCGCATCGGCCGGCAGCGCGTCGCTGCAGATCCGCTCCTTGCCCTCGTTCCAGCAGTACAGCTTCTTGTCTGCGGCCTTGCCGCTGGACTGTGCCAGCAGCGTCTGCGGCATCACCAGCAGCAGGCTGGCAGCAACGATGGCAGGAACTCGGAACATGCGACCTTCCCCCTGATGGTCAGCGCGTGGAACGGACGCCGTACTGGGCGCGATAGGCCTCCAGCGGCTGCCGGTAGCCTACAAGTTCCGGATTTCCGGACGCGAAATCAAGCAGGTCGGCCAGCGTCGCCACGGCGATCACCGGGATGCCGGCTTCTTCGGCCACGGCCTGTGCGGCGGAGCGATGGTCGCTGTCCGAGGCGATCTCCTGGCGGTCCAGGGCCACCACGATGCCGGCCGGAATACCGCCCGCAGCGCGGATGATCGCCAGCGCCTCGCGGATGGCGGTGCCGGCGGTGATCACGTCGTCGACGATCAGCACGCGCTTGCCGGTCATGTCGGCGCCGATCAACTGGCCGCCTTCACCATGGTCCTTCACTTCCTTGCGGTTGAACGACAGCGGCAGGTCGCGGCCACGCTGGGCCAGCTCGCAGGCCATTGCGGTGGCCAGCGGAATGCCCTTGTAGGCCGGGCCGAACACCACGTCGTACTTGATCCCGGTGGCGTCGATGGCGTCGGAATAGCACGCACCCAGCTGCGACAGCAGGGAACCGGAGTCGAAACGGCCGGCGTTGAAGAAATAGGGGCTCAGCCGGCCGGACTTGAGGGTGAACTGGCCGAAGCGCAGGGCGTCGGCGGTCAGGGCCAGCTGCAGGAAACGGTGACGGTGGTCGCTCATCAAAACTCGATTCATCTTCATTTGGAGCGCAAATCCTAATCCAGCTGGGCTTTCTGCGCTCGTCCGGCCCCTTCACGCAGGTATCCGCAGCTGCCCCTGCGGGCTGCTCAGCCCGGCAGGCAACCGGTATGCTTGCCCGGTTTCCCGCCGTAGGTTCTTCCGCATGCGCATCATCAGCTTCAACGCCAATGGCATCCGTTCGGCCGCCACCAAGGGCTTCCTCGACTGGTTCCGTGGCCAGGACGCCGACGTCCTCTGCATCCAGGAGACCAAGGCCCAGGAAGACCAGCTGACCGACCCGATGTTCCGCCCGGACGGCCACCATTGCTTCTACCGCGATGCCATCACCAAGAAGGGCTACAGCGGCGTGGCGATCTACAGCAAGCGCGAACCGGACCAGGTCATCACCTCGCTGGGCTGGGCCCCGTTCGACGACGAAGGCCGCTACATCGAGGCCCGCTTCGGCAACCTCAGCGTGGTCTCCTTCTATATCCCGTCCGGCAGTTCGGGCGACCTGCGCCAGGGCTTCAAGTTCGAAGTGATGGAGTGGCTGCGGCCGATCCTCGAGGAATGGGCGCGCAGTGGCCGCGACTACGTGCTGTGTGGCGACTGGAACATCGTCCGCTCGGCGCTGGACATCAAGAACTGGAAGTCCAACCAGAAGAACTCCGGCTGCCTGCCCGAGGAACGCGACTGGCTCAATGCCCTGTGTGCCGACCATGGCCAGGCCACCGATGTGGGCGCAGGTCGCGGCTGGGCCGATGCCTACCGCCTGCTCAACCCGACCGGCGAGGACTACACCTGGTGGAGCAACCGTGGCGCCGCCCGCGCCAACAACGTTGGTTGGCGCATCGACTACCAGTTCATCACCCCGGGCCTGCGTGACCACCTGCGCAGCTGCTCGATCTACCGCGACCAGCGCTTCTCCGACCACGCGCCGTTCATCGTGGACTACGACCTGTGACCGAGGCTGCCAAGCCTGCCGGCTACAAGGGCTGGGCCGGCATCAAGCGTGCGTTCGGTACGCCCTCGGCGCTGACCATGGCCCTGCTGGGCTTCGGTAGTGGCCTGCCGTTCCTGCTGATCGCCTCGCAGACCCTGTCCACCCGTCTGCGCGATGTCGGCCTCGATCTGGGCAGCATCGGCCTGATCAGCCTGGCCAGCTTCTTCTACCTGCTCAAGTTCGTCTGGGCACCTCTGCTGGATCGCTACGCGTTTCCGTTGCTGGGGTTCCTCGGTCGCCGCCGCTCGTGGCTGCTGGTCTCGCAGATCCTGGTGCTGGTGGGCCTGGTTGCACTGGCGTTCGTGCGGCCAGAGCAGGGCGTGTGGCCGCTGGTGGCCTGGGTACTGGTGGCATCGTTTGCAGGTGCCACCCAGGATTCAGTGGTCGACGCCTACCGCATCGAGATCGCGCCGCAGACCGCGCAGGCCGCGTTGGCCGCCACGTACACGCTGGGCTATCGCATCGGCCTGATCCTGGCCGGTGCCGGCGCCTTGTACCTGGCACAGTTCGAAGGCTGGATCATTGCCTATCTGGCCATGGCCGCACTGATGATCCTGCCGATCATCACCACCCTGTTCTGCCGCGAACCGGAGCGCCCGGCCAACGCCGTGCAGCGCCGCATCGACATTGCCGAAGCGTTCGTACAGCCGATCACCAGCTTCTTCACCCGCAACGGCATGGCACTGGCGCTGGCGCTGCTGGCGTTCGTCGGGTTCTTCAAGTTTCCTGACCAGGTCATCGGCGTGATGGCCGGACCCTTCTATCTCGATTCGGGCTTCGACAAGGCAGACATCGCTACGGTCTCCAAGCTGTTCGGCGTGTGGATGGGTATTGGTGGGGCGTTCCTTGGCGGTATCGCCGTCGCCGCCTTCGGTTTCCGCCGGATGCTGCTTGTCGCGGCGCTGGGCGTGGCCCTGTCGAACCTGGCGTTCCTGCTGATGGCGCACAATCCGGGGCAGTTGTGGGCGTTCTACGCCGCGCTCAGCGCCGACAACCTGTTCCAGGGCTTTGCCGGCACGGTGCTGGTGGCTTTCATGTCTTCGCTGACCGATCGCAACTTCACCGCAACCCAGTATGCCCTGCTGGTATCGCTGGCCAACCTGCCGGGCAAGTTCGTCGGCGGCGTTTCCGGTTACATCGTGGAGGCCACCTCGTACAGCACCTTCTTCATGCTCAGCGCCGTCACGGTGGTGCCCACCATGCTGCTGCTGGCCTGGCTGTGGCCACGCATCGTTGATCGTGGGCCGTCCCCCGCCGCCTGATTGCCTGTGTGCGCTTACTGCGGGATGATCGCCCCGACGCGCCGAGGGGGCGGTGCCTTGCGAACGGGGAAGTGAGCATGGCCGACGTAGTGCTGCGGGACCTGGACCCGCTGCTGCTGGAACGCATCAAACGGGTCTCGGTGGCCCGTGGCTGGACCCACGAACAGACCTGCGCGGTCCTGCTGGAGCAGGGCCTGTTCAGCAGTGAACTGGAGGTCCGCTCCGGCTTCGGCGATCCCGAAGTCGACGCGCTTTCCGACGCGATCGCCGCACTGCAGGCGCTGCCGGCCGGCCAGGGCTTCGATTGATCTGATGTCGGGTCGCCGGGCATGGCCCGGCGCTACCGCGCGCCGCCGACGGGTAGCGCCGGGCCATGCCCGGCGGATGGCGCCACCTCACGCCGGATGGATCGCCCCGAGAATCCGCGGCCCCGTCGCCCCGGTCACGCTCGGCAGGTTGCCCGGCAGCCCGTCCATCGTCCGCTGCGCCAGCCAGGCAAACCCCATCGCCTCCACATACTCCGGGTCCAGCCCGTGCAGCGCCGTTGACTCCACCACCACGCCCGGCAACCGCGCCGCCAGCCGCCGCATCAACTGCGTATTGCGCACGCCACCGCCGCACACCAGCACCCGCCGGGTGTGCGGCTGCTGGGCCAGCAGCGCATCAACCACCGTCGCCGCGGTCAGCTCCAGCAGTGTTGCCTGCACATCGGCTGCGGCGAACTGGCCTTCCTCCATGTGTGCTTCGGCCCACGGCAGGTGGAACTGCTCGCGCCCGGTGCTCTTGGGCGGCGGCAGCGCGAACCACGGATCCGCGCGCCAGCCGGCCAGCAGGCTGTCATCCACCGCACCGCTGGCTGCGTAGGCGCCGTCAGCATCGAAGCTGCGCCCGGTATGGCGTTGGCACCAGGCATCCATCAGCGCGTTGGCCGGGCCGGTATCGAAGCCACGCACGACGCCCTCGCGGGGAATCAGGGTCAGGTTGGCGATCCCGCCCAGGTTCAGCACCGCACGGTCCTCATCGGCCGCACCCAGCATGTCCAGGTGGAAAGCCGGCATCAGCGGCGCTCCATGGCCACCGGCGGCAACGTCACGGCGGCGGAAATCGCACACGGTGGTGATGCCGGTCAGCTCGGCGATGCGGTTGCCGTCACCCAGCTGCACGGTGAAGGCCGGGTCGGCCAACGGTCGATGGCGCACCGTCTGCCCGTGCGAGCCGATGGCTCGTACCTGCGAACGGTCGACACCGGCTTCTTCCAGCAGCTGGTTGGCGGCGGCGGCGAAGCTGATCGCAATCCGCGCGTCCAGTTCGCCCAGCTCCTCCAGCGACTGCAGCGGGCCGCCTTCGCCGAGGGCCACCAGCCGCGCCCGCAGCACCGGCTCCCAGCGGGCGGTCAGCCCGTGCACGAAGCGGCACCCCCCATCGGCCGGGAACTGCACCAGCGCGGCATCGATGCCGTCAGCGCTGGTGCCCGACATCAGGCCCAGGTAGAGGGGAAGGGACGGATCGGCAGTGGTGTTCATGGCGGGCATAAAAAAAGGACACGGCAAGCTTGTGCTGCCGTGTCCTCCTTCGTCAACGCAGGGCTCAGCCGCGCTTGCGGCCTGCCGGCGCCTTGTCCTTGGCGCTGGCCACCTCGGTGCTCGCGCTTTCGGCGGCCGGCGCGGGGCTGGCGTCGGCGTAGATCAGCTTCTCCATGCCCTGGATGCGGGCCATCGCCGGCGCGGTCTGCGCCCGGAAGGCCACCAGCTCGGCGCCCTTCAGCGGCTCCGGCGGCGGCATGGTCACCGTCAGCGGGTTGCGGTGCTCGCCATTGACGCGGAATTCGTAGTGCAGGTGCGGGCCGGTCGCCAGGCCGGTCGAGCCGACGTAGCCGATCACCGTGCCCTGGGCCACGCGCTGGCCATTCTTGATCCCGGCAAAGCGCGACATATGGCCGTACAGGGTGGTGTGGCCACGGCCGTGGTCGAGGATCACCACGTTGCCATAACCGCGCTGCACGCCGACGAACTGCACCCGCGCATCGCCGGCGGCCATGATCGGGGTACCGGTCCGCGCGGCGTAGTCCACGCCCTTGTGCATGCGCATCTTGCCCAGCACCGGGTGTTTGCGCGCGCCGAAGGTCGAACTCAGCCGGGCGAACGGGATCGGCATGCGGATGAAGCTCTTCTTCAGCGAACGGCCGCTGATGTCGTAGTACTCGGACTTGCCGTTGCGGTCGAAGCGGAAGCCGGAATAGGTCTTGCCGCCGGTGGTGAAGGTCGCCGCCAGGATCTTGCTGGTATCGACCTTCTCGCCCTCGCGCCAGGTCTCATCCATCACCACGCTGAAGCGGTCGCCCGGCTGCAGGTCCTTGGAGAAGTCGATGTCGTACTTGAAGATGTCGTCGGTCATCGTCGCGATCGCCGACGGTGACAGTCCGGCACGGCGCGCGGCCGCATACAGCGAACTGGTGATCTCGCCGCTGGTGACCACCGTGCGCGTGGATGTCTCGCGCTTGGTCACCGTTTCCTTGATGTCATCGCCGCTCAGGCTCAGTTCGACCCGGTTGTCGGCATCGCGGTCGAAGCGGATGCTGCGCAGGTCACCGGACAGCGGCATGTCGAAGGCGATCTCGGCACCCGGGCGCAGCTTGGTCAGCGATTCGCGCGCACCCGGATGGTCCAGCACCCGGTGCAGGGTGGTGGCGGAAATGCCGGCCTTGTCGAACAGGTCGCTCAGGGTCTGCCCGCGCTGCACCCGCAGCACCTGCCAGCTGTCGCCGGGGATCTGCTGCTGGCGGGCCATTGCCAACGGCGGCAACGGCAGTGCCAGGCTGGTGTGGCTGTCGGCGTAGGGCGCATCGATGGTGTGCGAGAAGCCCGGCACGATCGTGGCCACCAGCGCGCCAATGGTCACAAACAGGCTGGCGTGCATCCAATGACGCCGCGTCCAGCGCTCATTGAACGCAGCGGGAAGGTGTTGCCTCAGCTTCCGGTGCAGGGCGTTGTCGTGCAGGACGTGGAGTCGTTCCTGGAAGCGCTGCTTGCGAGCGCGGCCTTGATCGGAATTGAGCATCAGATGTCGGTCTCTGGCTGACCCGGGAACGCGGGCCCAAACGCCGGTAACATAGACACCTAACAAATTCGCGTCAAACCCTTGTGCCTATTGGCTTTTGTGAAGCCGATCGGGTTAACTTCGCTTTAACACCCCACATAAGAAACGGCGTTGCCGGGAGTAGTCACGTGTCCTCGATTGAAGAAGCCCTTGCCCTGATCGGCCGCGGTGCCGACGAGATCCTCAAGCTCGAGGATCTGCGCGCGCGCCTGCAGGAAGGCCGCCCGCTGCGCATCAAGGCCGGCTTCGACCCCACCGCGCCTGACCTGCACCTGGGCCACACGGTGCTGCTGAACAAGATGCGTCAGTTCCAGGACCTCGGCCACCAGGTCATTTTCCTGATCGGCGACTTCACCGGCATGATCGGCGACCCCTCCGGCAAGAGCCTGACCCGCAAGCCGCTCAGCCGCGACGACGTGCTGGCCAACGCCCGTACCTACGAGGAACAGGTGTTCAAGGTGCTGGACCGCAGCCGCACCGAGGTCCGCTTCAATTCGGAGTGGTTCGGCAAGATGAGCGCGGCCGACATGATCCGCTTGGCCGGCCAGCACACCGTGGCACGCATGCTCGAGCGCGACGACTTCGCCAAGCGCTATGCCGCCCAGCAGTCGATCGCCATCCACGAATTCCTGTACCCGCTGGTGCAGGGCTACGACTCGGTGGCCCTGGAAGCGGACGTCGAGCTGGGCGGTACCGACCAGAAGTTCAACCTGCTGATGGGCCGTGGCCTGCAGGAACACCACGGCCAGAAGCCGCAGGTGGTGCTGACC